>NC_016604.1:1222045-1527556 GCF_000230895.2 Mycolicibacterium rhodesiae NBB3
CACCGGCCTGCTCCTCGACCGGGTACTGGCGGCGCCGGGCTCCCGCGTGGTGACGGTCAGCAGCACTGGCCATCGCCTCATCGAGGCCATCCGCTTCGACGATCTGCAATGGGAACGCTCCTACAACCGATTCCGCGCCTACGGGCAGTCCAAGCTGGCGAACCTGCTGTTCACCTACGAATTGCAACGGCGACTGCAGGGCACCAACACGATCGCAGCAGCGGCGCATCCCGGCGGGTCGAACACGGAGCTGATGCGTAATCTGCCCCGGCTGGTACAGCCGTTGACAGCACTGGCCCGTCCGCTCTTCCAAGGCGCGGACATGGGTGCGCTGCCCACGCTGCGGGCGGCAACCGATCCGGGTGTGCTCGGCGGGCAGTACTTCGGCCCCGACGGATTCGCCGAACAGCGCGGCTACGCCACGCTCGTGTCGTCCAATCGCGCGTCACACGATGTCGCCGCGCAGCAGCGGCTGTGGACGGTGTCCGAAGAGCTGACCGGAGTCGTCTTCCCCGTCTAGCCGAATGTGGCAGGCTGACAAGCGATGTCACTCTGGGATCCACGAAACGTGCCACCGTATCCGCCAGTCCGGTACACCAAGGACGAGCCGGAGGTCAGTGCCCGGCTGCGGCGCGGGACCAACCCCCCGGACTACGACTCGTTCGGTCTCGTGAAGTACCACTACCTCGCGAACCAGCAGTCCACCGACGGTGACTACGGGCTGTACCGCGTCGAGATCGCCGCACGCGGCGGCGGACCGGGACCGCATTTTCACCGCACGATGTCCGAAGCCTTCTTCGTGATCTCGGGCAGCGTCCGGCTCTACGACGGCAACGACTGGGTCGACGGGAATCCCAACGACTTTCTCTACGTTCCGCCCGGCGGCATTCACGGCTTCCGCAACGAAGCCGACGCACCCGCTGCGCTGTTGATGCTGTTCGCTCCCGGCGCCCCTCGGGAGGCCTACTTCGAAGGCTTCGAGCACCTCGCCGAGCTGTCCGACGAGGAACGCGCCGAGTGGTTCGTCAAGAACGACAACTATCTCGTGGAATAGCCGCCGCCAGATACGGGGCCGTGCGGCTGTTCTTGGCGCGCGCCACCTTCGACGGTGGCCCCTCGGCCACCACCCTGCCCCCGTCGGTGCCTGCGCCCGGACCCAGATCGATGACCCAGTCCGCACCCGCGACCATCCGCATGTCATGTTCGGCCACCACGACGGTGCTACCGCCGTCGACCAGTCGGTGCAATTGCCGATCGAGCAGATCGACGTCTGCGGGGTGCAGCCCTGTGCTCGGCTCGTCGAGCACGTAGAGGGTGTGCCTTCGTTGCGGCCGCTGCAGCTCTGCGGCCAGCTTGATGCGCTGGGCTTCGCCGCCTGACAACTCGGTCGCGGGCTGACCGAGACGGAGGTATCCGAGTCCGACTTCTCGCAACGTGGTCAGGCTGCGCGCCGCACTCGCGACGTCGGTGAAGAAGTCGCCAGCCTCGTCGACGGTCATCGCGAGCACGTCGGCGATGGTCCGGTCGCGGTACCGCACTTCGAGAGTCGCGTCGTTGTAGCGCGCCCCTTTGCACTCCGGACAGGTGGCGTATGTGCCTGGGAGAAACAACAATTCGACGGATACGAACCCCTCGCCCTGACAGGTCGGGCACCGGCCGTCGGCCACATTGAACGAGAACCTGCCCGCGGTCCAGCCGCGGCGCCTGGCCTTCGGGGTTGCGGCGAACTCACGACGGACGGCGTCGAACAAGCCGGTGTAGGTCGCCAGCGTCGAGCGTGGGGTCCGCCCGATCGGTCGCTGATCGACCGACACAAGCCGACGGATCTCTTCGATCCCCTCGACCGTCACGCCGACGCTGGCGTCGTGATCGAGGTCGACGATCTCGGCGTCGCCACTGTCGTCGTCGACATCCCCCTGCCCGTCTGCGCGCCCCGCCCCGAGATGGCGCTGTACTACGTCGCCGAGAACCTTCACGACGAGCGTCGACTTGCCCGATCCGGATACACCGGTGACCGCGACGTATACGCCCAGCGGCAGGTCCACCTGGAGGTTCTTCAGGTTGTGAAAGCGGATCCCTTCCATCCGGAGCAGGCCACTTCGGGCTCGGGGTTGACGAGCCGACGGGGACGCTTCGTCGAAGAGGTACCTGCGAGTGACCGACGCTTCGACGTCGGCGAGGCCAGGCACCGGCCCGCTGTAGAGCACGTCCCCACCTTGTTCTCCCGCGCCCGGCCCGACGTCGACGATCCAGTCCGCGCGGCGCACCACGTCCATGTCGTGCTCGACCACGAACAACGAATTGCCCGCCCGCCGCAAGCGATCGAGTACATCGAGCAACGGCTCGGCGTCGGCGGGATGCAATCCTGCCGACGGCTCGTCGAGGACATAGAGCACGCCGAACAAGCCGGCGCGCAGTTGGGTGGCCAACCGCAGTCGCTGCAGTTCCCCCGGCGAGACCGTCGGGGTGCGGCGGTTGAGGGTCAGGTAGCCAAGACCGAGCTCGATGAGCACCCCGAGGCGTGCCACGAGGTCCGCGGCGATCATCGTTGCCACCTCCGTCAGCTCACCCGACGACGTGGACTCGTACGCGGCGGTGGCATCGGTCCGAGCGGCCACCGGAGCCAACGTGGCTGCGAGATCAGCCAACGGCATGGCCGCGTAGTCGGCGATCGTCCGCCCGGCGAACGTCACCTGCAGGGCTTCGGGGCGAAGTCCGGAACCGTGGCACAGAGGACACTCGACACTGTCGACGAACTGCAGCACCCGCCGGCGCATCATCGCGCTCTGCGAGTTGGCCAGCGTGTGCCGGACGTGGCGCTCGGCACTGGAAAACGTGCCGTTGTAGTAGTAGTCGGCCTGCACGGGGTGCTGACCCGGATCGATCTCGACGGTCGGCTGGTCGTCGGTGAAGAGAATCCAATCGCGTTGCCGCTTGGTGAGTTTGCGCCATGGCTTGTCGATGTCGTAACCCAGCGTGACGAGGATGTCCCGCAGGTTCTGCCCCTGCCACGCACCCGGCCAGGCGGCGACCGCGCCTTCGCGGATCGTCAGCGACGGGTCCGGAACAAGCGTCTCCTCGGTCACCCGATGGATCCGGCCGAGTCCGTGGCACTCCGGGCAGGCCCCGATCGCGGTGTTCGGGGAGAACGCGTCGGAATCCAGTCGTTCGGTGACCCCGCGCGGATAGGTCCCGGCACGGGAGAACAGCATCCGCAGCAGGTTCGACAGGGTGGTCACGGTGCCGACGGTGGATCGCGACGTCGCGGCACCCCGTCGTTGCTGCAGTGCGACAGCGGGGGGCAGCCCGGTGATGTCGTCCACTTTCGGCGCTCCGGCGGGCAGCAGTAGCCGGCGGGCGTAGGGAGCCACGGACTCGAAGTAGCGGCGTTGCGCCTCGGCGTAGATCGTGCCGAAGGCCAGCGACGACTTGCCTGAGCCGGAGATACCGGTGAACACGACCAGCGCGTCGCGCGGCGCCGCCACGTCGACACTCCGTAAGTTGTGCACCTGCGTCCCGTACACGCGCACGCAGGGATCGATGTCGCCGTTGCCGGGATCGGATTTGTTCGCCATGGTGGCAAACGGATACCCAGCCTGCCCTCACGCAAGCATGACCTTTGCTGGCCGACCGGCGAACATCGCGGCCTGAATGCGCCGTCTCACGTCGTGGCCCTGCTCCCCGCACCACCGATGCGCCGAGCCAGAGATGACACGCACTCGCCGACACGCCGAAACGTGCGCGCGCGTAATCCGTTGCGTTAGGCTGCAGTCCGATCAGTGAGGAGCTTTGGGTGCGGGCTTATGCAGCGCCCGACACCCAGGCTTTGCGGGGCTGGCAGCGTCGGGCATTGGTACGGTATCTTGCCGCCGCGCCGCGTGATTTCCTGGCTGTCGCAACACCCGGATCGGGCAAGACGGCGTTTGCCCTGCGGGTCGCCGCAGAACTGCTCGGCGAGGGCGTCGTCAACAAGATCACCGTCGTCGTGCCGACCGAACACCTCAAGATCCAGTGGGCCACGGCGGCCGCACGCGTGGGTATCGCGCTCGATCCGAAATTCTCGAACTCGTCGGCGCAGACCTCGTCGGAGTACCACGGGGTCGTCGTCACCTACGCCCAGGTGGCCAAGCACCCCTCCCGCCATCGCGTGCGCACCGAGAACCACCGCACGCTCGTGGTGTTCGACGAGATCCACCACGGCGGCGACGCGAAGAGTTGGGGCGACGCGATCCGTGAGGCATTCGGCGACGCCACCCGTCGCCTGTCACTGACGGGCACACCGTTCCGCAGCGACGACAGCCCGATCCCCTTCGTCAACTACGAGCGCGGTGCCGACGGGCTGATGCACTCGCAGGCAGATCACACCTACGGCTACAGCGACGCGCTGGCCGACGGCGTGGTCCGGCCGGTGGTGTTCATGGCGTATTCGAGCGAGTCGCGGTGGCGCGACAGCGCAGGAGAAGAACACTCGGCACGGCTCGGCGAGCCACTGAGCGCCGAGCAGACGGCACGGGCCTGGCGCACCGCGCTGAATCCCGCCGGTGAGTGGATGCCCGCAGTGATCGCGGCCGCCGACAAGCGGCTGCAGCAGAAACGTCAGCATGTGCCCGACGCCGGCGGGATGATCATCGCCTCCGATCAGACCGCCGCCCGCGCATACGCCGAACTGCTGACCCGTCTCACCGGCGAAGCGCCTACCGTCGTGTTGTCCGACGACAAGGGCTCCTCCGACCGCATCAGCCAGTACTCCGAAGGCACCAGTCGCTGGCTTGTCGCGGTGCGGATGGTCTCCGAGGGCGTGGACGTACCGCGGCTTGCGGTGGGCGTGTACGCGACGAGCGCGTCGACTCCGCTGTTCTTCGCTCAGGTGATCGGCCGGTTCGTCCGGTCGCGACGGTCCGGAGAGACGGCCAGCGTATTCCTGCCCTCGGTGCCCAACCTGCTGCTTCTCGCCAGCGAGATGGAGGCCCAGCGCAACCACGTACTGGGCCGGCCACACCGCGAATCCGACGGCCTCGACGACGAGCTGATCGTCGACGCCCAACAGCAGAAGGACGAGTCCACGGATCTGGACAACGGCTTCGAGATGCTGGGCGCCGACGCCGAGCTTGATCAGGTCATCTTCGACGGATCGTCGTTCGGTACGGCGACTCCGGCGGGTAGCGAGGAAGAGGCCGACTTTCTGGGCATCCCCGGTCTGCTCGACGCGACACAGATGCGCGACTTGTTGCGGCGAAGGCAGGAAGAGCAGCTTGACCGACGGAGCCGCGCCAGCGGCGGCATCGAGTCGAGCACGGCGTCGATGAATTTCCGGCAGTCCAAGCACGGACAGCTGCGTGAGCTTCGCCGCGAACTCAACGCGCTGGTGTCGATCGCCCATCACCGCACTGGGAAGCCGCACGGCTGGATTCACAATGAGCTGCGCAGAATCTGCGGCGGACCGCCGATCGCTGCGGCGACGACCGACCATCTGCTCGCCCGCATCGAGGCGGTGCGCGGTCTCTGACCCGCTCTAGCGGGCCTCGATCTCGAAGCGGAAATCCAGTTCGCCGATCCGCACGTGGCATCCGTCGACGAGCGGACCACTTCCACGAACTCGGCTGTGATTCAGCTCGACCCCGTTGGCCGACCGGGCATCGATGAGCATGAAACTGGTGCCGGTGTCGATGATCACCGCGTGATGGCGGCTGACCCGCGGATCGTTGAGGACGATGTCGTTGTCGGACCGCCGTCCGATCCGGGTGGCCGTCCCCTTCACCGGAAAGCACTCGCCGGTGGCCGCGGATCGCAGTTGCGCGCGCGACTTGCCGGTGTTGATCGCGCTCTGGTTCGCCAGGCTGATGAAGGTGCGGGTGATGGTGTTCTCGGATTGCGGCGCCGGGTCCATCGGCTCCTGCCGCAGGATCCGTTCGTGCAACTGCCGCAGCGGCGGGCTCGGATCGATACCGAGCTCGTCGGCCAGAATCGTCTTCAACCGCCGGTACGCGTCGAGGGCATCCGACTGCCGCGCGGACAGGTAGTACGCGATCATCAGCTGTTCCCAGGCCGGCTCCCGGAACGGGTGATCGGACACCAGCCGTTCCATGTCGGAGATCATGTTCTTGGCCCGCCCGCAGGCGATCTCGGATTCGGCCAGCGCGATGTGGGTGGCGATCCTGTCCTCGGCCATCGCTGTGGCGAAGACGGAGACGAAGTCGAAGGCGCGAAGGTCCTCGAGCACATCGCCGCGCCACTGGGCCAGTGCCGTGGTGTAGTGCCTGCTCGCATCGTTGTAGCGGCCTTCGGTCGCGGCCTGGACACCCTTGTTCTTCTCGTGGATGAACCGCCCGAGGTCGACTTCCATCTCTTCGACGTTCAGCCGGTATCCGGGCGACACCTTCTCGAGCATGTTCTTACCGTCGACGCCGGCCGTGGTGAGCAGCCGCCGCAGATTGGACACGTAGGCGTGCAGGCTGGCGCGGGCTTCCGACGGGGCGTCCTCACCCCAGACGGCGTTGATCACAGAGTCCGCGGCCATCGGCCGGTTGCGATTCATCACCAGGAATGCCAGCACCGCCCGTTGCTTGGGCGTGCCGATAGGCACCACGGTGCCGTCGACCGACAGCTGCAACGGCCCGAGAAGACCGAATCCAGGGCCCCTCTGCGGCATCAGCCAACGATACGGCCTTCCGCACTACTGCTCAGCGAGCCCGGCCAGGTTCTTCAGCGAGTTGTCCAGGTGCTGCGGTTCGAACGGCGGAAACGCGATGTCGCGCATTCGCGGCGACACCCCCGACCAGTCGTAGGTCAGCGTCACCCGTGTCTGCTCGGTTCCGACCGGTTCGAGGTCATAGCGCCAGATCCAGCCACCGAATTCGCGTTCGGCGCCTCCCATCAGGTAGCCACGCTCGTCGGGTCCCTGCCCGGGCTGCCACGCGATGGCGTGCGGCGGATCGATCACCTCGACCCGGTTCGCCATCTCGTAGTACTTCTCGGGGTGGTTGTCGTGGTACATCGTCACCCGAAAAATCTGACCCACCTCGGTCAGACGCGCGCCGTCCAGCGGTGCGCGCACCCATCCTGTGCCGTCGATGGCCTGGTGTGTCGCCGGGTCGGCCAACACGTCGAAGACGGCCTCGGCGGGCGCGTCGACGGTCACGGTGGCCTGTATGCGTTCCTCAGTCATGGGAGTACAGACCCACGCGGACGCGGAAAGTCATCGCTAGAACAACCCGCATCCCGCGACGCCGCACAGAAAAGAGCTGGCCCACAGAATGGGCCACCCCAACACCATCACCACCAGCGCGGCAATGTCGGAGAAGATCGGGAAGGCGCCGGTGAGCGCCTGCTGGAGCTGGCCCATCAGCTCGACGTGAAAAATCGTGTAACCGACGCCAATCACGATGTAGACCAACGAAATCCACAATCCGAGTTCCAGGTAGGTGTTGACGCCGCGCTCGAGCAGCTTGCGCTCGACCCGCTGCCACATCCCCAGCTCGGACATCGCTACAACCCCAGCAACCGCGGCAGGTCGGCGACCGAGTCGATGACGTGGTTTGGCTGCATCGCGAACTCATCGGCCGCCCAGCGGTCCAACGTGTCCTGGCGGAACTTGCCGGTGCGCACCAGCACCCCCGTCATACCGACGACCTGTGCTGGCAGCACGTCGTTGTTGAGGTCGTCGCCGATCATGTACATCTCGTCAGCGTCGACGCCGAGGCGGCTCGCGGCGGCGAGGAATCCCTCGGACGCGGGCTTGCCGACGGCGGTGGCTTTGCGACCCGACGTCTGCTCCATCCCGATCAGGTACATGCCGGTGTCCACGCGCAGGCCGTCGGTGGTCGTCCACGCCGTGCTGCGGTGCATCGCCACCACCGGAACCCCCTGAGCCATCCAGTCGTAGACCCACGACAGCGTCAGATGGCTGTATTCCGGTCCCGCCCCACCGAGTAGTACCACGTCAGGCGTTTCCGGAGCCTTGGGTCCGCTGAACTCGCCGGAGTACACGATGTCGATCCCGGGCATGTCTTCGGCAATCTGACCGCTGTTGACCAGGAAGCACTTCGCGTCGGGGTAGTTGCTCCTGACGTAGTCGGCGGTCAGCACCGCCGCCGTGATCACCTCGTCAGCGCGCACCGCAATCCCTGCGTCGGTGAGCAACTCGGCGATCTGAGCGCGGGTCTTCGTCGTGGTGTTGGTCAGGTAAGAGCATGCGATCTGGTGGTCGACGAAGGTCTTCAGCGTCTCGGCCGCGCCTGCGATCGGCTTCCATGACGTCACCAGGACGCCATCGATGTCGAACAACACCCCACCGATCGCCATGGTCCCGACAGTAAACGGCAGATGAATCACTGCAACTCGGGGCTACCCGAGTCGAGGGCCCATTTGCTGGTTGCGACCCAGTGCGACGCATCCGCGGCGACCGACCACGCGATGTCGGCCGGTACGTCGATCACCCGGTAGTGCTTGACGCCGGCCGCGGTCGCGGCGATCAGGGTGGCGACACCGGCCCGGCGCTGCATCAGGCTCTGGCGCACCGTCCATCCGATGATGCCTGCTGCCGCGATGCAATCGCGCCTGCGCTGCAGACTGCCCGCGCGCGCCACCAGCCACCCGTCGCCCACCCGGTGACCGAGCGAACGCGAGCGGTCGAGCGCGAGCAGCGCACAGCAGACCGTGAAGAACGTCCATACCAGCCAGGCCCAGGTCGGTGTCGGCACGACGAGGAGCACAACCGCAGCGAGCGCGGGGAGCGTCAGAGCGCGCGTCCATCGCCTGCGCGTCGCGGCGGACCCGTGCGGGCGCAACTCACCGCGCACCGCGTCGGGTTGCGCGATCAGATCCGCCAGCACGGTCTCCGCGGTCGACTTCTGACACGGCGGCAACAACATCGACGCCTGACCCGCACCGTCGACACCGGTCATCACCGCGTCCAACCGGGCACCGCCGAACAGCCTGACCAGCAACGGCTCCCGCAGTGTTCCGCCCCGCAGCCTTCGCATGTCGAACGTGTGCTCCCGCACCCGCAGCAGACCGTGCTTCAGGTGCAGGACGTCAGCATCGCGGCGCAACTCGAGATTCCCGTAACTCAGCAGGGACTGCAGCACCGACAGCACCGACGACGCCACGAGCACGACGGCTGCCGCCGCGGCGACCGTCGCCGCCACGCCGAGGCGGTCGGCGAACGCAACGCCCGACTGCTCGAGACGCGAATTCCGCAGCGCCGCAGCAACACCCCCCTGGTACGCCAGTCCGACGGCGGCCGCGATCATCGCGAGACCCGTGAAGCTCAACGGGCTGTATCGCAGCCAGGACGGCTGCCACCGCGCGAGCACCCGACCCGGGATCGGGGTCTGCGCGGGATCCGGTGCCAGCGAGTCGGCCAGTAACTCAGCACGCAGGCGCGGCACCTGCGCGGCCTCGACAGCGTCGAGTGCGAACGCCGCTTCTCTTCTGGCCTCCTGGCCGGTGCTGACCCGCAGTACTGTCAGGCCCAGCAGCCGGTGCAACAATCTCGAATCCGTGGACACCGAGCGAATCCTGTTGCGTGGCAGAGAAAGTACCTTGCGCTGTAGGATCCCGGTCCGCAACTGGATGTCGCTGCTTCCGAGGCGATAACTCGTGGTGAACCACCTGCCCAGGCCGAATGCCACCGTCACCACGAGAACGACGATGACGTACATCGGATTGCCGGTGGCCGATCCGAGCACGAGCGTCCCGACGATCACCGGAATCTGCCTCAGCACCTCGTGCACGGGATGCACCAGCAGCATGCGGGGGCTTAGCCGACTCCACTGAGCGTCGGTCGGGGTGCTCACGTGGCGTCCTCGCCGCCGACCGCCGTCATGTCGGTGAGCTGCGCGACGACGCGGTCGGCGACGTCAACGTCGAGCGCCACAATGCGCACCGCACCCGCCGACGACGCGGTGGTGACCGTGACATTGGCGAGGCCGAACAGACGATCCAGTGGGCCGCGTTCGGTGTCGACGGTCTGCACCCTCGATATCGGCGCGATGCGCCGTTCCTGCACAAGCCATCCCGAGCGGGTGTAGACCGCCTCGGAGCTGACGTCCCATCGATGAACTCGGAAGCGCCACAACGGAACCACCACGACGAAGACGACGGCACCGACCACCGTTGCCGCCGCCGCCAGAGCGTTCAGCCACCACCGACTGTGTCCGATCACGAACCACACCACCTGGCCGAGAGCGAGGATCGCCCACGGAATCGCCGCTCCCAGCGCCCACACCATCGGCGCCTTCCGGCTCGGCGGATTCGTGGGATCCTTCATGTTCGCGAGGTTCACGATTTCTCGAGACTCAGGCACTGGCTCACCCCGAACAGCCGCAGCGTACGCAGCGTCCGCGCCGGAATCAGTTCCGCGACATCGGCTGTTGCGACAACCGCGGGCCGGTCGACCGGGATCCGTTCGCCGCTGTGCAGGACGGTCGCGGAGCCGGCGTCGAGCACGTTGCGCAGCCAATCGGTGCGGACACCATAGGGCAGGGCTATCAACAACCTGGTCGTCGTTTCGATGATGTCGACGGGCGTCTCGTAGGTCTTGCCGGACTTGCGCCCGACGTGTTCGATGACCGACGTCTGCGTTCCCTCGGTGCCCGCGGTGCGCATCACCCGGGGATTCGTCACAGAGCGATTCATCCGCCGGACGGCATTGACCACCGGGTTCACCTGCCACCGCATACCCGCGACCAGCAGGCCCAACAACGCCACGACGGCACCAATCAGCGTCCCGAGGATCACCGCGACTACTCGCATACCAACGAAACTAACCGGCGGCGCAAGATCAGCGGCTCTGAGTATGTTGATCGCATGAGCGCCAAATGGACCGCGGCCGATGTGCCGGACCAATCCGGACGCACAGCGATCATCACCGGCTCCAACACCGGCATCGGCTACGAAGCCGCCGCCGTCCTCGCCGCACGAGGTGCGCACGTCGTGCTCGCCGTCCGCAATCCCGCCAAGGGAGACGAAGCCGCCGCCCGTATCAGGACGATGAGCCCGAATGCGGTCGTCTCCGTGCAGGAACTCGACCTGACGTCGCTGGACAGCATCCGCGCCGCGGCCGACGCCCTGCGCACCGCGCATCCGCGCATCGATCTGCTCATCAACAACGCGGGCGTGATGCACACACCGCGATCGAAGACCAAGGACGGTTTCGAGCTGCAGTTCGGCACCAACCATCTCGGGCACTTCGCATTCACCGGTCAGCTGCTCGACAACCTGCTGCCCGTGGCCGGCTCGCGGGTGGTGACCGTCAGCAGCCAGGCCCACCGTTTCCGCGGCGCCATCGACTTCGACGACCTGCAGTCGGAGCAGAAGTACGACCGGGCGACCGCGTATGCGCGGTCCAAGATCGCCAACCTGATGTTCACCTACGAGCTGGCACGGCGATTGGAAGCGAGTGGGGCGCCGACGATTGCGACGGCCGCGCACCCGGGCAGCTCGAACACGGAGCTGACGCGCAACTACCCCAGTTTTCTGCAAGGCGCCGTGAACGTGGTGTGGGGATTGATTTCGCAGAGTGCGGAAATGGGGGCGCTGCCGACGCTGCGTGCGGCCACCGATCCCGGCGTGCGCAACGGCGAGTACTACGGACCCGACGGCATGGGTGAACAGCGCGGCCACCCGAAACGTGTTGATTCCAATAGGCAGTCGCACGATGTGGCCGTGCAGCGCCGGCTGTGGGACGTGTCCGAGAAGCTCACCGACGTCAGCTTCGGTGTCTGATGCGATCCGTCGAGGAGCATCAGCGCACCGTGGCGGCTCTGATCGGTCGCCGACCGGCGGTCACCGTCCCCATCTCCGACACGCTCGGGCTCGTCCTCGCCGCCGACGTGGTGGCTCCGCTGTCGCTGCCCGGCTTCGACAACTCCGCGATGGACGGCTATGCGGTTGTCGCCGAGGATATTTCGGGCGCAACCGCTGAGGAGCCAGTACGCCTTCCGGTCGCAGAAGACATCCCGGCCGGCCGGACCGACCAGCTCACCCTCACCCCCGGCACCGCCCACCGGATCATGACCGGCGCGCCACTGCCCGCCGGTGCCACCGCCGTCATACCCGTCGAGTCCACCAACGGCGCCACCGACACCGTCGAGATCCGCGCGAGCGCCAAACCGGGTCAACACATCCGCCGCGCGGGTGAGGACGTCACCGCAGGCACGACGGTGCTGCGCGCCGGACAGGTCGTCAGTCCCGCCGCGCTCGGTCTTGCCGCCGCCCTCGGACTCGCCGAGTTGTCCGTCATCCCGCGCCAGCGCGTGCTGGTGATGTCGACGGGATCCGAACTCGTCGCGCCGGGCACACCTCTTCAACCCGGTCAGATCTACGAATCCAACGCGGTGATGCTCGCCGCGGCGTTGCGCGATGCCGGCGCCGACGTGGTGGCCGCGCCGACAACGGGCGACGACGTCGACGCGTTCCGCGATGCGCTGACCCGCCATCGCAGCGACGCCGACCTGATCATCACGACCGGTGGTGTCAGCGCGGGCGCGTACGAGGTCGTCAAGGATGCGCTCGGAGCCGGACGGCCGGCGACATCGGGCCTGAGCGGCGAGGTGGAATTCGTCAAGGTCGCGATGCAGCCCGGTATGCCGCAGGGCTCGGGCGTTGTCGACGGCACGCCGATCATCACGTTCCCGGGTAACCCGGTCAGCGCGCTGGTGTCCTTCGAGGTGTTCCTGCGCTCGCCGCTGCGGCGTGCGATGGGGCTGCCCAACGCCGATCGCCCCAGGCGCTCGGCCGTGCTGACCGAGGACCTCACGTCGCCGCGCGGCAAGCGTCAGTTCCGCCGCGGAGTCCTCGACCCAGAGGCAGGTACCGTCACCAGTTACGGACCGCCGGCATCGCATCACCTGCGCTGGTTGGCGTCGGCGAACTGTCTGTTGGAGATCGATGAGAACACCGCCGAACTCGCCGGTGGGTCCAATGTTCAAGTGTGGGACTTGGCATAGCCCGATTGGCGGCACGTCTCGCCCGTAGAATCGGCCCACGATGGCCAGACGCCCCGACATTCAATCCGGCCCGGCGCGGTTCGCTGCGCTGGTCCGCACCTCCGTCCCTCCGATGCACCCGGCCGGGCTGCCGTTCGTCGGCGCGAGCCTCGCCGTTGCTGCGCTCGGGTACCGCAGCCGCTGGTTGCGGCGGGCAGGGCTCGCGTCCGCAGCGGCCAATGCCGCGTTCTTCCGGCACCCGCCGCGGGTACCACCGACCCGCGGCGGCCTCGTCGTCGCGCCGGCGGACGGACTGATCTGCCTCATCCAGGAGGCGGTGCCACCGGCCGAACTCGGCCTGCCCTCAACGCCATTGCTGCGGGTCAGCATCTTCCTGTCGATCTTGGACACCCACGTGCAACGCGCTCCCATCGGTGGCGAGGTGGTTGGCGTCGCCCACCGGCCGGGGAAGTTTCATTCCGCCGAACTGGAAGCCGCAAGCGAGCTCAACGAACGCAACAGCGTGGTCATCCGCAGTCCAGAAGGTGCGGAGGTGATCGCTGTGCAGATCGCCGGTCTGGTGGCCCGCCGGATCGTGTGCAACACCAAGGTGGGCGACAAGCTCTCGATCGGCGAGACGTACGGCCTGATCCGCTACGGCTCACGGCTGGACACGTACCTGCCCGCCGGATCGAACCTGCTCGTGTCAGTCGGCCAGCGCGCACTCGGTGGCGAAACGGTACTGGCCGAATTGCCCTCAGCCCCCGGGGCGACTTCGTGATCAAACCCCGAGTCAAGGCGCCGGTGATCAGCCTGCGCATCCTGCCCAGCGCCATGACCGTGACCGCCATCTGTCTCGGTTTGAGCGCCGTGAAATTTGCGCTCGACGGCAGACCGACGGAGTCGATGGCGTTTCTGGCCGTTGCGGCGATTCTCGACGCGCTCGACGGCCGCATGGCTCGGATCCTGAAGGCCACGTCCCGGATGGGCGAGGAGATCGACTCGCTCGCCGACGCGGTGAACTTCGGCGTCGCACCGGCATTCATCGTCTACGCGACGCTGCTCTCGTCATCGCGCATCGGCTGGATCGTGGTGCTGCTGTACGCGGTGTGCATCGTCTTGCGGCTGGCCCGGTTCAACGCAATGCTCGACGTCGTCAAGCCGGACTACGAGAACAAGTATTTCGTCGGCATGCCGGCCCCCGCCGGGGCGATCGGCGCGATCGGACCCTTGGCGGCCAAGATGCAGTTCGGCGACGGCTGGTGGACCTCTGAAATCGCCGTTGTGATCTGGATCGTCGGCGTTTCGCTACTCGCCGTCAGCTCGCTCCCGATGCGTAAGATCCATACCTTCGCGGTGTCGCCGAACATGGTTCCGCTGCTCCTGGTGGCAGTCGCGATTCTGGTAGCCGCGTCGATACTCTTCCCCTACCTCGTGATCCTGGCGATCATCATCGGGTACGTCATCCACATCCCGTTCGCGATCCGGACCCGGCGATTCCTGGCCGCGCATCCCGAGGTGTGGGACGACAAACCCCGACAACAGCGGCAGGCACGACGGGCGATCCGCCGCGCGCAGCCGCACCGCCGGTCCGTGATGCGACTCGGGTTGCGCAGGCCGGGCTCCTGACGTGACCGGTTTCGACTCGGGGCGCTCTGGAACCGACCGCCCCGCCCTCAAGCAGCAACTCACGCTGACCGCGCGCCTGAACACCTCGGCGTCGGACACCCGCCGTGGCGTGGTCCGGCTTCATCCCGAAGTCATTGCGGCGCTCGGTATCCGGGAGTGGGACGCGGTCTCGCTGACCGGCTCACGGACCACCGCCGCGGTGGCGGGTGTGGCCCCTTCGGGAACGCCGACCGGCACCGCGCTGCTCGACGATGTCACGTTGTCCAACGCAGGTGTCCGCGAGGACACCGGGGTGCTCGTCGCTCCGGCGACAGTCTACGGCGCGAGGTCGGTGACGTTGTCCGGCTCCAATCTCGCCACCCGGTCGATCTCACCGGCGACGCTGCGTCAGGCCCTGCTCGGCAAGGTGATGACGGTCGGTGACACGGTGTCGCTGCTCCCGCGTGAGCTCGGCCCCGACATCCCCACGTCGGCGGCCACGTCGGCGCTGGCGTCGTCGGTCGGCATCACCTGGACCTCCGAATTGCTGACGGTGACGGGCGTCGATCCTTCCGGACCCGTGAGCGTACAACCCAATTCGTTGGTGAGCTGGGGGGACGGCGTGAACCCCGCGGCGACGACGTCGGGCCAACCGACGGTCACCGCCGCCAAGGAGGCGAGCGCCGTTGCTTTCGACGACCTCAAGGGTGCGCACGCCCAGGCGTCGCGGCTGACCGAGTGGCTCAAGCTCGCACTCGACCAGCCTCAGCTGCTCGAGACACTCGGCGCGACAGCCAATCTCGGTGTTCTCGTCTCCGGACCGGCCGGCGTCGGCAAGGCGACGATGGTGCGATCGGTGTGCGCCGACCGGCGACTCGTCGAACTCGACGGCCCCGAAGTGGGTGCGCTACGCGCCGAGGAACGGCTCTCCAGCGTGTCGTCGGCGGTATCGACGGTCCGCGACGGTGGCGGCGTGCTGCTCATCACCGATATCGACGCCCTGCTTCCCTCACCCGCGGAACCCGTTGCGACGCTGATCCTTACCGAGTTGCGCAACGCCGTCGCCACCGGTGGGGTCGCGTTCGTCGCCACCTCCGCGGTGCCCGACAACGTCGATCCCCGGCTGCGAACACCCGACCTCTGCGATCGTGAACTCGGCTTGAGTCTGCCCGACGGGACGATCCGCAAGCAGCTGCTGGAAGTTCTCTTGCGCGACGTCCCGGCGCAAACTCTGGACCTTGGCGAGATCGCGGACCGCACACCGGGTTTCGTCGTCGCCGACCTGTGCGCGCTGGTGCGCGAGGCGGCGCTGCGGGCGGCGGCGCGGGCCAGCACCGATAACAACCCGCCGTCGCTGACGCAGGAGGACCTCACCGGTGCGCTGAGCGTCATCCGTCCCCTGTCGAGGTCGGCCACCGAGGAGGTGTCGGTCGGATCGGTGACGCTCGAGGACGTCGGCGACATGGCCGAGACCAAGCAGGCATTGACCGAGGCCGTGCTGTGGCCGCTTCAGCATCCGGAGACCTTCGAGCGACTCGGCGTCGAACCGCCGCGCGGCGTTCTGCTCTATGGTCCCCCCGGCTGCGGCAAAACGTTCGTGGTGCGGGCGCTGGCCAGCTCGGGTCGCCTGAGCGTGCACGCCGTCAAGGGTGCCGAGCTCATGGACAAATGGGTCGGCTCATCGGAGAAGGCGGTGCGCGACCTGTTCCGTCGCGCCCGTGATTCCGCACCCTCGCTGGTGTTTCTCGATGAACTCGACGCCTTGGCGCCGCGGCGCGGCCAAAGCTTCGATTCTGGCGTCACCGACCGGGTGGTGGCTGCATTGCTGACCGAGCTCGACGGCATCGAGCCGCTGCGCAACGTGGTCGTACTCGGGGCGACGAACCGTCCCGACCTGATCGACCCGGCCCTGTTGCGGCCGGGCCGGCTGGAGAAGCTGGTGTTCGTCGAGCCGCCCGACGCCGAGGCGCGCCGCGAAATCTTGCGCACCGCAGGAAAATCCGTCCCGCTCGCCGACGACGTCGACCTCGATGCACTGGCCGGTCAGCTCGACGGCTACAGCGCCGCCGACTGTGTGGCGTTGCTGCGGGAGTCCGCGCTGACGGCGATGCGGCGCTCCATCGACGCCGCCGCGGTCACCGCCGACGACGTGGCCAAGGCCCGCGAAACCGTGCGGCCGTCGCTCGACCCCGGTCAGATCGAGTCGCTACGGGCGTTCTCTGCGGCGCGCTGACGACATTCGTCGACTACGGCCGAGCCTCGAGCACGAGGTTGAACGGAGTCTCGGTGGCCCGCCGGAAACGGGTGAACCCGCCACCGTCGACCACGACTTCGCGAAGCCGCGCTTCACCGGCCTGAGCCCCCAGCGCGGGACCCTTCCGCGCCAAGGACACCGGGACGCATATCTGGGTGGACGCGCCGTACATCACGCGACCCACCGGATTCAGATTGTCGGCCACCCGGTCATAGGCGAACGGCTCCACGAGCATCACGGTGCCGTCGTGGTTGATCGCCTCACGCGCGTGCCGCGACACGCTGACCGGATCGGCCATGTCGTGCAGACAGTCGAAAAACGCGATGAGGTCGAAGCTCTTGTCCTGGTAGCCGACGGCATCGGCGACTTCGAAGCGCACGTTCGTAACGCCTGCGGCAGCGGCCTTTTCGGTGGCGACCGTGATCGACTCGTCGTGATAGTCGTAGCCGACGAACTCCGATTCGGGGAAGGACTTCGCCATCAGGATGGTGCTGGCACCGTGGCCGCATCCGACATCGGCGACCTTGGCCCCGCTCTCGAGTTTTCCGACGACGCCGTCGAGCGCCGGCAGCCACGAGCCGATCAGGTTCGAGTTGTAGCCCGCGCGAAAAAAGCGCTCCGTTCCCTCGAAAAGGCAGGGGTGATGATCTCCCCACTCCATACCGCGGCCAGACTTGAAGTTCTCGAGCGTGTGCTCGAGGGCGTGGAAGGTCGCCTCGACGATGTTGTACGCGCCCGGCATGTCGACCGGTCCGTTCGGGTCGGTCAGGCACAGCGCCTGCTCTGGACTCAGCGACCACTCGTCGGATGCGGGGTCGTACTCCACATATCCGCCTGCGCCCTGATTCCCCAGCCATTCTCGGATGTAGCGCTCGTCGGTTCCGGTACGTTCCGCCAACTGCGACGACGTCAAGGCGCCTTTCGCCAGCTCGCGATACAGCCCGAGTCGATCGCCGACGAGAATCAGCGTCGCACTCATCGCGGCCCCGAGGTCGCCCACCGCCTTGCCGAGAAATTCGTTCAACTTCGCTTCGTCGACAGCCATGGCCGCCTTCTTTCACTGATTGGAAGTGAGGTGTCCATAGTGGGCGCGATGAGCGGCCCGCGTCGAGCATTCACCTCCCCCATCCGGACGTCTGTGCCCAGGCAAATAGATCTTGACAGTGGCTAGTTCGAAGGGCATAGTCGATGCCGGAACTAGACACTGTCAAGATTAGCTTCGGGAGGCCACGATGACCGCGCCATTGACCGTTCGAGCCGGTGATCGCGAGCGTGAACAGACTTCCAACCTGCTGGGCCAAGCCCTCGCGCAGGGCTACTTCACGCTGGACGAGTACGAGACTCGACTACAGGCCACTTTCGCCGCCCACACCACGGACGAACTGAGCGGGCTCGTCGCAGACCTGCCGCTGGACCGCATCCGGCGCAACGACCCGGCGCGCAGGCAGGCGCGCCGCAGAGCCGCATGGCGTGGCGTGCAGATCCACGTCGCGGCCTACGTCGCGATGGTCGTCATCGTGCTGACGGTGTGGCTGGTAGTCGGTCTCACCGCGGGCGCCTGGTACTTCTGGCCGGTGTGGCCGATCCTCGGTGCCGGCATCGGCGTCATCGGACACGCAGTGCCGATTCACGGCTCGATCAAGCCTGCGCGAATCGCGTAGCGCGTCAGGGCAACCCGGTCCTGCAGGCCGAGCTTGGCCAGCGTGTTGGTGCGGTGACGGTCGACGGTCTTGGCGCTGATGCTCAGCGTGGCAGCGATCTCGCGGGTGGAAAAGCCCTCGGCAATCAGCTTGAGCACCTCCTCCTCGCGCGGCGTGAGGATGGTTTCCGGCAGCGCGTCGCCCTGCCGTGCCCGGTGCAGATAGTCCCGGATCAGCGCAGTCACCGCACCCGCGTACAGAAACGGCTCCCCGCGCAGCGTCGCTCGGCATGCCTCGAGCAGATCGCGGTCCGCCACCGACTTGAGCACGTAGCCCGACGCGCCCGCCTTCAGAGCCTCGAAGAAGTACTGCTCGTTGTCGTACATCGACAGGATGAGGATCCGCACGTGCGGATGCCTGCGATTCATTTCCCTCGCAGCCTGCAAACCCGTCATCCGCGGCATCGCGATATCGAGGATCGCCAGGTCAGCAGGTGTGCGGTCGAGCACGTCGAGCGCCTCGTTGCCGTCGGCCGCCTCCGCCACCACCGTGAGATCCGGCTCGGCATCGAGGATCATCCGTAGACCGCTGCGCACCAGCGCGTGGTCGTCGGCCAGCAGGATCCGCGCGGGCGACGCGAGCATCAGCCGTCCCGATCGGGCAGCGGAATCACCAGACGCACCTCGGTGCCCTCGTCCTTGGCGCTCGTGATCGTCAGCGTCGCGTTCACCAGCACCGCCCGCTCACGCATCCCGTTGATACCCGCCCCCTCGTCGACGACGCCGCCTCGCCCGTCGTCGGCGATGCGCAGCGCGAGGTGATTCGCGGTGGAGTGCATATCGAGCCACACCTTGTTGGCCGCCGCATGCCTCGCGACGTTCGTCAGGCTCTCCTGCGCGACACGGTAACAAACCAGCTCGACATCGGCGGGTAGCCGATCTCCTTGGGAGGCAATGTTTTTCACCACCGGAAGAGCGGTTGCCTGAGAGAATTCACTGCACAGCGCGTTGAGCGCACTCGTCAACCCCAGGTCTTCCAACGCGTCCGGCCGTAGTCGACGGACGATGCTTCGGACTTCGTCGAGGCTCGCCCGCACGGCCTCCTGTGTCCCGGCGAGTTCGCTCTTGATCTCGGCGGGCGCCCGGTCGACGGCCCGTTTGAGCATCAGCAGCGCGACCGTCAGCGTCTGCCCGATCTCATCGTGCAGTTCGCGCGCGATGCGCTGGCGTTCGTTCTCCTGCGCGGCCAGCGCGGCCGCGCCCGCAGTCGTCCGCTCGGACTTCAGCAGCGGGGCCAGGCTCGACCGCAGCAGCAGCGCGTTCGCCGTCAGCATCACCGCAAGCCCGACGACGAGGACCGGAATCTCGGTGAGCTTGATGCGCGAGGACACCGACGCCGGCGACAGCGCGAGGATGAACGTGCCTGCAACGAAGATCAGGCCGTTGATCAGGAACACACGCCGAAACAGCGCGGCGGCTGGAGTGCGCGCCCCTCTCATAGCCCCAGCGTGGCCCGCGGCACCGAGGTTTGTCCATACAGGCCACATCTGCGGCGAATGGGGGTCAGACCCGATGGTGCGCCCGGCCTCCCCCGCCAAGACTGACGTCAACATGCACGGTCAGTCGACGAAATGACCGGAGGACGAGGACGATGACGCTTACCGCAGACACCGCCGGCACCCATTGGAACGAACTCATGCAAGCACATGAAATCGCCGTGACCCCACCGACGGTGCGGATGGACGATCCGGTGTCCAAGGCCGTACAGCTGATGGTGGTCAACCGACTGCCCGGACTCGTCGTCGTCGACGACTCCGACCGGCCCGTCGCCGTGCTGCCCGGCACCCAGGTGTTGCGGCTGACGATCCCCGAGTCCTATCGCGACGACCCCGCGCTGGTGCGCACCGTCGACGAGATCCACGCTGACCTGTTCTGGCACGGTCCCGGCCGGCTGACAGTGGGCGACTGCCTGCCCAGCCCGGTCGCCAAACCCGTGACGGTGGCGCCCGACGCCACCCTTCTCGAGGTCGCCACCGTGATGGCCAACAAAAGGAGTCCGCTGATCGCGGTCGTCGACGGTGGCGGAAGGCTCGTCGGTGCCGTGACGCTCGAGCGGCTCCTCACGAGCCTGGCCGTGGCCGGCCCCAACGACTGATCCATCGGCGTCGTGCTGGCTCCTCTTCTGGCGCTGGCGATTTTCGTCGTCGCCTTCTGGTTTCTGGCGACAGAGCGTGCGAACAAGGTAAAAACGGTCCTGGTCGCCGCGGGTCTGATGACGCTGCTCGGCCTGACGCCCGGCGTCAAGATCTTCTACTCGGAACACGAGGGCATCGACTGGAACGTCATCTTCCTGCTGCTCGGCATGATGGTCATCGTCGGTGTCATCAAGCAGACCGGACTGTTCGACTTTCTCGCGATCTGGGCCGCCAAACGCTCGAGGGGCAAGCCGTTTCGGCTCATGGTGATGCTGATGGTCATCACCGGCGTGGCCTCACCGGTGCTCGACAACGTCACCATCATCATGCTCGTCGCACCGGTCACCCTGGTCATCTGCGACCGGCTGGAGATCGCCCCCCAACCGTTCCTCATCGCCGAGGTGCTGGCATCCAACATCGGCGGCGCGGCCACCCTCATCGGCGATCCGCCCAACATCATCATCGGCAGCCGGGCGGGCCTGACGTTCAACGACTTCCTGGTGAACATGGCGCCGGTGGTGCTCGTCATCTTCATACTGTTCGTCTTCTTCACCAAGTTCCTGTTCCGAAAAGACCTGCGCGCCAACCAGATGCGCCTCGACAAGGTGATGGCGCTGCAGGAGCGGCGGGCGATCAAGGACACCGGCCTGCTCGTGCGATCGATGGTGGTGCTGGCACTCGTCATCGTCGGCTTCAGCCTGCACTCCGTACTGCACGTGGCACCGTCGATCGTCGCATTGCTCGGGGCGGGCACGATGCTGTTGGTCACCGACATCGACGTCGCCGACGTGCTTCCCGAGGTGGAGTGGCCGACGCTGGTGTTCTTCATGGGTCTGTTCGCGATGGTGTCCGGTCTGGTGCACACCGGTGTGATCGGATGGCTCGGTGACGCAGTTGTCCACCTGTTCGGCGACAACTTCTTCGTTGCCGCAACGGGATTGTTGTTCGGGTCGGCCGTGCTCGGTGCGTTCGTCGACAACATTCCGTACACGGCGACGATGACCCCGGTCGTCGAGGACATGGCCGCGCAGGCTCCCGATGCCGAGACCGGCCGGGCCCTGTGGTGGGCGTTCGCGCTGGGCGCGTGCTTCTCCGGCAACGGTACCGCGATCGCCGCGAGCGCCAACGTCGTCGCCATCGGCATCGCGCAGCGGGCGGGCCACGCGATCAGCTTTTGGCGCTTCACCCGCTACGGCATCGTCGTGACCCTGCTGTCTACCGTGCTCGCGTGGGTGTATGTGTGGTTGCGTTACTTTTGATGTATCCAGTTATCAAGAGCCGCAACGACTTCGGTGGCGCTCGGCGTTCGGTCGGCGGCCCACGCCACGTAGCTGTCGGGCCGAACCAGAACGGCCTCGGGCAGCTCAGGATGGTCGCCGACGACGTGCACGATGTCGGCCCGGCCTGCGTCGACCGGCGACGCGGTGATCAACACGAACTTCCCCGCCCGCAGCAGTTCGTAGACGCGCCGACCACCGAATTCGACGTCCGGCATCCGTCGTCCCACCAACGGGTTATCACCCCGCTTGCGCGCGTAGGCAATTCCGATACCGCTGAGGAATTCGCGCATCAGCCGTCTGGTCTTGGGGACGCGGGTCAGCGTGCCGATCACGACGGTGCGCGCGATGCGCTGCAGTCTGGAACGCCCGAGCACCACCTGATTGAAGGCGTCGGTCGTTCGCAGCACCATGGCGCCGACCGGATGCCGTTCGGCTTCGTAGCTGTCCAACAAATCGTGTGGTGCCGATCCGTTGACTGTGGCGGCGAGTTTCCAGCCGAGGTTCATCGCGTCTCCGATACCGGTGTTCATGCCTTGGCCGCCAAGAGGGGAATGCACGTGTGCGGCATCGCCCGCGATGAACACCCGGCCCGACCGGTAGTGACGCGCCTGTCGGCGTTCGGACAGGAACCGAGAACTCCACCTCATCTCGGTCATGCCGTAGTCCTCACCGGCGACGCGCATGAACGAGTCACGGATCTCGTCCAGCGTCACCGGTTCGGTCAGCGGCGCCTGTTCGCGCAACCGGTCCCATGCGATGGCGCGGAACCAGCCGTCGCCGAACGGGATCATCAGCACGACACCACGCTCGTTGGTGACCCCGGTGAGGGTGTCGGACGGTGCGCGCGTCAACGCGACGTCGGCCAGCAGGATGTGCGTTTCGTACTGTTTGCCGACGAAGTCGATGCCGACCAGACTGCGGATCGTGCTGTGAGCACCGTCGCACCCCACCACGTACTTCGCGCGGATGGCGTCGCCGCCCGAACACTCGACCGTGACGCCGTCGTCGTCCTCCGTCAGGCCGACCACCTCGGCGCCGCGCACGACAGGAACCCCGAGCTCGCCGGCACGGCCTGCCAGCACCTGTTCGGTGCCGCTCTGAGGGACGATCAACAACATCGCGTACCTACCGGGCAGCTCCCGAAGGTCCATGGGTTTTCCACCGGGCGGAGCGACCTCGTAGACGGCCACGCCGCGGGGGATCAGGTCCTCGGCCATCCCGCGCGCGTCGAGCAGTTCCAGGGTGCGGGCGTGCACGGCAAAAGCCCTGGTGATGTTGGGAGTCGAGGCGCGTTCCTCGAGCACCCGCACGGCCACGCCGCCGAGTGCGAGTTCGCAGGCCAGCATCAGCCCGGTCGGCCCCGCGCCGACCACCACCACGTCCGTCGCGTCCATGAGGCCGGATGGTAGCCCCATCAGCCCACGTAGACTGGCGTTAAGCCCGAGCCTTTCAACCGGCTGACACCCCGCTATCCGGAGTGCCCTTGCTCGTCATTCTCATCGCCCACGCGGTCGCTACCGCGCTTGCTCCCCTGCTCGTGTACCGCTGGGGGCGGCAGGCGTTCTATCCGCTGGCGCTGGTGCCGCTCGGTTCACTGATCTGGGTCTTCACCAACTGGCCCGCGCCCGGTGGTGCGGTGACCGTCGACGTGCCGTGGGTGCCGGAACTGTCGATGGACATCGCGCTACGATTCGATCCGCTCGCGGCCATCATGAGCGTGGTGGTGCTGGCCATCGGCGCCCTCGTCCTCTTCTACTGCGCGGATTACTTCCAGCACCACGACGGGCACACCGAGAAGCGACTGCCCAGCTTCGCCGCCGAGCTGGTCGCGTTCTCCGGCGCCATGTTCGGCCTGGTCACCAGCGACAACATGCTTCTGCTCTACGTGTTCTGGGAGCTCACCACCGTGTTGTCGTTCCTGCTGGTCGGGCACTACGCCGAACGTGCCACCAGCCGGCGTGCGGCCACCCAGGCGCTGCTGGTCACGACCTTCGGTGGCCTGGCGATGCTCGTCGGCATCATCGTGCTCGGCAACATGGCGGGCACCTACCTACTCTCCGAACTGATCGCCTCGCCTCCTACCGGTGTCGCGGCCTCCGTCGGCGTGGTGCTCGTCCTCGTCGGGGCGCTGTCGAAATCGGCGATCGTGCCCATGCATTTCTGGCTGCCCGGCGCGATGGCCGCACCCACACCGGTCAGTGCGTACCTACACGCCGCTGCGATGGTCAAGGCCGGGGTGTACCTGCTTGCCAGGATGACGCCGGGCTTCGCGGATTCGCCTCCGTGGCGGCCCGTCGTGCTCACGCTCGGCATCGTGACGATGCTGCTCGCCGGATGGCGGGCGTGCCGCGAGTACGACCTCAAGCTGATCCTCGCGTTCGGCACGGTCAGCCAGCTCGGGCTGATCACCGTCATGGTCGGCTCCGGTGGCAGCGACATGATGCTGGCCGGGCTGGCCATGCTCTGCGCGCACGCGATGTTCAAAGCGTCGTTGTTCATGGTCGTCGGGGTCATCGACCACGCCACCGGCACCCGCGACATCCGTAGGTTGGCGTGGCTCGGCGCACGCAGCAGAAGCCTGCTGGTCATCGCCGTCGGCGCCACGGCGAGTATGGCGGCGCTACCGCCGTTCCTCGGCTTCGTCGCCAAGGAAGCTGATCTCGAAACCGTCCTGCACAGCCCGGTGCTCGGCTCGGCCGCACCGTTCGTCCTCGCGGGCATCGTGCTCGGCTCGGTGTTCACCACGATCTACAGTCTGCGTTTCCTGTTCGGCGCATTCGGCCGCAAGGGACGGTTGGAGCCCAGTACCCGCGTCGCCGAAATGCACCGTCCCGAAATCACTTTCATGTTCCCCCCCGCGCTGCTGGCCGCGGCGGGCCTGCTCTTCGGCCTCTGGCCGACCCAGCTCGACACCGTGCTCGACAGCTATGCGGACACGGTGCCCGGTGGGGCGGATTACGACCTTGCGCTGTGGCACGGTCTCGGGCTGCCGCTGCTGTTGTCGGTTCTCGTCCTTGCGGTCGGCACCGCGGCGTTCTTCAGCCGGGCCCGCCTGCGCCGCCTGCGCACCCTGCGCGAACCGCTGGGCAACGCCGACGAGATCTACGACGCACTGGTACGCGGACTGGACCGATGGTCGGTGGAGCTCACCGCGGTCACCCAACGCGGTTCGATCCCCGCCACCCAATCGGTGATCCTTTCGACGCTGGTTCTCGTGCCGACGATCGCATTGGCTCTGGGTGCGCGCGACCGGCCGAATTTCGCGCTGTGGGGCTCACCGCTGCAGGTCGTGATCGGCCTGATCATCCTCAGCGCCGCGCTCGGCGCGATGGTGATGCGTAACCGCCTAGCCGCGGTGCTGCTGGTCGGTGTGACCGGCTACGGCTGCGGCGCGATCTTCGCGTTGCACGGCGCACCCGATCTGGCGCTGACCCAGTTCCTCGTGGAGACGCTGACGCTTGTGGTGTTCGTGCTCGTGTTGCGATCGCTGCCCGCCGAGGCCGACCGCATCCACATCAGACGCAACCGTTGGCCACGAGCAGCTCTGGCGGTCGCGGTCGGTGCCACCGTCACCACGCTGGCGACCTACGCGATGGCCGCGCGCACGGGCGTTCCGATCGCCTCGCTCATCCCTGATGCGGCCTACTACCGCGGCCACGGCGCCAACGCGGTGAACGTTCTGCTGGTCGACATCCGCGCGTGGGACACGATGGGCGAGATCATGGTGTTGCTGGTCGCGGCGACCGGGGTCGCGTCAATGGTGTTCCGGCATCAGCGGTTCGGGGCGCCGCCACGGGTAGCCGACGCCGGCCAGCCCGACATCGGGAAGCTCCCCGTCCTCCCGACCACCCCCGCCGTAGGCGACATCACTTGGTTGCGGGGCAGTGAACTGCGCGACCCGCGGCACCGCTCGCTGATCCTCGAGGTCGCGACCCGAGTCATCTTCCCGCTGATCATGGTGCTGTCAGCGTACTTCTTCTTCGCGGGGCACAACACGCCGGGCGGCGGGTTCGCCGGCGGCCTGACTGCGGGTCTGGCGCTGGTGCTGCGATACCTCGCCGGTGGACGCTATGAACTGGGCGAGGCGCTGCCACTGGACGCGGGCAAGATCCTGGGGGCGGGACTGTGCCTGTCGGCGGGCACCGCATTCGCCTCCATCCTGGTGGGCGCGCCCGCGTTGTCATCAGCGCTGATCGAGGTCGATCTACCGGTGCTCGGCACCGTCAAGTTCGTCACGGCACTGTTCTTCGACCTCGGGGTCTATCTCATCGTCGTCGGCCTCGTCCTCGACGTACTGCGCAGCCTCGGCGCGCGCATCGACGTGGAGTTGGGCCGAGACCAGGCGACGGCGGTGAGCGCACGATGACCACCTCGTTCGTGCCGCTCGTCCTGCTCGGCGGGCTCACCGCGGCCGGTGTGTATCTGCTACTGGAACGCACGCTGACCCGAATGCTGTTGGGTCTGTTGTTGATCGGCAACGCCATCAACCTGCTGATCCTGGTGGTCGGCGGTCCGTCCGGCAACCCACCCATCCGCGGTCGCACCAGCGACGGCTACACCAATACCGCAGATCCGTTGGCACAGGGGATGATTCTGACCGCCATCGTCATCACGATGGGTATCGCGGCGTTCGTCCTGGCGATGGCCTACCGGACCTACCGGCTCAACACTGAAGAGGAAGTAGCGGACGATCCGGAGGACGCAAAGGTCTCCGAGTTCGCCGCGAGGGACATCGCCGCCGTGGAAGAGGACCGCCCACAAGCCGTTCCCTCCCGCGACACCGACGCGCCCGACGAATTGGATGCACTGCCGGGACACGAGGGCAGCGCATGAATCTCGCGAGCACACTGATACCGCTGCCGGTCCTTGTCCCGACCCTCGGCGCGGCGGCGACGCTCATCGCCGGTCGCCGCCCTCGTCTTCAGCGGCTCATCACCTTGGCCGCGCTCTCGGTCGTCGTCGCCGCCTGCGCTGCGTTGCTGTACCTCGCCGACCGGGACGGCACGCTTGTGCTCAACGTCGGCGGCTGGGGGCAGTCGGTGCCCGGGATGGGCCCATTGGGCATCACGCTCGTCGTGGACCGGTTGTCGGCGCTGATGCTCGTCGTCTCGTCCATCGTGTTGTTGGCCGTGGTGTTCTACGCCATCGGACAGGGTGTCCGCGACGGTGACGAGCGTCAGCCCGTATCGATCTTCATGCCCACCTACCTGGTGCTGTCCGCGGGCGTCTGCACCGCGTTTCTGGCCGGCGATCTGTTCAATCTGTTCGTCGGGTTCGAGGTGCTGCTCTCGGCGAGCTTCGTGCTGCTCACCATCGGTGCGAGCAAAGACCGTGTCCGCGCCGGCATTTCGTACGTGATGGTGTCGATGATCTCGTCGCTGATCTTCCTCTTCGGCATCGCATTGGTGTACGCCGCCACCGGGACTCTGAACATGGCCGAGATCGCGGTCCGACTCGACGACGTGTCGGCGGGGACCCGGTCGGCGATGTTCGCCGTGCTCCTGGTGGCCTTCGGGATCAAGGCCGCGGTGTTTCCGCTATCGGCGTGGCTGCCCGACTCCTACCCGACGGCACCCGCGCCCGTGACTGCTGTATTCGCCGGCCTGCTCACCAAAGTCGGTGTCTACGCCATCATCCGGGCGCACTCGCTGCTGTTTCCCAGCGGTGGTCTCGACCCGGTGCTACTGGTCGCCGCGCTGCTGACGATGGTGATCGGCATCCTCGGCGCGATCGCACAGAACGACATCAAACGACTGCTGTCCTTCACGCTGGTCAGCCACATCGGCTACATGGTGTTCGGCATCGCGCTGTCCAACGAGCTCGGGATGTCGGGCGCGATCTACTACGTGGCCCACCACATCCTGGTCCAGACGACGCTGTTCCTCGTCGTCGGTCTGATCGAACGTCAGGCGGGGGCGTCGACGCTGCAGCGATTGGGCGGGCTGGCCGCCGCCAGCCCCCTGCTCGCTTTCGTGTTCGTCGTCCCGGCACTCAATCTCGGTGGCATACCGCCCTTTTCCGGATTCATCGGCAAGGTCGCACTGCTGGAGGCCGGCGCGCAGATCGGCTCGGTGCTGGCGTGGACGCTGGTCGGCGGTGGCGTGCTCACCAGCCTGCTGACGCTGTACGTGGTCACCCGGGTGTGGACCAAAGCCTTCTGGCGGACCCGGGAGGACGCGCCGCAGGGCCATCTCTCGGCGGCATCGCCGGCGGCGCTGATCGACGAGCCAGAGGATATTCAGTTCGTCGATCGCGACAACGTCGGCCGGATGCCGGTGGGCATGGTCGCGCCGACCGGCGCATTGATCGCCGTGGGCTTGGCCCTGACCATCTTCGCCGGCCCCATCTTCGCCTACTGCGAGCGCGCAGCCGCTGAGGTGCTTGACCGCAGTCAGTACATCACCGCGGTGGTGGGTGAGCGATGAACGGTTCCATTCGCGGTGTCGCCCTGCGCATCTGGGTCTTGATCTGGCTGGTGCTCGTCTGGGTCCTGCTGTGGGGTGACTTCTCGGCGGCCAACGTGCTGTCGGGGTTGACGATCGCTGGTCTCATCACCGTAATGCTGCCGCTGCCCGCCGTCCCCGTCGAGGGCAAGGTTCACCTGTTGTCGTTGATCCGGCTGCTCTTCGCGATCGGCTACCGCCTGCTGTTGTCGTCATTCCAGGTCGCGTGGCTCGCGGTGAAACCCGGACCCCCGCCGCTGTCGGCGGTGCTGCGCGCCCAACTCTCGGTGAAGAGCGACCTCGTGCTGGCGTTGGCGGTCAACATCTTCAACCTTATTCCGGGCTCGATCGTGGTCGAGATCGACCAGACTCGCCGACTGCTGTACATGCATGTCATCGATGTCGGCTCGGACCGCGCGGTCAGCCAGTTCTACCACCAGGTCGCCGTTGTCGAGCGTCTGCTGGTGGCGACTTTCGAACGCCAGGAGGACTGGCAGCCTGCGCACGGGGAGGCCGATCGCCCATGACTGCCGTCTGGATAGTTGCCGCGGTGATGATCACCACCGCGGCGGCGATCACGATGTTCCGCCTGCTGGCGGGGCCGAACACGCTTGATCGCCTGGTGGCGGTCGACACCCTGATCGCGGTGACGATGTGTGGCATCGGCATCTGGGCGGCCTACAGCCTGGACAGCACTGTGACCTACGGGCTGACCGCTTTGGCGCTGATCAGCTTTGTCGGCTCGGTCAGCGTCGCGCGCTTCCGCGTACCCGATGTCGACAAGCCGCGCGGCGCAAGGAGGTCGCGATGAACCCGTTCGACATCGTGGCCGCCGTGCTCGTGCTCGGCGGTTCAGCGCTCGCGCTCACCGCGGCGATCGGCATCGTCCGGTTCCCGGACACCCTGACTCGGATGCACGCGGCATCCAAGCCCCAGGTACTGGGTCTGTTGCTGGTGCTCATCGGCGCGGCGATCCGATTGAGGGGCAACGCCGATGTCGGCATGATCATCCTCACCGGGCTGTTCACCGTGATCACCGCGCCGGTTGTCGCCAATCGGGTTGGCCAGCTCGCCTATCGGGAACAAGATGTGCGCGACGACCTGCTGACCAAGGACGAGATGCACGAGTTCGCCGAACCCGAGGTTGGCAATGACAAGAACTGACGACGACAGCTGGGACATCACCGAAGGTGTCGGCGCCACTGCGCTCGGCGTGGCGTGGGCGCGCGCCCAGGAAGCCAACTCGGGGTGCCCGCTGTTCAAAGACACCTACGCGCAACGGTTCATCGACGCGGCCACGGCCCGCGGATGGCAACTGCCGCCGTCGCACATGGTCGAACGGATCCGTGCGATCTCGAACTACGCGGCGTCACGGACCAAATGGTTCGACAATTTCTTCACCACTGCGGGCGCCAATGGCGTTGTGCAAGCCGTCATCCTGGCCGCGGGACTCGACGCCAGGGCATGGCGACTGCCGTGGGCGCACGACAGCGTGGTGTACGAGATCGACCAGCCGAAGGTGCTCGCCTTCAAGGCGCAGACGCTGACAGACGATTCACCCGCGGCCCGCTACATCGCGGTCCCCATCGACCTTCGCCAGGACTGGCCGAAGGCCCTGTGCGATGCGGGGTTCGATACACAGGAACCGACGGCGTGGGCCGCCGAGGGTCTGCTGCCCTACCTACCCGCCGAGGGTCAGGACCTGTTGTTCGACCGCATCCACGCTCTCAGCGCACCCGGCAGCCGGATCGGCGTCGAATCGTTCGGCAACAAGTTCTTCGATCCCGAGTATCTGGCGAACCGGCGCGCGCAGCTGCGTCAGATGCGGGAGGCCGCGGGCGACGACGCCACCGATGCCGTTGACGTCCAAGACCTCTGGTACATCGAGGACCGCACCGACGTCGCCGACTGGCTGATGCGACACGGCTGGCGGGTGTCAACCGAAGATGCCCAGACGCTGATGGAACGCTTCGGCCGCCCGCCCACGGCGGCGACGGAGGACACCACCCCGCGCACCACCTTCGTCGAGGGTGTGCGGAGCTAGCAGGCGGTTACTCGGACAGCTGGAACTCGACCATCGCGGTGACGGTGTCGACGGCCTCGCTGAGCGCGCTGATTCGTGCGGCGACCGTAGGCGCGGCGAGCACCGCGTATTTGTCGGCGGGCCCCATCGGGAGACGAGAGGCCAAGGCGTACAACCACAGCGACGCATCACCGGACACATCGGCGCCCGCGACGATGTCCCGCGCGACCACTTGTGCGCCGCGCGCCTGCGCGATCCGCTCGAAGAGCGCGACCATGCGATCCTCGATACTCCTGATCGCATCCACATCGACGTTCCGAGCGGGCTCATCGGGCCAGGGCTCGACGGCCGCCCGCGGGTATGGATCGTCGGGGTGCCACTCCACCACCCGGATCCGCTCGCCCATCACACACCGCAGCCGATAACGACCCGCACCCAGGTCGGCACTCTCGGCGATGTGGGCCATCGTGCCGACGTCGCTGCGGACGTCCCCGCCGCCGACCTCCCGGCCCGCGGCGATCAGCACCACCCCGAAGGCCGGATCGTCTGTGGTGAGACAGTCTGAAACCAGTGCGGTGTAACGGGGTTCGAAGATCCGCAGCGGTAGCTCCTCTCCCGGCAGCATGGCCACCTGCAGAGGGAACATCGGCGTGACGGCCATCCTCAGACGTCCAACTCGGCGACCAGTGCGTCGACCACCGCACGCAGATCACCGTCGTTCGCCTCGGCGACCCGCCGCTGCCGCTGGTAGGACCCTCCCGAATTGCAGATGTCGGAGACCATGCGGAGTTCGTCGGCACACTTCAACGAGGCGGCCACCGGCTCGAGACGGTTCAGCAGGTCGTCGAGATCGTCGGTCACCAGGCGCTCGTTGCTGTCCTCGTCCAGGATGATCACTGCGTCAAGGCCGTAACGGGCTGCGCGCCACTTGTTTTCCTGTACGTGCCACGGTGGCATCGTGGGGAGCCGCTCGCCGGCGTCGAGTCGATGGTCGAGGTCGACGATGAGACAGTGCGTCAACGCCACCAGCGCGCTGAGTTCGCGGATGTTGGAGACTCCGTCGAAGATCCGAACCTCGACCGTACCGATGTGCGGTGACGGCCTGATGTCCCAGCGGATCTCGTTCATGTGGTCGATGATGCCGGTCTTCTTCTGATCGTGGACGAACCCTTCCCATTCCCGCCACGTCTGAAAGTGGAAGGGCAGCCCCGCCGTCGGCAGCTGCTGGAACATCATCGCGCGGTTGGACGCGTAGCCGGTGTCCTCGCCGTCCCAGTACGGCGACGAGGCGGAGAGCGCCAACAGGTGCGGGTAGTGGTTGAGCAACGACGTGTTGATCGCCATCACCTTGTGCGCCGACGAGATGCCGACGTGCACATGCACGCCCCAGATCAACATCTGACGTCCCCACCACTGCGTGCGCTTGATCAGTTCCGCGTAGCGCGGCGCATCGGTCAGACTCTCCGGCGACCATTTCGCGAATGGATGTGTGCCTGCGCAGAACAACTCCATGTTGCGATCGCGCACGATCCTGCGCGCGGTCCCGAGTGTCGATCGCAGATCGTCCATCGCCTCAGGAACGGAATCGCAGATACCGGTGACGATCTCGACGGTGTTACGGAGCAATTCCTTGTGCACCCGTGGGTTGTTCGCCCCGAGTTCCTCGATGACCTCGGTCGCCACGTTGCTCACATCGCGGGTCTCGGCGTCGACGAGCGCGAACTCCCACTCCACCCCGAGCGTCGGCCGTGGTGAGCCGACGAAGTCTATGTGCTTGTTAGCCGACGCCGATGACACCGCACGCCACGCGCTTCCCGGCATCGCCGGTGGCCAAGGTGGTCTCGTCCGGCGGCGGGGCACCGTTGACCTGCTGGTAGCGCTCCGGGGGGATGTTGGCGAAGTTGTCCGCCTTCTCGTGGATGATGATCGCGGTCCCGGCCTCACCGGTCAGGTCCTCGGCGGTGAACGCGTCCGTCGTCGTCACCAGCATCGCCGAGCCGTCCTCGCGAACCTGCAGCGAAGTCAGGTCACCGCTCATGGGATGGCCGGTGTGTCCCGCCACCTGCAAATGTCCACCGGCCGAATTGAAGTCGCCGGGGGCGCCGCCGGTCGGCGCGACCGAGTTGGCCTCGCACTTGCCGACGGAGTGGATGTGCAGTCCGTGAAAGCCGGGTGCCAGTGCGCCGGGTTCGGCGCTCTCCACCGTGATGGTGGCGTAGTTCCCGGAGAACGCGATCTCGGCCTTGGCGACAGTGGTGCCGTCCGGCGATTTCAGGTCGGCCTTCAGCGTCTCACCGCTGGCCTGACCTTCCTGCCCGCCGCCGTGCTCACCGGGCTGCGCGGACGGTGCCGGCGAGCCCGTCCAGACCGAAGGTGTGGTGCCCGGGGAGGTTGCCGGTTGTTCTGGTGCGCTGCAGGCACTCAACACGAGAGCGGGAACAGCGAAGGAGGCTGCGACGGCGACGGTCTTGAGCATGTGCAAGAGCCTAGCCGGTGACCACCACGAGCACGCCCGGCGGCTGCTCAGCCAGTTCCGGAAGCCGCGGTTCGACCGGCGCGTCCAACAACCGGCCCACCTCTTCGGCGGCCTCACGCTCCCCGGGTCCGTCGCTGAAATACACGGTGTTGGCCGTCACGCCAGGCAGCTCGAGGTTCCCGGTTTCGACGACATCCCAGCCACCCTCGCGCAGCCGATTGGCCGTGCCCTCGGCGGCGCCCTCCACCGCTGAGATGTTGAAGACACGCACCTCGGGCTTGGCCGGCTTCGGCGACTCCGACCGACTCGGGGTCGTGGTGGTCGTCGTGGTCGCGATGGAGGATTGTTCGCCCTCGTCGTCGCTGCCGCCCATCGCCTGGAATCCCACCAGCAGAAACACGACGCCGAGGAACAGCAGCACCATCACCATCGCGCGCAGCGGCAAGCCAGAGGAGTTCTGCTGATTCATTGCGTTCACTGTATCCAGCCGGACAAGGCGGTCCGCCAATCCCCCGACGGCCTCAGGTGACGTCGAAGCCCAACCGGCGCGCTGCCCGTGCCTTCTGACGGCTTGCGCGCAGCCGTCGCAACCGCTTGACCAGCATCGGATCCGCTACGAGCGCCTCAGGGCGGTCCACGAGCGCATTCAGCACTTGGTAATAACGGGTCGCCGACATGGAGAACAGTTCCTTGATTGCGTCTTCCTTGGACCCCGCGTACTTCCACCACTGACGCTCGAACGCCAGGATGTCGTGCTCACGTCGGGTAAGCCCGTCGGCCAGGGCAGGGTCGGCCCCGGATTGCTCAGTCCGCGCGATTGCGCCGTCCATATCGCTCCTGGACCCTTCCAAACACTCGAAATGACATCGCTGTGGTTCGGCGCTCATTCAACCACGGGTTTGCATGCTCAGCCGTCCGACATGCCCGCGAGTCGGGCGAGAAGGATTACCGACTTAAGCTGTTGCGCGTGGCAGTCGTACCCATACGCATCGTAGGAGATCCCGTCCTGCACACCGCGACCGAACCTGTGCCCGTAGGCGACGACGGTTCGCTGCCCGCGGATCTCGCGGACTTGATCACCGACCTCTACGACACCATGGCGGCAGCCAACGGTGTCGGTCTCGCCGCGAACCAGATCGGTGTGGGCAAGCGGGTGTTCGTCTACGACTGCGCCGACGAACGCGGCAGGACGACGCGGCGCAAGGGTGTCGTCGTCAATCCCGTACTGGAGACGTCCGAAGTTCCGGAGACGATGCCCGACCCCGACGACGATGACGAGGGCTGCCTGTCGGTGCCCGGGGAATCGTTTCCGACCGGCAGGGCCGACTGGGCGCGAGTCAAAGGGCTGGACGCCGACGGCGCGCCGATCACGCTGGAGGGCACCGGACTTTTCGCGCGGATGCTGCAACACGAAACCGGGCATCTGGATGGGTTCTTGTATCTGGACCGGCTGGTCGGCAGGCATGCGCGAAGCGCCAAGCGCGCCGTGAAGTCGCACGGGTGGGGGGTGCCCGGGTTGTCGTGGACGCCCGGCGAGGATCCCGACCCCTTCGGTCACTGATGCAGATCCCGCCGGTGGGGACGCGGGTGATGATTCGTCACCGCCTGCCCGCCGGTTCGGTGCCACCTCTGACGGACGTGATAGGGCAGCTGCTTCAGACGGAGCCCACGCTGGCGGTGCGCACCAAGCGCGGGGATGTGGTGGCCGTCCCGGTGGATGCGGTGGTCGTCATCAAGGCGCTCACCGCCGTGCCGGTGCGCACCGCAGACATTCGCCATCTGGAGCACGCGGCCGCGCTGGCCTGGCCCGGGGTCGAGCAGGAATGGGTGGGCGGCTGGTTCTGCCGCTTCGGGCATGGCAGCACGCGCCGCGCCAACTCCGCAGTCCCATTGGACTTTTCAGTGTCCACTGACCTGGCTGCAGTCGCGGACTGGTACGCGACGCGATCGGCGGCCCCACTTCTGAGCCTGCCTGACCGGCTGTTCCGCGTCCCGACAGATGCGCCGACAGCCGCTGAGAACCTTGTCATGGCATGCGATCTCGAGCAGGGTCTTGTTGCCGGCGACGTGATGCTTGCGCCGCGACCGGACGACGACTGGCTGCGCATCTACCACCGTGAGGTGCCCGTCGACGTCCTGACCGCGGTGGTCGACGGCTCGGTGATCTTTGCGACCGTTCCTGACGCAGCAGTGGCACGGGCGGCGGTCACCGAAGCTCCCGACGGCATGCGCTGGCTGGGCTTGTCCGCGTTGAAGGTCGCCGACGAACACCGCCGCCGAGGATATGCACGGACCGTGTGCACCGCGTTGCTCAGATGGGGTGCCAACCACGGCGCGCGCCGCGCCTACACGCAGGTGCTCGACGACAATTCCTCCGCCATAGCGCTTTTCGAGTCGATGGGATTCTCACTGCACCATCGCTCGCGCTATGTGACGCTCGACCGCCCTACCATTCGGTACTGACAATTCTGCGGGTTTATCCCCAATCGCGGATTCATCCACAGGTTGTCGGTGGTGGGTGCTGTGGCGGCGGTTTGTGGCGTTGGCCGTCGTTAGCGTTGTGGTATGGGCGAATTCATCACCGGAGCGGGGGCACGCGAGCGGTTTCGCGTGCTGCTGGATGCCGTCGATGACGCCTATGCCCAGATGCGGGAGGTGCCTTCTGACGCGGTGGGCAACGCGTTTCGGGTGGAGATGGCCGAGCGTCTGGAAACCCAGGAACGCACCAACCGCGCGCTGATGTACCGGGTGTTCGGCGAACTCGCCGATCCACCCGACGAGGTCGGGTTGGTCAACGATGTGATCGACAGTCTGTGGGCGCGGTTGCGGATCCCGCCCACGGAGATCAAACGTCGGATGAAGATGGCTGCACGTATCCGGCCGCGGCGCTCGCTGCTGGGTCCACCGCTACCACCGGAGCTTCCGCTGGTGGCCGACGCGGTGACGGTCGGTGCGGTCGGGCAGGATCATCTGCGCGTCATCGCCACGGCGATGAACAGGTTGCCCTCGTGTGTGTCGGCCGAGGAACGGTCTGAAGTCGAGGCCAGCCTGGTCCGCGAGGCGCGCAAGAACGATGCCGAGATCGTCAAGACCGCGGCACGCCACGTCGACGAGATCTTCAATCCTGATGGCGATTTCGACGAGGCCGACCGGGCGCGGCGCCGCGGCATGGTGATGGGGCCCCAGGGCCCTGACGGGGGGTCGCGGCTGTCGGGGTGGATCGACCCCGAGACCCGCTGCTATGTCGAAGCCGCGACTGCCGCGGTGCGTCCGGGCCGACACCTTCCCGACGGCACCGTGGAGGACTCCCGCGATGACCGCTCGGCGTCGCAGCGTTGCCATGACGGCATCAAACTCGGCCTCAAGGCCGGGATCGCCTCCGGCGGGCTGGGATCGCATCGCGGGCATCCGGTAACGGTGATCGCACGCACGACGCTGGCCGAACTCGATCAAGCCGCCCACGCCGTCACCAACCCCGACATTCCGATGCCGCCACCAGCGCGCACCGGTGGGGACACCGCGCTGCCGATGCGCGATCTGATCCGCATGGCCACCGACGCCATCCACTACCTGGCGGTGTTCGACGATCACAGCGACCGCCCGCTCTACCTCGGGCGTCAGAAACGTATCGCGACGACCGATCAGCGCATCATCTGCTACGCACGCGACGGCGGCTGCACGCGGCCGAACTGCACCGAATCCGGCTATCACTCCGAGGTCCACCACAGCCCCGACTGGGACCCCATCGGCGCCACCGACGCCGACAAACTGTTCTTCGCCTGCGGCCCCGACCACGCACGCGTGACCAAAGGACAGTGGCAGACGACGGTCACCGACAGCGGGCGGCTGGCCTGGACCAACGGAACCCGACCCCCCGACATCAACCACGCCCACCACCCCGAAGAACTCCTACACACCGACCCAGACCCCTGAACCACTCCGTAGGCTCAGGCGCATGCGGGTGGCCACGTGGAACGTCAACTCGATTCGGGCGCGTGTGGACCGGGTCGCGGACTGGCTCGAACGAGCCGACGTCGACGTACTCGCAATGCAGGAGACCAAGTGCTCTGACGAGCAGTTCCCCACCATGCCGTTTCTGGCCGCTGGATACGACGTCGTGCACTGCGGGTTCAACCAGTGGAACGGTGTCGCCATCGCCTCGCGCGTCGGCATCGAGGATGTCGCGGTCGGGTTCGAAAACCAGCCCACGTGGAGCAGCTCCCCCGACGTCGAAGCCGCGGCAGAAGCACGCGCACTCGGGGCGACGTGCAACGGGGTGCGGGTGTGGAGCCTATACATACCGAACGGACGCTTCGTCGGTTCACCGCACTACGCGTACAAATTGGAATGGCTTGCTGCGCTGCGTGATACCGCCCAGAAGTGGCTCGCCGACGACCCTGCAGCACAGCTGGCGCTGGTCGGCGACTGGAACATCGCCCCTACCGATGAGGATGTCTGGAGCATCGAGGCCTACGAGGGCAGCACCCACGTCACCGAGCCCGAGCGGACGGCGTTCAATGCGATCCTCGACGCCCAATACAGCGACGTCGTCAGACCCTTCACACCCGGCCCGGCGGTCTTCACCTACTGGGACTACACGCAACTGCGGTTCCCGAAGAACCGGGGAATGCGCATCGACTTCATCCTCGGCTCACCCGCACTGGCACAACGGGTCATCCACGCGGAGATCGTTCGCGAGGAACGAAAGGGCAAGGGGGCCAGCGACCATGCCCCCGTGCTCATCGAGCTCGCGTAGCACCTATGCGGCGTTGTCGGCACCCGGCGCGTCTGCGTAGCGGCCCGGGTTGAACAGCGACGCGACAGCACCCACCACCATCATGACCGCTGCCGCGACGAACACCACGGTCAGCCCGGTGTGGAACGGTTCGGTGATCAGCTGCGGGAAGAACGTCTTGCCGGTCAGCACTTCGGCATTGACGCCCGGCGCGTCGAGGGCACCCGAAGGGCCAAGCAGCTCGGCGATCGGGTTGTAACCGAGGAACGCCGCGAAGAGACTGCCCACAGGTGGCAGGTTGGCGACCTCGTGCGCGATATCGACCGAAACACCTTGCGCGCGAAGCCCGTCGAACATCACAGTAGGCAGGGTGTTGGCCAGCCCGATGATCATCAGCGAGAAGAAGATGCCGATCGACAGCGAGTTGCCCGCGTTGAAGAACGTCGATCGCACGCCGGATGCGGCACCTCGCTGGTTGGCCGGCACGCTCGACATGATCGCGGCGGTATTCGGCGCGGTGAAGACGCCGCCGCCGAGGCCGTTCAGGAATACGAGCAGGGCGAAGATCCAGTAATCGAAGTTGACCGGGATCAACAGCAGCGCAACGAAGGTGACGGCCATCAGCAGCATTCCGCCGACGGTCAGCGGGCGCGCCCCGAAGCGGTCCGACAGCCAGCCCGCGAACGGCGCCCCGACGAGGAACCCGAAGGTCGCCGGGAGCAGATAAATACCTGCCCACAACGGTGTGGTCTCGAAGCTGTAGCCGTGCAAGGGAAGCCAGATGCCCTGCAACCAAATGATCAGCATGAATTGCAGCCCGCCGCGACCGACCGACGACATGAGTCCGGCCAGGTTGCCCATACCGAACGACGCAGACTTGAAGAGCCTGATGTCGACCATCGGCGCCTCGGCCCGCAACTCGATGGAGCAGAAGGCCACCAGTAGCAGCAGACCGACCGCAATGGATCCCAGCACCCAGGGGCTGGCCCAGCCGGTGGTCGACTCACCGTAGGGCTGAATTCCGTAGGTGATTCCGACGAGCAGGATGGTCAAGCCCAGCCCGAACGTCAGCAGGCCCGCCCAATCCAGACGGCCTTTGGTTCGGGAACCCAGCTCCCGCAGGGATCGATAGCTCCACACTGTGCCGAGGACGCCGATCGGCACACCCACCCAGAACACCGCCTGCCAGTGAATCTCTGACAAGAATCCGCCGATCAGCAGACCGAGAAACGATCCAGCGACCGCGGCGACCATGTTGACGCCCAACGCCATACCGCGTTGATTGGCCGGAAACGCGTCGGTCAGGATCGCCGACGACGACGCCATCAACATCGCCCCGCCAACGCCTTGCACGACCCGCCACGCGATCAGCCATACCGCGCCACCACCGAGGTGGAACGGGTCGAAGGACAGCGCAATCGCGGCCACCGTGAAGACGACGAAACCGAGGTTGTAGATCCGGACCCGGCCGAACATGTCACCCAGACGACCGAAGGGCACTACGAGGACAGCTGTCACGACCAGGTAGCCCATGATCATCCAGAGCAGGTAACTGACGTTGTGCGGCTGGAGCGGGTCGAGCCCGATACCGCGGAAGATCGCAGGCAGCGAAATCAACACGATCGACGCATTGATGGCGGCCAGCAGGATGCCCAACGTCGTGTTCGACAGCACGACCCACTTGTAGAACGGATGGGCGTGGTCCATGGCGACCCGCCGGGTGGCGGTGTTCTCCAGCGCCGTTCCTGTGGTGTCGGTCTTATCGATTTCCGTCGTCATCTACTTCGCTTTGCGTATCTAGGGCGCCACGAGGCACAAAACACATATATTAGCTATACAAAGCATCCTCGGGCAATTCCTATTCCCGCGCACCGCCGACCTGAGCTAACGTGGCAAGCGTCCACACACGGGAGCGCACACCAAGTGCGCTGAGAGGACGGGTAGGCCCGTCGACCGTACGAACCTGACCGGGTAATGCCGGCGTAGGGAGATGATGCGTAATGCTGCGTTCTGATTTCACCAGTGGCCCCATCGCGGGCAGCACCAAGGTCTACCGTGACGGCGTGCCGTTCCGCCGGGTGAACCTGTCCAACGGCGATCACTTCGATCTGTACGACACCTCGGGCCCCTACACCGACGCCGATGCGGTGCTCGACCTGAACAAGGGTCTGTCCCCGCGCAAAGATGTCGTGCGCGATCGCGGCACCCAACTTCAACGCGCCCGCAACGGCGAGGTCACCGGCGAGATGGCGTTCATCGCCGCACGCGAAGGAGCGTCACCCGACCTCGTTCGAGACGAGGTGGCCCGCGGACGTGCGGTCATCCCGGCCAACCACAACCATCCCGAAAGCGAGCCGATGATCATCGGCAAGGCATTCGCGGTGAAAGTCAATGCCAACATCGGCAATTCGGCGCTCACCAGCTCGATCTCCGAAGAGGTCGACAAAATGGTCTGGGCTACGCGCTGGGGCGCGGACACGATCATGGATCTGTCCACTGGGCGCGACATTCACCTGACCCGCGAGTGGATCCTGCGTAACTCGCCGGTGCCCGTCGGCACCGTTCCGATCTACCAGGCACTGGAAAAGGTGAACGGAGATCCGACCGAGCTGACGTGGGAGTGCTACCGCGACACCGTGATCGAGCAATGCGAGCAGGGCGTGGACTACATGACGGTGCACGCCGGCGTGTTACTGCGTCACGTCCCGCTGGCCGCCAAACGTGTCACCGGGATAGTGAGCAGGGGTGGCTCCATCATGGCGGCGTGGTGTCTGGCGCATCGTCAAGAGTCGTTCCTCTACAGCCATTTCGCGGAATTGTGCGAAATCCTGCAGCGCTATGACGTCACCTTCTCACTCGGCGACGGACTGCGGCCCGGCTCGATCGCGGACGCCAACGATGCCGCCCAGTTCGCCGAACTGCGCACACTCGGCGAGCTGACCAAGATCGCGAAATCGCATGGCGTGCAGGTGATGATCGAGGGCCCCGGTCACGTCCCGATGCACAAGATCGTGGAGAACGTCCGCCTGGAAGAGGAGCTGTGCGATGAGGTGCCGTTCTATACCCTCGGCCCCCTGACCACCGACATCGCCCCCGCCTACGACCACATCACGTCGGCGATAGGGGCGGCGATGATCGCGCAGGCCGGTACCGCAATGCTGTGCTACGTGACGCCGAAGGAGCATCTCGGACTGCCCAACCGCAAAGACGTGAAGGACGGCGTCATCGCCTACAAGATCGCCGCGCACGCCGCCGATCTGGCCAAGGGGCACCCCCGCGCGCAGGAACGCGACGACGCGCTGTCCCGCGCCCGATTCGAGTTCCGCTGGCTCGACCAGTTCGCGCTATCCCTCGACCCGGACACCGCTCGCGAGTTCCACGACGAGACATTGCCCGCTGAACCCGCGAAGACCGCGCATTTCTGCTCGATGTGTGGCCCCAAGTTCTGCTCCATGCGCATAACCCAGGACTTACTGACATGATCCAGCTTCCGCTGACACCGCCGGGCCAGACACCACTGCGCGTCATGACGATCGCCGGGTCCGACTCCGGCGGCGGCGCGGGTATCCAAGCTGACCTGCGGACATTCGCCATGCTCGGCGTGCACGGCCTCGTCGCCGTCACCGCGGTGACCGTGCAGAACTCTATGGGAGTCAAGGGATTTCATGAGATTCCGCTGGACGTCATCACGGGCCAGATCGAAGCCGTGGCGTCCGACATCGGCGTTCAGGCGGCCAAGACCGGCATGCTGGCCTCTTCCGCGATCATCGGCGCCGTTGCCGACACCTGGCGCAGGCAAGGTATGGCAGACACCGTGCCGTTGGTCGTCGACCCGGTGTGCGCGTCGATGCACGGTGATCCGCTCTTACACCCCAGCGCGCTGGATTCCCTCAAGAGTCAACTGTTCCCACTGGCGACAGTGGTGACTCCGAACCTCGACGAAGTGCGCCTGCTCACCGGTATCGACGTTGTCGACTCCGACACCCAGCGCGCGGCGGCGCACGCCCTGCACGCACTCGGACCGAAATGGGCGCTGGTGAAGGGTGGGCACCTCCGGGCGTCGTCGCAGAGCCCCGATCTGTTGTTCGACGGGACAGACTTCTTCGAATTCGACACCGCGCGCATCGACACCGGACACGACCACGGTGCAGGCGATACGCTGGCCGCCGCGATCGCGAGCGCGCTCGCCAACGGCTCCACCGTGCCCGATGCAGTCGCGTTCGGGAAGCGTTGGGTGACTGAGTGTCTACGCGCCGCCTATCCGCTCGGCCACGGCCACGGCCCGGTGTCGGCACTGTTCCGGCTCAACGGATGAGCCTGGAGCAGATCGCCGGCGTCGCCCACGAACCGGCGGGGAAGCCCACCGGCGTCGTCGTACTCACCCACGGTGCAGGCGGCAGCCGCGAGTCACCGCTGCTGCAGAAGATCTGCGAACAGTGGGCGGCTCGCGGTTGGCTCGCGGTGCGGTACAACCTGCCGTATCGACGACGGCGGCCGAAGGGCCCGCCTTCCGGATCCGCCGCATCCGATCAGGCCGGAATCGTCGAAGCCATCGAGTTCGCACACACCCTGACCAAGGGCCCGGTCATCGGTGGCGGCCACTCGTACGGCGGCCGGATGACGTCGATGGTGGTCGCCGATGCTGCGGCGAAAGTCGATGCGCTGACACTGTTCTCGTATCCGCTCCATCCACCTGGTAAGCCGGAGCGTACTCGCACCGACCATCTGCCCCGGATCGACGCCCCGACGGTGTTCACCCACGGCACCGCCGACCCGTTCGGGTCGATCGAGGAACTCAGTGCCGCGGCTGCCCTGATTCCGGCTGCCAGTGAGATCGTCGAGATCACCGGCGCCCGACACGATCTCGGCTCGAAGACACTCGATGTTCCAGCACTCGCAATCGACGCCGCACTACGATTGCTGAGTGCGTCGTAGCAATTTGTCGTTGTGCAGACGCGGTGGGCTATCCGGATGCGGACGCCTGGGCCACCGGCCAGCAGTCTGTTGAGTGTGCCGCGATATCCAAGAGTGAGCGCTGGTCATCGATCCGCGATTGGAGCTAATGTCTCCTGGTGACCACGCCGCCGGGCAATCCCCCGCCATATGGCCAGCCGCCGTCGCCGTACGGTGAGCAACCCCCGTACGGTGGGCAGCCGTCGAACCCCTATCCCGCGGCGCCGTATCCACCACCGCCGCCACCGCCGGGCGCCTATCCGCCACCGCCGCCAAGCGGCTATCCGCCACCGCCACCGCAGCCTTACTCTCAGCAGCCACCCGGATTCCCGCCGGCTCCGAAGTCGAACAACAAAAAGATCATCTTCATCGTCGTCGGCGTCATCGCGGCGTTGATCATCGGCATCATCGGCGTCGTCGTGCTGTACCTCGCGTTCGGCCAGGGGACCGTCACCGCGACGGATGTCAAGATGGGCGACTGCCTCTCGGAGATCCCGAGCGACACCAAAGTGCTGACGGTGAAGACGATCGACTGCGCCAAACCGCATGCGGGAGAGGTCTTTGCGGTGCTGCAGATGCCTGGGGGCGACTTCCCCGGGCAGTCCACCATCGACACCTATGCCGACAAGTGCAGTCCGGCCCTGGCCAGCTACTCGCCCTCGTCGATGACGGACGACTCCGTCCAGCTGTACGTGCTGTATCCCACTGCCGAAACGTGGGACCAGGGCGACAGAGCGGTGACCTGCATCGCGACACTCGACCCACCGCGATCGGGCTCCCTCAAAGGCTGACATGCCCCGGACGGCCTAACGGGACCTATCTGGTACCTGAGGTACCGTCTGGTCATGACTTCGGAGCAATTCGACGCCGTCATCGTGGGCGCCGGTTTCGGGGGGATCGGCGCTGCCATCCAGCTCAAACGGATGGGCATCGAGAATTTCGTCATTCTCGACCGCGAGGAAGACCTTGGCGGAACCTGGCACGTCAACCACTACCCCGGACTGGCCGTCGACGTCCCGACGACCACCTACTCCTACTTCTTCGAGCCCAACCCCAACTGGTCGCGACTGTTCTCGACAGGTGCGGAGATCAAGCAGTACGCCGACGACGTGGCGGACAAGTACGACGTCCGGTCCCACATGCGGTTCAACACCACCGTCGAGGGTGCTCGCTGGGATGAGGAGGCCACGGCCTGGCAGGTCGCGCTGGCAGGTGGCCAGACGCTCACCACCCGGTACCTGATCACCGCCACCGGGTTCCTGTCGCAGCCCCACACCCCGGACATCGCCGGCATCACCGGGTTCGAGGGCAAGGTCATCCACACCACCGCCTGGGACGACGACTACGACCTCGCGGGCAAGCGGATCGCGATCATCGGCACCGGCGCGACGGCTGTGCAGCTCATCCCGGAGTTAGCGCGCAAGGCCGCGGACCTGACCGTGTACCAGCGCACCGCGATCTGGGTGGTGCCCAAGCTCGACTTTCGGTTCTCCGAGGGCGCGAAGCGGCTGTTCCGCCGGGTTCCGTTGGCGCAGCGCGCCATTCGGGCTGTCACCGACAACTTGTACGAGTTCTTCATCTGGGTCGGCTTGCATCATCGAGGGCTCCTCGGCCGACGGCTCAACATCGGCGCTTCGGACATCGCCAAGCTGCATCGGTTCCTGTCGATCCGTGACCCCGAACTCCGCGAGAAGCTCACCCCGGACTACGACTTCGGCTGCAAACGCCCGACCTTCTCCAACAGCTACTACCGGATCTTCACCAAACCCCACGTACACCTGCAGGCCAGCGGAATCGAACGTGTCGAAGCGGATGCGATCGTCGCCAACGACGGCACCAGGACGCCCATCGACGTCCTGGTTCTCGCCACCGGGTTCGACCTCTGGGAGGCGAACTTCCCGGCCATCGAGATCGTCGGCCGTGAAGGCCGCAACCTCGGAAAGTGGTGGCGAGACACCAGGTTCCAGGCATACCAGGGTGTTTCGGTTCCGTACTTCCCCAACTACCTGAGCCTGGCCAGTCCGTACGCATTCCTCGGGTTGAACTTCTTCAACACGATGGAATACCAGATGCGGCACATGGATCGTCTGTTCGCCGAGGTGAAACGGCGCGGCGCGACGACGTTCGAGATCACCGAGGACGCCAACACGCGCTATCTCGACCGGATGACCGAGCTCATCGGCGATTCGGTGTTCACCGTCGGAAACTGTGCGTCATCGAGGTCGTACTATTTCAATCCCAGCGGCGAGCCCACCCTGCTGCGGCCGATGTCGACGCGGAGCGCCATCAAGGAGGCGTCCGACTTCCCGCTGACCGACTATCAGATCGCTTGACTGGAGAGGATTTCAGCTGTGCCGAAACAGAATTCACGCGCCGTCCAATTGGCAGGCCTGGGTCTCGCGGGCGTCGGAGTGTCCCATTTTGTGAGGCCGCAGCTATTCGAGTCGATCACGGTGTCGGCGTTCCCGCGCGACACGCGCCAGCACATCTACATCAACGGCGGCATCGAAACAGCAATCGGACTCGGACTGGCTGCACCGAAAACCAGGCGGCTGGCCATCCTGGGCACCGTCGGGTATCTGGCCTACTTGGCAGGCAACGTCGCGCGTAATCGGTAATGGCCCAACAGCGTCAGGTCGAGTAGCCGCTTGACCGTCGTCAGGCTGTGCGTCGAACGCTCGTAGCGCATGAGGCGGCCGAGGTCGATGACGAGAGACATCGACGCGTGGACGGCGAAGCGCGCCTGTCCCGGTGTCCACTCCGGCCGGACGGCCACCACGAGCTCGACCCATGCCTCAACCGTCGAACGCTGCATGTTGCGCAGGATCTTCTGGTCCGACACCGACATGTTGAGTCGTTCGCTGTAATAGACGGATTCCAGTTCGGGATTGTCGAATGATCGGGCCACGTACGCGTCGATGACCGCGGTCAGCGCGTCCTCGGGGTCGTCGATGGTGGCAGTGATCGCCGATGTGTCCGCCGACAGCCGATCGGCGGCCCTCCTGAACGCCGCCGCGAGAATGTCGCTCTTGCCGGAGAAATACCGGTAGATCCCCGATGCAGGCATTCCGACGGCGGCCGCGATGTCCTCCATTCCGGTGTCGCGATATCCGTTGAGGTTGAACAACCGCATCGACTCATCCAGCAGCGCTTCGTATCTCGACGTTTCCGTCGCGGGCGAACTGTCGGCCTCGACCGTCTCGACGTCGGCGTCGTCGCGCGGGTTCGGAAGTTCGGCGGCGAGCACAGTATCGGAGAGTTCGGCCAGCAGCGCCCGCACCTGAATGGCAGGCAGCTTGGCCCGGTGATCGACGATGCTGCCCACGACCGAAAGGACCGCCGTCGAAAGCGTCCAGCATTGCCGCGGCGTGAGCTCCGGGCGAAGCGAGCGCAACGGCCGCTGAATACGGTGGTGAACGCTGCGCATCTGCGCTATCAGGGTGGCTTGATCGTCACCGCGCAGGTATCTGCCCTCCCACCGGTACAGTCCCCCGGACTCGCGGTTGGCCATCGCGGTGTCGATGAGCGACGCGACGAGGCGGTGCAGCACCTCCTGTGGGTCCTCGAGTGTGGCGTCGTCAGCGAACTGCGTGCAGTCCTCGAGTTGCTGGCCAAGGCTGAGCACCGCATCTCGGAAAAGCTCGTATTTGCCCACGTAGTGGCGGTACAACGCAGCGGCGGAGATACCGACGCGCGATGCGATGGCCTCCATGCTCACTCCGTGAAAGCCCAGCGCACTGAACGCCTCGGCCGAGGCGCGGGCGATCTGCGCTTTTCGGTCCTTGGGGCGGCGGCGAATCGTGTCGTCGCTCGCCGGACGGGGGCGCGCCATGGCGACCACCATAACGGACCTTACGTGTCCGTCGCCGTCCGACTGAGGGTGAAAAACCGGGCCTGAGCCGTTGCGACAGCCAGAATGGTCATTAACATATTGGTATGCTCGGCACACTGCGCAAGTTCTTGAGCTTTACGGTGACGGTCGGCGAGCTGATCACGGCGGGGCTGGTCGTCGGCACGCCGTATCTGATCGTCGGCGTCATCTGGTCGAGCACGCACACCGCGCACCTGACGAGCATGGCGGGTCCGAACCTGGTGGTCTCCTACCTCGGATCAATCGTGTCCTGGCCCGTGCTGCTCTTCTCGGACGTTTGCATGACCTGAACGGGGGACCCCTTTGCACCACTATCACCATCGCGCGTTCTATATCGGCGTCGCATGCGTCGCCGTGATCGTCGTCGGCATTCTCGCGCTGAACTTTCCCGTCTTTCTCGACGCCTTCGACCAATACGGATTCCAGATCAAGTGTGGGACGGGATTCGCCGCTGATCTGAGCCAAGCTGCCGCCGCTGCCGGCGAGCACACCTACGTAGACCAGTGCGAGACAGCGATTCTCGTGCGTCGGCTGTGGACCGTCCCGGCGGTGGCGATCGCTTCGATAGTGCTGGCTCTGCTGGTTGCGGTGGCGGCGCTGGTCTGGGGTCGCGAGTCGGCATTCGGGAAAGATCCCGTCGCGTGATTTAGCATCACCGTGTGACCACGCCGGACGGTCCTGCGCTGCACCGTCGGCTCGGCACCGTCGACGCAGTGACGATAGGTCTGGGCTCAATGCTCGGGGCGGGCATATTCGTCGCACTGGCCCCCGCCGCAGCGGCCGCGGGGTCCGGTCTGCTGATCGGTCTCGGTATCGCCGCGGTCGTCGCGTACTGCAATGCCACGTCCTCGGCGCGATTGGCTGCCAGGTATCCGCAGTCCGGTGGCACCTACGTGTACGGCAAGGAACGCCTCGGCGAGTTCTGGGGCTACACGGCGGGCTGGAGCTTCGTCGTCGGCAAGACCGCGTCATGCTCGGCGATGGCCCTGACCGTCGGCTACTACGTGTGGCCGTCCTTCGCACACGCCGTCGCGGTGGGTGCGGTCGTCGCCTTGACCGCGGTGAACTACGCCGGCATCCAGCGCTCGGCGCTGCTGACCCGCGTCATCGTCGTTGCGGTCCTCGCCGTGCTGGCGGTGGTCGTCGTCGTCATCCTCGGTTTCGGCGATGCGGATGTCGGCCGCATCGGCATCGGTGACGATGCCTCACCCGCTGGTGTATTGCAGGCCGCGGGATTGTTGTTCTTCGCGTTCGCCGGCTACGCGCGCATCGCCACCCTCGGCGAGGAGGTGCGCGACCCGGCTCGCACCATCCCGCGCGCCATTTCGATCGCGCTGACCATCGCGCTTGTGGTCTACGGCGTGGTCGCGTTCGCGGTGTTGTCCGAATTGGGCAGTGACGCACTGGCTTCCGCGACAGCGCCATTGGCCGACGCGGTGGCCGCGGCGGGCTTTCCGGGCCTTGAACCGGTGGTGCGCGTCGGCGCGGCGGTGGCCGCTCTCGGTTCACTGCTGGCACTGGTGCTCGGGGTATCCCGCACGACGCTGGCGATGGCGCGTGACCGCCACCTGCCGCATGCGCTGGCCGCGGTGCATCCGCGGTACGGCAGCCCACATCGCGCCGAGGTCACCGTCGGTGTCGTGGTGGCGGTCGCAGCCGCGGTGGTGGATGTCCGTCAGGCGATCGGTTTCTCCTCGTTCGCGGTGCTGCTGTACTACGCGATCGCCAATGCGTCGGCGTGGACACTCGGCGCACGGGTCGTCCCGGCGGTCGGACTCGCGGGCTGCTTGTTGCTCGCGTTCACGCTGCCGGTGTCGTCGGTAGTCGTGGGTTCTGGTGTGGTCGTCGCCGGGATGGTTGCCTACGGTCTTAGGTCATGGCTGGATGGACATGGACGCCCTCGTTGACATGGACTCCGCTGTTCAAATGGAGGCGAGTCGACGCACGTGCCGACGACGACTTCGTCGTCGCGCCTGACGAACGGCTCGACTGGTTCCGCACCATCGGCATCGGCGCCCAACACGTCGTGGCGATGTTCGGTGCCACGTTCCTGGTGCCGGTGCTCACCGGCTTCCCACCGGCGACCACCCTGCTGTTCTCGGGAATCGGCACCGTCCTGTTCCTGCTGATCACAGGCAATCGCCTGCCGAGCTATCTCGGGTCCAGCTTCTCGGTGATCGCACCCGTCACCGCGGCGGTCGCGTCGAACGGCACCGGGAGCGCACTGGCCGGTCTGGTCGCCGTCGGCCTGACGCTGGTCGTCATCGGCGCGATCGTCCACCTCGTCGGCACGCACTGGATCGATGTGACGCTGCCGCCGGTGGTCACCGGCGCCATCGTCGCGCTCATCGGCTTCAATCTGGCGCCGGCCGCGAAATCCAACTTCGAGAAGGGGCCGCTCGTCGGCATCGTCACCTTGGTGCTGTTGGTCGCGACACTGGCTTTCTTCCGCGGCATCATCGGACGACTGGCGATCTTCATCGCAGTGTTGGCCGGGTACGTACTGGCGCTGATCCTCGGCGAGGTCGACACCTCAGGGATCAAGACAGCGGCGTGGTTCGGCCTACCCGAATTCCAGACACCGACGTTCACGTTTGCGGTGCTGCCCATGTTCCTGCCCGCCGTGATAGCGCTGGTCGCCGAGAACATCGGGCACGTGAAATCGGTGGGTCAGATGACCGGCACCGATGTCGACCCGGTGACGGGGCGTGCGCTGGCGGCCGACGGCGTGGCCACGACGCTGGCCGGTTTCGGAGGCGGTTCGGCGACCACCACATACGCCGAGAACATCGGGGTCATGGCGGCCACCCGGGTCTATTCGACGGCGGCGTACTGGGTCGCCGCAGCGGTGGCCATCCTGCTGTCCCTGTGCCCCAAGGTGGGCGCCGCGATCTCGGCCATCCCCGCAGGCGTGCTGGGAGGTGCCACAGTTGTCCTCTACGGACTGGTCGGCGTGCTCGGTGTGCGAATCTGGCTGACCAACGGAGTCGATTTCGCCAGGCCCCTCAACCAGATGACTGCGGCGATCCCGCTGATCATCGGCATCGCCGACTTCACCTGGCAGGCAGGCAATTTGACGTTCACGGGTATCGCGCTGGGATCCATTGCCGCTCTGGTCGTGTATCACGGCATGCGGCTGCTGGGCTTGCGGCAGACTAGGGCGCGCTCCGATGTCGCTGATCCAACGGCGGAACTCCGTTGACTCCGTCCACCGACTGCGCGTAGGTACCGACCGCGAATGCCGCGGCCGAACCCATCTTCGCCAATGCGTCGCGATTGATGTTGTCGATGGTGTCGCGGGGCGTGCGGTAGTTGGGGTCATAGGCCACCCCAGCGCGTCCGCCCCAAAGCCGCGCCTGCACTTCGGTTTTCAGCTGGTTCGCTCCGGTTGTCACTCCCCCGACCGGAATACCGGCCGTCAGGAAGGAGTAGTAGTCGGTGTAACGCGTCAACGGCATGTCGGCGGGCCGCACCCCAGCGCTGTTGAGGTAACCAGCCAGCGTCCGTTCGATACCGGCCGACCCGTCGGGCACGTCCCGCAACGGGATCTCGGGGTTTGGCTGGCCGGACTGGTCGCCGTCGTAGGTGAAGTACCCGGCGTTCGGGGACCCGATCATGTCGAGGTTCAGATACAGCGCGATCTCGTCGAGCTGACCGCCCTGCAGCCCGCGGACGTACTTGGTCGCACCCTGCAGCGAGTTCTCCTCCGACCCCCACAGGGCGAACCGCACGGCATTGTGGATCGGCGGTGCTGACCCGAGCGCCACCGCCGTCTCGAGCACCGCGGCGACTCCGGATCCGTCGTCGTTGATGCCGGGGCTGCGAGCAGAGCTGTCCAGGTGCGCACCGACCATCACGACGTTCTTGGTGTCACCGGACTTGGTTTGCGCCAGCACATTTCGCACCTTTTTCATGACCGGCTTGTTGTCGAGGACCAGCTTCACCGAGGCGCTGGTGCGACGCAGCGCCGCATTGGCGTCGTTGCCGATGATGCCGACCGGGACGGTGAGCTTCTGATAGTAACCCGGGGTGAAGAGGCCGGCCGGGCTGCCGTTGGGCCCGGGAACGCTGACGACGAGCAGTCCGACCGCGCCCCTGTCGACGGCGGCGTTCTCCTTGTCGACGATCGAACAGCCGCTGTCATCGACGACGGCAATCGCTCCCTTCATCGACATCGAGCCGTAGTCGGCGGCACGACAGCCCGCGGCCGCGTTCTGTGGCCTCAGCGTTTCCGCGTTCAGCCCCCCGCGCGGTGTGGTGATCAGGAGCGAAGCCTGGTCCACCGTGAAATCCCGGCCGCCGATCGTGAGTTGCGGATTTCCACCCTCGGTGCGGGCGAGTACGTCGAATTCCGGCGTCTGGACGTCAAAGCCCTTGTCCCGCAGAATGCCTGCGACGTAGTCGAGGCTGGCGTCGTAGCCTGGAGTGCCGTTGGCTCTGGTGCCGCCGTTCGCGTCGGCGATCTTCTGCAGTTCGGTCAGGTGTGTGTACATGCCGTCCGCGCTGACCTTGCCCGCCAGCTCGGCCGCCAGGTTCGTCGACGGCTTGGCGGAGTCCGATGTCGAGCACGACGTCAGCACCGTGAGCGCCGCTGCGGCGGCCGCCCATCTCATCGCGTATCGGGTCATGATTCGAGAACGTGGCGCGTGCGGTCATCACGGATCGGCACGCCGTTACGTCCCGCTTGGTCCTGTGCGTAGAGGCCGACGGAATACGCCACGCCGCGACCGTTGATCTCCAACGCGGTCTCGTTGATGTTCTTGATCGTGTCGGATTCCTTGTGATAGTTCGGGTCGAACGGCGCCTCGGCCTCGCCGCCCCACCGCTCGGCCTGCTCGGCGGTCATCTTCTCTTCGGCGCCGGTGAAGAGGCCGCCCGCGGGGATACCCGCGAGGGTGAAGCTGCTGAAGTCGGAACGGCCTTCGAACTGGATGTCCTCAGGGTTCTTCCCGGCGCTCTTGAGAAATGCGACGAGCGAGCGCTCGATGCCCGCGGAACCCTCGGGTATGCGCGGCGCCTCCATATTCGGGTCCGGTCGCTCGGACTGATCGCCGTCGATGGTGAAGTAACCGGGGTTCGGCGAAGCGATCATGTCGTAATTCAGGTACAGCGCGATGTCCTTGAGTTCGTCAGCGTTGAGCGACGCCACATAGTCGTTGGATCCGAGCAGGCCGAGCTCCTCGGCGCCCCAGAACCCGAACCGCACCGCGTATTTCACGTCCGGTGAGCTGCCCAACTGCAAGGCCGTTTCCAGTACGGCCGCCACTCCCGAGCCGTTGTCGTTGATTCCCGGTCCCTCCTCGACGCTGTCGAGGTGCGCACCGGTCATCACGACGTCGGTGGTAGCCCCGGTCTTCGTCTGCGCGATGACGTTGCGAGTGCGCTCGACACGCACCCCGGCGTTGAGCTTGATGGCGGTCGGTCCCGGATCGGCGCGCAGTCGCTCGCCGGACGCCTTGGTGATGGCGATGACGGGAATCTTCACGTCGGTGTCCTCGCCGAGCGTGCCTCCCGCCTCGTCACCGTCGACGTTGTTGGCGACGATCAGCGCGACCGCGCCGCGTTCGGCGGCGGCGGCTTGCTTGTCGCCGAACTGACACTTCCCGCGATCGACCAGTACGACGGCGCCCTCGACCGGCAGACCGTCGTAGTCGGACGCGGTGCAGCCCGGAGACTCCTCGACGGGGGCAGGGACCAGGTTACCGGAGACACCGCCCGGCCCGGTGCCGATCGTGAACTCGAGCGGAAAGGCCTTGATGGAAGCGCCTCCGACGGTCAGGGCCGGTTCGTCGGAATAGGGCAAGCGCACCTCGAACTCGGGGGTCTGCACATCGAAACCCTTGTCCCGCAGAGTGTTAGCGACGTACTCGACACTGGCGTCGTAACCAGGAGTGCCCAGTGCCCGGTTGCCTCCGTGCTCGTCGGCGATCTCCTGGAGTTTGTCGAGGTGCGCCATCATGGCATCCGTCGTCACCGCCTGCGACACCTTGTCGGCGAAGGCGGTGGCAGCGGTGGTGGGGCCGGCCGGAGTCGGCGGCGGTTCCGACGGCTGCGGACGCATTTCACGCCCGCATCCGGCCAGCACCATGACGGCCGCGATCGACAGCGCGGCGATTCTCGAAAAAGTTTTGTGGCCCATCGCCGACCACGTTAGCCCGAGTGCGGGCCTTTGCGACCCGACACCTGCGCAACAACCAGATCTGCGACCGCCCGCATGCCCGCCGCGTTGGGATGCAAAGGCGCGGGCCGCCAGGGCAGCGGAAGACCGAATCGGGTTGTCCACGGCTGGGCGGACCACGCATGGTGATCGAGGCTGTGCTCGGCTGCCGGCACCAGCTCGCAGCCGGTGGCGACGGCGGCCTCGGCCGTGGCGCGCGCCAATTCGTCAGCCACGTGGCGTCCCGTGGCGACATCGGACTCCGACAGCGGTGGCGCGGCGCCGTCAGGGGGCAGCAGCGTCAGGTAGTCGACGAACAGCACCCGCGCTCCGGGTGCGCGTTGACGCACCGTCCGACCGACGTTGGTGAGCGACCGCCCGACGTCGGCCAGTGCCCGATCACGCGCGGCGGGATCCAGCTGTCCCGTCACCCGGTCGCCGAGCAGCGGCACCCGACGCACGAACTGCGGTAGACCGGCCGCGAAAAGCAACGGCACATAGCCGACGTCGTTGCCGCCGATGGTCACGGTAACCAGGTCCTCGGTCCCGTCCAGCGCATCGATCTGCGCCGGCGCACCAGGCTGCGGGTCGGTGAGGACATTCGCGGTCGTCGCACCGGAGTACGTCACGTCGACGAGATCGAGTCCCAACCGCTCGGCCACCAGATGCGGATAATTGCGTGCCGATCGGCCGGCGAAGAACGGGGCGCCTTCGGCACGCGGCAGGATGCCCGGCCCGGCTGCCATGGAACTGCCAAGCGCCACATATCTTTTCATAGCGAAGGACTGGACGCCTGCGCCCAGAACCGCTTCGGTATCCGGCCTGCCTGGCGCGCCAGGTATCCGGCGGTGACGGCGGAAGCCATCGCCGCGGCCATTGTGGGCGGATCGGCAGCGCGGGTGACCGCTGTCGCGAGAAGCACAGCGTCACAGCCCAGTTCCATCGCCATGGCGGCGTCGCTCGCGGTGCCGATGCCCGCGTCGAGCACCACAGGAACCGAGGCGTGCTCGACGATCATCTCGATGTTGTGGGGATTGGCGATGCCCAACCCGGTGCCGATCGGCGAGCCCAGTGGCATGACGGCCGCGCAGCCGGCGTCCTCGAGGCGGCGCGCGAGCACCGGATCGTCGTTGGTATAGGGCAACACGACGAATCCGTCGTCGACCAGCTGCTCTGCGGCCCTTATCAATTCGACGGCATCCGGTAGCAGCGTGCGCTCATCGGCGATGACTTCGAGCTTGACCCATTCGGTGTGCAGCGCTTCGCGTGCGAGTTGTGCGGTCAGCACCGCTTCGGCGGCGCCGCGGCAGCCGGCGGTGTTCGGCAGCGGGGTGATACCGAGCCGCTTCAACAGATCCAGCACGCCGGTACCGCCCTCGGCGTCGACGCGGCGCATCGCGACCGTGGTCAGTTCGGTACCCGATGCCACCAGCGCCTCTTCCAGCACCATCAGGTTGGCCGCACCGCCCGTCCCGAGGATCAGCCGCGAGCCGAACTCACGGCCCGCGATCGTCAGTTTCGTATCAACCACCTTGCACCGCCGTCACCACCTCAACCCGCGCGCCCTCGGTGAGCGTCGTCTGCCACTGCGACCGCGGAAGCACCGACCAGTCCACAGCCACCGCAATGCCTTTCGGCGGAAATCCGAGCCGGTCCAGCAGCGCGGCGACGGTCGTCTCGTCGTCGACCTCGACGGCTTCGTCGTTCACCGTGATCTTCATCGGACCCCCACCAGATCAGCCTCGGGCAATGGCGCACCGTTCAACTCGCCGAGAATCGCCTCGGCCGTCCATGGCGCAAGCAGAAAACCGTTGCGTCCGTGTCCACCCGCGACGAGCGTGCGCTCGTCAAGTCTGCCCACCAGCGGTACCCCGTCGGCCGTCATCGGGCGCAGACCCGCTGCGCATTCGGCGAACTCGTACTCGCCGAGTGCGGGCACCACCGCGCACGCGTCATCGAGCAGTTCACGAACGCCGGTCACCGCGGGTGCGGTATCTCGTCCGTGCTCGTACTGGGTGGCGCCGACGACGACGCCGTCGTGCCGCGGTACGAGGTACACCTGACGGCCGTGCACGCGGGCGCGGATAACGCGCTGCGGCACCGGCATACAACCTCGGCGCCAGCGCAGCCGTAGCACCTCACCTTTCACCGGCCGGATCGGAAGGCCGGGCCACAGCGACGGCGCGTCGATGCCGTTCGCGATCACCACGGTGTCCGCGCTGGTCTCCGCCAAGCTGCCCACCGCTGGTGCCCAGGTGACTCCGAGGCGTTCGCAGTGCGCGACGAGCGCGTTGATCAGCGCCCGATTATCCACGGCCAGTTCGGTTTCCGCGCGAAACCCATGTCGGATACTCTGCGCGAGCAGCGGTTCGATATCGCGAGCGGCTGTGGTCACCGTAACGGGCTGCCCCTGCGCCGCCAGCCATTCGCCAACGGTTTTGAGGTCCGCGGCGTCGGCCCTGTCGACCGCGACGACCAGCGATTCGCGAGCGGTGACGACGGTGTCCGGCAGGCCCTCGAGATAAGCGCCCTCGTTCCACATCCGAAGGGAAGCCAGCCCGAGCCGCAGGAGACGGTCCTCGCCGGGCCACCCCTCGCTGTGGGGGGCCAGCATGCCGCCCGCGACCCACGACGAGCCGTACTCGTCGCTGCGGTGAACGTGGACCGCCCAGCCGTCGAGTGCTGCCCGACGTGCCACCGACAGTCCGATGACGCCGCCACCGACGACGGCGACCGATCCCTTCATGTCCCCTCCCTTCGCCGGCATGACCCGGATCAGGTGCGACGGTAAGGGCGCGGCGTGCCCACTCTCAGTCCCCGATCCCGGGACTCCCGTGTCGACTCCCCAGACTACTAGGACGGCGTCAGCGCCTCCGTCTCCTGGGGAATCGTGGCGTGCCGACGGCGTCGTACCGCGTGCATCAGCATCTTCGGACGCATCAACTTCGACGGCGGGTCGAGGAACCCGATCACCCTGGTGAACTGCTCGGCGACCTCGAGATCGGACTCGGCGGCGGTCTGCAGCCGATCGACGTAATTGTTCATCAGCTTCACCGACAGCGGTCGATGCCCCTCCACCTCGGGCAGGGCGAGGTCGCCGCCCACCGCGAACTGCCACGCGACCCCGATAGGTTCGGCGGCCGCCCGGAAGAATCGGCGGGCCAACTGCGTGGTGCCGTTCGCCAGGCATTGTCGGAGGGCCTGCGCCTGCAGCGCCGCCACCGTCATCCCCTGGCCGTAGGTGGGATTGAAACTGCAGATCGCGTCGCCGAGGACGAGCAGTCCGTCGGGGAACCGGCGCAGCTTGTCGTACCTGCGCCAGCGACTCTCGGGGTAGCGGAATCGGCATACCTCGCCAAGGGGTTCACCGCACCGAAGCGCTTCGACCACATGCGAGGGCGCCAGCGCACCGACGAACGTCAGGATGTCCGACAGCTCGCGCGGCGGTTCCTCACCAGCGATACCAAACGCGGTGAGCATCCAGGTGTCGTTCTCGTAGCCCAGCAATGCCATTCCGGTCGACCGCCCGGGAACGGGACTGACCAGCACGACCTTCTCCCGCATGCTGCCCGGCGGGAGCCGGAACAGCTGGCTCGCGTACGTCACCCGTACCTTGACGCAATCCTCGCGCGGTCGGCCATAGCCCAACGCGTCGAGGAATGCCGGCGTGCGCGCGGACCGGCCCGTCGCATCGACGACCAGGTCGGCAGCGAGGAAGTGAGCCCGGCCGCTGTCGTGCGCCTTGATCGTCGCGCCCGTGACGCGTCGTCCGTCTTCACTCGGCATCAACGAGACGACGTCGTAGCCATCGAGCATCGAAACGTTGCCGATCGCGCGAAGCCGCTGCCGGACAAGACCTTCCAGCAGGGGTCGGCTGGGAATGTAGGCGGCCGGCACGGTGGTGTATCCACCGCTTCGTGGTAGCTGATGACCGCCGAAAGACAGGTAACCCTGCGACAGGTCGCGATAGTCGAGCGCGGGCACACCCGCGTCGTCGAGGTCATCGGTGAAGCCCGGAAAGAACTCGCCGAGCACTGCGAGGCCTCGGCCGAGCAGCGCGTGGCCGTGCCTCCCCTGCGGAACGCCGCGCCGGTTGTCCGGAGTCAACGGCAGCACGTCGCGTTCGACCACGGTCACCTTGTCGTAGAAATCCGCCAGCACGCGCGCGGCCGACAGCCCGCCCATGCTCGCCCCGAGTACCACTGCGTGTGCACCGATTTTCGCCATGGATCGACCATGTCGCCGCCGGCCGGGCGGCCATAGCGTAGTCGACTACGCCAATCCGGGACGCGGTCGCTACGGTCGCGGTGTGCCACACCCCCGCGAACGCCTCGCCACCGCATCGCTGTATCTGTGCACCGACGCCCGCCGCGAGCGCGGCGACCTGGCGCAGTTCGCGGAGGCAGCGCTGGCGGGCGGGGTCGACATCATCCAGCTGCGCGACAAGGGGTCGCCTGGTGAGCAGCAGTACGGACCGCTGGAGGCACGCGCCGAACTCGAGGCCCTGGCCGTCCTCGCCGACGCCGCCCGCCGCCACGACGCACTGCTGGCCGTCAACGACCGCGCCGACATCGCGCTGGCGGCGGGCGCCGACGTGCTGCACCTGGGCCAGGACGACCTGCCGCTCACGATCGCGCGTGACGTCATCGGTGCCCGCCCGGTGCTCGGTCGGTCGACTCATGACGAGGCGCAGGTCAGAACCGCCATCGACGAAGACGTCGACTACTTCTGCGTGGGGCCGTGCTGGCCGACGCCGACAAAGCCGGGCCGCCCCGCACCGGGCCTTGGCCTCGTGCGGATGGCGGCGCAATCGGGGACGTCAAAGCCGTGGTTCGCCATCGGCGGGATCGACTCGGCGCGCCTTGGACAGGTCATAGAAGCCGGGGCCCGACGCGTCGTGGTGGTCCGGGCTGTCACCGCTGCCGACGATCCAGCCTCGGCCGCCCGATCACTGAAAGACGCACTCAGCGCTGCTTGTTGACCAGTAGCGGGATCGATGCCGATTCGGTACGCAGCCGCGCCCAGCTGGCGGCGAAGCCCGGATGCAGCGGTAGATCGGCGACCTCGTCCTCGGCGACCCAACGGAGTTCGGCACTCTCCCGGTTGGGGATGGTCGGCAGCTGTTCGGGGGCATCGGCGATGACGGTGGTGTAGCTCCAATGAGCGCCGTCGTCACCGAACACCTCTTTGGTGATGACCGTCGTGCGCACGGTGAGTTGGTCGGAGGACAGACCGGCCTCCTCGTGCGCCTCCCTGATGGCGGCCTGTTCGACGGTTTCGTGGCTGTCTCGAGCGCCGCCGGGCAGACCCCACGTTCCGCCCTGATGGCTCCACTCGGCGCGGTGCTGCAACAGCACCGCCGCTGAACCGTTTGGGTGCGGTGCCCTCAACAGCAGACCGGCCGCACCGTGCCTACCCCAGAACCAGGCGCCGCTGTCGGACACCACCCAGCCGTCGCCATCGCCGCGCACGCGTCAAGAATACGGACGCGCGTCTTCGATGAAGCTCTTAGCATTTTTTTATAGAGTGGGGCGGTCGGAAAACGATAGCCGGAAAGCAGGTCCGCGCACACGTGACTGTGGAGTTGGCGCATCCGTCGACCGAGCCACTCGCGTCACGGTCGCCCACAACACCAGCGCACCCACGCTGGTGGTTCCTCTGGACCACCCCCGGCCGGATCCTCAGCATCGGTGTCGTGCTGTCCGCGCTGGTGATCGCAAGCGCGTTTGCCACCTCCACGACCATCAACAACCGCCAGGCGCAGCTGACCACCGTCCTCAACCACACCGAACCGTTGGCATTCGCCGCCGGCCAGCTCTACACCACGCTCTCGGTGGCCGACGCTGCCGCGGCGACGGCGTTCATCGCGGGATCCGAACCTCGGGACGTTCGGCAGCGCTATGAACAGGCGATCACCGATGCGTCGGTGGCCGTCACCCGCGCGTCTAGCGGTCTCACCGACGAGCCGATGGTGCTTCTGCTCGGCCGACTCAACGCCGAACTCGCGGTGTACACCGGTCTCGTCGAGACCGCGCGCACCAACAACCGCGCCGGCAATCCGGTGGGCTCGTCCTACCTGTCCGAGGCCTCGGCGCTGATGCAGACCCGGATCCTGCCTGATGCGCAGCGGCTCTACGAGGAGACCTCGGCCCGGGTGGACGCTGAGACCACCGCGTCGACCAGGATTCCCGGACCCGTGATCCTCGTCGTCCTCGCGACGCTGTTGTTCGGTGTCTTCGCCAATCGGTGGCTGGCCCGCCGGACCCGGCGGCGGATCAACATCGGTTTCATCGCGGGCGGATTCGCGGTGTTGATCATGTTGGTCTGGGTCGGGACCGCGCTGATCATCTCGACGGCCGACAGTCGCAGCGCGAAAGACACTGCGGCCGAGTCACTCAAGACCGTCACCAACCTCGCGATCAGCGCACAGCAGGCCCGCGCCGACGAAACGCTCTCGCTGATTCGTCGCGGTGACGAGAACGTGCGGAAACAGTCCTACTATCAGCGCATCGACGTGATGCAGCAGCAACTCTCCGATTACATGGCCCGCGACGACGTGATCGACAAGACCGACCTGGCCGACGCCGAGCGACTCCTCAAGCGGTGGCGCGCGGCCGATGACCGCATCAACGCCTACATTGCGGTCGGAAACTACCAGGCCGCTACACAGGTGGCACTCGGCACCGGTGAGGACGACTCCACGCCCGCGTTCAACAAGCTCGACGACGCGCTCGGCAAGGGCATCGCGGAGAGTCGCAATCAGCTGCGCAGTGACATCGTCAACGCCCACCGCGTGCTGTCCGGCGCCACCGTGGGAGCGGCGGTGCTGTCCGTCGTCGCAGCGCTGGCGGTGGCGCTCGGGTTGTGGCCGCGGTTGAGTGAGTACAGATGATCAGAAGGCTCACTGCCATTTTGGCCGCGGCGGCGCTGGTGACGGGCTGCGCTCAGGCGTCGTCGGTGATGCAGACGCCGGGCGTCACACTTCCTCCTCCGACGCCTGCGGGCATGGCGGAAATGCCTCCCGAACCTGTGCGCGTTCCCGACGACTCCGGCGAGGAGTGCGACCGCACGGCAAGCCTGCGGCCCTTCAACAACCAGGCCGACGCCGACGCTGCCGTCGAGAACATTCGCAACCGGGGGCGTCTGATCGTCGGACTCGACATCGGCAGCAACCTGTTCTCCTTCCGCGATCCGATCACCGGTGACATCACCGGGTTCGACGTCGACATCGCAGGCGAGATCGCGCGCGACATCTTCGGCAGTCCGTCACAGGTCGAGTACCGAATCCTCTCGTCTGCCTATCGGATCGCCGGTCTGCAGAACAATCAGGTGGACGTCGTCGTCAAGACCATGACGATCACCTGTGAGCGCAAGAAGCTGATCAACTTCTCCACGGTCTATTTCAATGCCAATCAACGAATCCTGGCCCCGCGCGATTCGACCGTCTCCGAACCCTCGGACCTGTCCGGTAAGCGGGTGTGCGTGGCGAAGGGTACGACGTCGATGCAGCGGATCCAGGAGATCGTTCCGCCGCCGATCATTGTCGGCGTCGTCGCGTGGGCAGACTGCCTGGTGGCGCTGCAGCAGAGACAAGCCGAGGCGGTGAGCACCGACGACTCCATCCTGGCGGGGCTGGTGTCACAGGATCCGTACCTGCACATCGTCGGTCCCAGCCTCAACGAGGAGCCCTACGGAATCGGGATCAACCTGCAGAACACGCCACTGGTGCGGTTCGTCAATGGAACGCTGGAGCGCATCCGACGCGACGGTACGTGGAACACGTTGTACCGCAAGTGGTTGACGGTGCTGGGGCCTGCACCCTCGCCGCCAGTGGCGAGGTATTCGGGCTGATGGCCGAACCGCAATCAGAAGAATTCGACGAAGCCGGGCCGGGCACCCAACCGGCAGATCTCGACGACCTGGAGGTCGACAGCGTCGCCACGATGAGGCCGATGGCCACCCAGGCCGTCTTCCGCCCGCACTTCGACGACGACTCCGAAGGCATGTCCGTCGGCACCGGCGACACCGAGCCGCAGGATCACACGACTGCGACGCGGGCGCTCTCGCCGATGCGCCGCCTCGGCGGCGGGCTCGTGGAGATCCCGCGTGTCCATGCGAAGGATCCGCTCGAGGCGTTGATGACCAACCCGGTCGTCGCGGAGTCGAAGCGATTCTGCTGGAACTGCGGCCGCCCGGTTGGCAGGTCCTCAGATGACGGCGAGGCGCTGTCGGAGGGCTGGTGCCCACATTGCGGAAGCGCGTATTCGTTTCTGCCACAACTGAGCCCGGGTGACATGGTCAACGACCAGTACGAGATCAAGGGCTGTATCGCCCACGGTGGTCTCGGCTGGGTGTACCTGGCGTTCGATCACAACGTCAACGAGCGCCCTGTCGTCCTCAAGGGTCTAGTGCATTCGGGCGACGCCGAGGCGCAGAAGATCGCGATGCTCGAGCGCCAGTTCCTCGCCGAGGTCACCCACCCGGGGATCGTGAAGATCTACAACTTCGTCGAGCACGAGGACAAGCACGGCAACGCGGTCGGTTACATCGTGATGGAGTACGTCGGTGGCACGTCGCTCAAGCAGGCCAAGGGCGAGAAGGTGCCGGTCGCCCAGGCCATCGGCTACATGTTGGAGATCCTGCCGGCCATGGGCTATCTGCACTCGATCGGCTTGGCCTACAACGACCTCAAACCCGAGAACATCATGATCACCGAGGAGCAGCTGAAGCTGATCGACCTCGGCGCGGTGTCGACCATCAACTCGTTCGGATATCTCTATGGCACGCCGGGCTACCAGGCGCCCGAGATCGTGCGCACCGGGCCGACGGTCGCCTCCGACATCTACACCGTCGGGCGCACACTGGCCGCGCTGACCCTGAATCTGCGCACGCGCAAGGGCCGGTACATCGACGGCCTGCCGGAGGACGATCCGGTGCTCACCGAATACGACTCGTTCGCCCGCCTGTTGTGTCGTGCGATCGATCCGGATCCGCGGCGACGGTTCGCCAGCGCGGAGGAGATGACAAGCCAGTTGCTCGGCGTGCTGCGCGAAGTGGTGGCCCGTGATACAGGTGTGCCGCGCCCCGGTCTGTCGACGGTGTTCTCCCGATCGCGGTCGACTTTCGGCATCGACCTGCTGGTGGCGCACACCGATGTGTATCTCGACGGGCAGGTTCACTCCGAACGACTCACCGCGCAGGAGATCGCCAAGGCGCTGCAGGTACCTCTGGTCGATCCCACGGACATCGGCGCGACCGTGTTGTCGGCGATCGTGCTCTCACAACCCGTGCAGACACTGGACTCGTTGCGAGCCGCCCGCCATGGTGCACTGGATTCAGAGGGCGTCGACTTGTCAGAATCGGTCGAGCTGCCGCTGATGGAGGTGCGTGCGCTGCTCGACCTCGGCGATGTCGCCAAGGCCACCCGCAAGCTCGACGATCTGGCCGAGCGCGTCGGATGGCGCTGGCGACTGGTCTGGTTTCGCGCTGTGGCGGCGCTGCTCACGTCCGACTATGACTCCGCCACAAAGTATTTCACGGAGGTGCTGGACACCCTGCCCGGTGAGTTAGCGCCCAAGCTCGCCCTGGCCGCCACCGCTGAGCTGGCAGGTGCCCAGGTCGACGAGGCCCCGCAGCGCAAGTTCTATGACGCGGTGTGGTCCACCGACAACGGCGTCATCTCAGCCGGATTCGGTCTGGCGCGTTCGCAGTCGGCGGCGGGAGACCGGGACGGCGCGGTGCGCACGCTCGATCAGGTACCGGTGATGTCGCGTCACTTCACCACCGCGCGGCTGACCAGCGCGGTGACACTCCTGTCCGGGCGGTCGACGAACGAGATCACCGAACAACACATCCGTGACGCGGCCCGCCGCGTAGAGGCGCTCCCCGACACCGAGCCGCGGGTGTTGCAGATCCGGGCACTCGTCCTCGGCACGGCAATGGACTGGCTGGCCGACAACACCGCGAGCACCAACCACATCCTCGGCTTTCCATTCACCGAGCACGGGCTCCAGCTCGGTGTCGAGTCGTCCTTGCGCAGCCTCGCGCGCGTCGCCCCCACCCAGGCCCACCGATATGCGCTGGTCGACCTGGCCAACAGCGTCCGGCCTACGTCGACGTTCTGATAGCCAGCTACGGAATCCGTAGTAACTTAGCGGGGGCGGACGCCGCTGGAGCAAATATCCCCTCATCACGGGGCCATAGTCATTCTGCGAAATTCGTAGTAGCGTTCATCACAGGTTGAGTCCCCAGCCGCGCACCTTGCTCGACTGAGGAGGCCAATCGTGACGATCAGCACTTCCAGAGTGTTCAGGCCGGATCCAGAGTCAGTCGGCAAGACCGAACGGCATCACCGCGCGGTCTTCACGGCGCATCGCGACGCCCCGTTGACGGTCACGGTCACCGTCGAGGGCGAGATCGACGCGTCCAACAGCCGTGACCTCGCCGGCTACGTCCAGCGGCACATCGCCGGATCCCGGCATGTCGTCATCGATCTCCGGCTGGTCGATTTTCTGGGCACCGCCGGTTTCGCGGCGCTGCACAACATCAACGTGATCTGTAGCGGAAGCGACGCCACCTGGCTGCTGCAGGCGGGACGGCAGGTACGCCGCCTACTGGCGATCTGCGATCCAGATGGTGTACTGCCGCTTGAGAAGTCGCAGGCGCTGCTCACGCCAGTGCGGTGACCACCGAGACGCAGGCTCGCGCGATCGCGAGTTCCTCGTCGGTGGGAATCACAAGGACGGTCGTCGCAGAGCGATCGGTCGAGATCCGGCGGGCCTCCTTGGCCCCGTCCGCATTGCGCTGCTCGTCGAGTTCGACGCCCAGCGCGGTCATGCCGCTCAGCGCGTCTCGACGGACCCGCGAGTCGTTCTCGCCCACGCCCGCGGTGAAGGTGATGACGTCGGCGGAACCGAGCACAGCCAGGTACGCACCGATGTACTTGCGCAACCGGTGGATATAGACGTCATAGGCCAATTGCGCTGCGGCATCGCCCGACTCGATGCGCTTGTGGACCACCCGGAAGTCGATCTCCCCACCGAGTCCGAGCATTCCGGCGCGACGGTTGAGCATCGACTCGATGTCGCCGACGCTCATGTTCGCGGTGCGCCACAGATACGTGATGATCCCCGGGTCGATGTCACCGGAGCGGGTGCCCATGACGAGGCCCTCCATCGGCGTCAGGCCCATCGACGTGTCCACCGGCCGGCCGCCGTCGATCGCCGATGCCGACGCTCCGTTGCCGAGATGCAGCACGATCTGGCGCAGCGAACCCAGCGGCACATCGAGGAATTCGGCTGCCTGCTGGCTCACGTACTGGTGTGAGGTGCCGTGGAATCCGTAGCGGCGGATATGCCACCTCGTGGCGATGTCGCGGTCGATCGCATATGTCGCCGCTGCGGGTGGCAGGTCGTGGAAGTACGCGGTGTCGAACACCGCGACGTGTGGAAGATCGGGAAGCGCTTCTCGAGCCACCTCGATTCCCAGCAGTGCAGGTGGATTATGCAGTGGCGCAAGGGGAGACAACTCCTTGATCTTTGCTGTCAGCGCCTCGTCCACGAGGGTGGGCTGGTACAGGTCCGGCCCGCCGTGCACTACTCGGTGCCCGACGGCGACCAGACCGGCCATGTCATCGGCCAACTCGTCGAACACCGTCTGCAGCGCCGCGGCGTGGTCTGCCACTCCACCCTCGTCGACACTTTCTCCGATCCGCTCGACAATGCCGTCGGCGACTGTACTTCCCGAATCCGCTTCTACAACCGCATATTTCAACGACGAAGAACCGGAGTTCACCACCAGAACGCGACTCACAGCGTCTGCGCCTGGATCGCCGTGATCGCCACCGTGTTGACGATGTCCTCGACAAGCGCACCTCGCGAGAGGTCGTTGACCGGTTTCTTCAGACCCTGCAGCACGGGTCCGATCGCGATGGCACCTGCGCTCCGCTGCACCGCCTTGTAGGTGTTGTTGCCGGTGTTGAGGTCGGGGAAGATCAGCACGGTGGCGCGGCCGGCCACCTTCGAGTCGGGCATCTTCGTCTTGGCCACCGACGGCTCCACCGCCGCGTCATACTGGATCGGGCCGTCGACCAGCAGGTCGGGCTCCCGCTCCCGTACGAGTTCTGTTGCTGCCCTGACCTTGTCGACCTCAACACCGGTGCCACTGGTGCCAGTCGAGTACGACAGCATGGCCACCCGCGGGTCGATGCCGAACCGGGCGGCGGTACGGGCCGACGACACCGCGATATCGGCGAGTTGTTCCGACGTCGGATCCGGCACAATCGCACAGTCGCCGTAGGCGAGCACCCGGTCGGACAGGCACATCAGGAAGATACTCGACACGGTCGACACGTCGGGCAACGTCTTGATGATCTCAAACGAGGGCCGCACGGTGTGGGCTGTGGTGTGGCGGGCACCCGACACCATGCCGTCCACCATGTCGTTGTGCACCAGCATGGTGCCGAAATACGACACGTCGTGGATGATTTCGCGGGCCTGCTCGACCGTCACACCCTTGTGCTTGCGAAGCTCGGCGTACTGTTCGGCGAACTTGTCGCACAGGTCACTGGTCTGGGGGTCGAGCACCGCGGCCGCAGACAGATCCAGGCCGAGTTCAGCTGCGCGGGAACGAATCTCGGCCTCGTCGCCGAGTATGGTCAGATCCGCGACTTTACGCCCCAGCAGCCGTCCCGCGGCGGTGAGTATTCGGTCGTCGTCACCCTCCGGCAACACGATGTGCTTGCGGTCCGAGCGCGCCCAATCCAGCAGCTGATAGGTGAACATCTGCGGCGTGACGACCGACGGAATCGCAATGGTCAACTGAGTCAGCAGATCCTCGATGTCGACGTGCGCGTCCATCAGCGCGAGCGCGGTGTCGATCTTGCGCCACGAGTTCGCGGTGACGCGGCCCCGCACCGATCCGACCCGGCTGGCCGTCTCGAACGTGCCGAACCTCGTGGTGATGATCGGCAGCCGCAGGCCAAGCCCCGCCACCAGTGATGCGATCGACGGGTGCAGTTCCAGACCGCCATTGAGGATCAGACACGACATCGACGGAAAGCCCTCTGCGGCATGAGCACTGGCAACAGCCAGCACGACATCGGAGCGGTCGCCGGCCGTGATGACGGCCACGCCTTCGTTCAATCGCTCCAACACGTGCTCAGCGGTCATGCCGGCCACCAGCACGTGCATGGCCTCGCGTGACAGCAGCGCGGGATCGCCCGCGATCACGGTACCCTCGACGGCTGTCTGCAGTTCGGCGACCGCGGGTGCGACCAGCAGCGGCTCCTCGGGCACCACATAGCACTTCGGGTCGAACGGCTCGAGCGCCGCCGCCATCGCTTGCATTCCGGCGGGATCGCAGCGGTTGGCCACCACCGCCGCCGTGTGCGCGTGCTGGGTCCGTATCTCGGCCAGACACACGTCGACGATCTCGGCCACCTGGCCGGGGCTTCTGTCCTTCGCTTTCACGGCGAGCACGACGGGTGCGCCGAGGTTGGCCGCGATCCGCGCGTTGGTGGACAGCTCGCTTGGTGCGGCGACGTCGGTGTAGTCACTTCCGACGATCAGCACGGCATCGCAGCGATCAGCCACCCGGTGATATCGGTCGACGATGTCGCCGATCGCGGCGTCGGGGTCCTCGTGCAGCTGCTGGTAGCTGACTCCCACACAGTCCTCGTACGGCAGGCCCGCGGTGGTCTGTGAGAGCAGGAGGTCCAGGATGTAATCGCGGTCCTCACCGAGGCGGGTGATGGGACGGAACACCCCGACCTTGGCGACGGTGGCGGCCAGCCGGTGCAGGATTCCCAGGGCGATTGTCGACTTACCCGTGTCGCCTTCTGGTGAAGCGATATAGATCCCTGAGTTCGTCTCAGCGGGCACGTCACCAGCCTAGGGCACTCTCAGCGTGCGGTCAGCCTCGCAAATCTTCGATGTGATCTTGATAGTCGTCGCGGACAGCCAAGATTCCCAGACCGAACTCCGGCTGGCGGTCGGCCCCCTAAATTACCGCGGGTGTGACGGCACGATCGGTTCCGGAATTTGCTGTTAGCGTTCATATCGGAACAAACACCTCACCAGAGCTATAACCACCTGGAGCGAACCATAACTGACTGCCGTCGGGGCCCGTCACTGAGGTCAATTTTGGAAACCACGACGCTCGCTAACCCCGTGCGCCAAATCGCTCTGACAGAGGATCCACCCCTTCGCCCGATTGCCGTGACGCAAGGTATTGGTTCCGTCTTGAACTTAGACCGATTCTGGCGTTTGCCGCTTACGCCTTCCTGATCGTCGACTACGTCGGCAATGCGCTATCCGGGTCGCGCGCGGTGGTCCTGCTCGTGCTGCCGATTCTGATCGGTGTCATTGCCACCGGCTACCGCCAAGCGCCCAGGGGTGTCAGCGATACGCAATCCAACTGGATCATCGCCGTCCTCTTCGGGACAGCGGGCTTCACCGGGATCCGTCTGATGAAGCACCGAACACCGACTCCAATGTCGGACTCGCGCTTGAGATTCGCAATGTCTCGGAGGGAGAGTGCGCGACGCCAGACCGGATGACGTTCGTCGTCGACCCCAACTCGACGATTACCGTCATCCCGAGAACGAAGAACCGAGGCGGCTTCCCCGCGTTGCCAATGGCATTCACCCCCGACTTCGACGTCTCTGTCGAGAGTCCCGGCCAGATCCGGTTCGCCGCCGAGGCGATCCGACTGATGGCACAGCAGACCTCCTTGACATTGCGGCCGGGGCGGTCGATGAACGAGGTGGCGCGCTCCGGCACCGGGCTGCTCGCTGTCACCGAAGGCAAGCGCTTGGGCCAACTCGGCTTCGATCCGCCACTGACTCCTGGTGCCGGAACGGTCGACACCCTCGAGGAAGCCCGTCACCGAGGTCGACCTCAAAGGGCCACTCGGCGTGGTGCAGGCGTTCAAACACAACGACCGCATGGTGCTCGCGCTCAGCAACTCGGGCGACGACGCACTGTTGGACAGAAGCCTTGGCTACATCAACGGCCTCGAAGGACGTTGGGGCGCATTGAGCGGCGACGTCATCGCGACCGGCGTCACCGGCCCTACCGTTGCACTTACAGCCGCGCTGGCGGTTATCTACCGCCCTACGCACCCCGGGTGACGGAGTCAAATACTGGGCGCTTGCCACTGTCGGCATCGGTGTGATCGTCGGGATCGCCGTAATTGCAACGCACCTCGTCCGTCGCCGCGCGTTTGTTGTTCGCCGCTTGGGGTCAATACAGCCAAACGACATTCGGCTGGTTCCGCTTCTACATCCTGGCGATCCCCTCGTCATCGTCACCGCCCTGCAGTGCTGGGCACCGCGCCGAGAAGCTCCTCGATTCTGGCGGGTTGGGTCGGTGCAGGCCAGGTTAGGCGCCTCGTTGTTGACTGCGTCGCTGATCATCGGAACACCCGTCACGGCAATGGGAATGATGGATGAGGACATCACCGACAACAACCCGGTGATGGTGGGCATCACATCGCTGATCGACCCGGCGAGGTATCCGCCTGACGAGCAGTTGTATCGCCGCATGGGTAACGACGACCGCCTGCTCGCCGACTATCTGGATCGCAAGAATCTTCCTGACAGTTCGGTACTCGCGGACACCTTCGAGACGAAGGTGCTGTGGCTTATCTCGAAACGACCGAAGCAGTTCGTGATCACCAGCGACTACGACTTCATCGCCGAAAGCAACAAGCCCTGGGACAACGGGGTGCAATATATCCTCGTGACGAATCCCGCGCGAAACGCAGCGCAAGATGCAAGCACCCGGCCCTATCCGACATTGTGGGCGGACGGGGCTATCGGTGAACTCGTCTACTCCGCCGTAGGCGCCGGAGGCGAGCCCCGCTGGAGGTTGTATCGAGTCGTAAAGCCCAAGCCTCCGCCGACCGGCTACTAGTCACGCGGATAGCTGGCGGTCGGGTCGACCGGAATCTCGACAGTCGTGACCAGCCCTCGGTGGTCGGACCCCGGCACCGATATCGTGCGCGCCGCGGTCGCCACGCAGTTACGCACGAGCACGTGGTCTATGCCGACGACGGGACGCCTCCACGGCTGGCCTTCGACCGTGCTCGGAAAGCTGCGCGTGAGCCCCGCGCCGGACTGCTCGGCGGCATCGCGATAGCCCTCGTCGAACAGCTGACGGAACGGACGCATGTCGAAGGTGGCGTTGAGGTCTCCCGCCACGATCACCGCACCCGAGCCCGCCTGGTTTGCGATCTCGCGCAGGGTGTCTGGGAACCGCGCGTAGTCACGGGTGAAGTCGTCCAGCGGCTGGACCAAAGGCGCGGCGAGGTGCACGGCCAGCACGATGGGATCGAAGCGCACACCCGGGACGCGGATCCGCACGCTCAACATCGGCTTCTCGTAGCCCGCGATGGGCGCCGACGACACGATCGGATAGCGGCTCCACACGCCGACACCCTCCGCCTGCGGCCGCGGGTCGATCACTCGATGCGGAAAAGTCGCGTCCAGCCCGGCAGCCGACATGTCTGCAGCGAGCCCCGGCGTCATCTCCTGCACCACCACCACGTCCGCCAAGTCGCCGGCTGTCTGAACCACTACATCCGGATCGGCCTCTCCGAGGCCGAGATTGGCGCTCAGCACCCTGACGGCGACACTCGGCACGTCTATCTTCTCGGGCCCGAGAAAGCGGGGCAGCTGAACGCTGATCATCACCACGCACAGCACGGCGGCGAGAATCGTCAACAGCCAGCGCCGCGCCAGCCCGAAGAGGATCAGCGCGACCACGGCCGCAGTCGTGAGATACGGCGAAGCGGCCGCGACCACGAGCACGAACTCGTTGCTCAACGGCAGATACCGCGACACCAATCCGGCGGTGCCGATGGCGAACGCAAGCAAGCCAAGGGCCGTCGTGAGCACTCGAATCATGTTGTGCGGGTGTGGTGCTCGCCCCGGGGACTCACTGCGGCAGCCCCCCGCCGCATTCCCGTCGCCAATCGGCAAACGCCTCGGGGAGCGAGTACTGCGCGACAAATCCGATGTCGGCCAAGCGTTCTGAACTGATATTGGTATCGCGATAGAGTTTCTGGATGCGCCTCGGGTGAACACCGAACCGTGTGCCCGCCGGGTCGATCAATCCGAACGGTGTCGCGGCCGCGAGAGCGAGGCGATAGGGAACGGTGGGCGGGTGGCGGTTCCAACCCCACGCCTGGTTGATGGCGTCGACGTGGTCGCGGATGGTGGTCGGCTGCGGATAAACGGCGTGATAGGTGTCGTGCGGTCCGTCGTCGTCGATGAGGTGGACCAGCAGCCGCAGCATGTCCTTGAGGTAAATACAGCTCTTCACCGTGTCCTTACGGCCGATGTAGGCGAAGCGCCGTCGGCTCAAGCCGTGGATCAGCCGGCGCATATTGCCTTGATCGCCCGGGCCGAAGACGACACCGGGACGGACGATGCGAAGACGACGTCCAGGCTCGGCAGACTGCCACGCCCGGAGGATCTCTTCGGCCTGTAACTTGCTGCATCCGTAGGCGGTATCGGCATCGAGGAAGTCGTTCTCGGCGCGTCGCCATGGACCCGCGGCGAAGGCCATCATCGAACTGGTGAAGATGATGTTTTGCACACCCGCCCGCTCGGCTGCCCGACAGAGTCGGCGGGTGGCTTCGGCGTTGTTGGCGAAATAGTCGCGCCACGGACTGCCGGGTTCCTTCGAGACTGCGGCGAGGTGGACGATGGCGGACGGAGGTCGTTCCAGGAAGGCGTCCTCGGTCAGGGTGGTCAAGTCGCAGCGGATCGAGTCGGCGGCCGGCTCCGCGACGCGGTCGAGGCCGATGACCGGGCGGCCGACGCCACGCAAGTGTGCCGTCAGAGCGCCGCCGATGAAACCTGCGCTACCCGTGACCATGACCGTGAACGTGCGGTCGTGTCTCATCACGGCACCATCCCGGCGAGCGTATCCACGAATCCCCATTCAACATTGGTCAACAAAATAATCTCCGCCGGCTGGGTCACACGATTGAGTCCGCCGAAGGTGAGTAGGCTGAAATTGCCTCACTGACAATACTTTTCGCAGAATGTCTTGCACCGGCGCTCTTGGCGACATGACCTCAGAACCTCAAATGGAGAGGTTGAAAGACCGCCCAATCCTCAATCCCCTTCAGCCCTGCAATCACATTCGATCTAGACGCAGAGTATCACCGCGACATGCGTATCGAACTCGAACGAGTGGAGGAAAGAGACACCCCGAAAAATCAGGCTGCGGCGGAATACCTAATTGCGGATAAGCCCGCGCAGGGCACTCTCATAGTCCGCGCAGACCTGTGCCCAGGAGTAGTGCCGGATGGCTCGCTCAAGGTTCGCCTGACCGGCTTTCTCGCGCTCCTCGGTGCTGCTTGCCATCAACGCGAGTATCGACTTGGTGATCGCGTCCGAATCGGGGATGACGAAGTGGCCCGCTTGACCGAGAACCTCGCGATTGTAGACAGTGTCTCTAGCCAGGATCGGCGCCCCGGCCGCCATCGCTTGAACCAATGCCGGGTTGGTGCCACCAACACTGTGACCATGAAAGTACAAGCCTGCGTGTTGCCAAAGTGCAAGCAGCAGTGGGTCGTTACTCACGTGGCCAAGCCATGTTACTAACGGATGGTCGGCGGCCAAGGTTCGGGCTGCGTCGTCCCAGTCCCCTCCATATCCGGAGCTTCCGACTATGACCACAGGGTGACGTGCGGCAATGGCCGGTACAGCGTCAAAGAACTCCTGCATGCTGTTCTCGGCGACGAATCTTGCGACAACCAGTACATACCCCCGATGTGCCAACCCTTCCGGAACGGGAAGGGCCGGCGGCACATCGCCACCATAGGGAATGTAAGTCCCCGTCACTCTGAACGTTTGCCGCCAGTAACTCTCGATCGCGCGCGAATCGAAGACGAGACCGTTCGCGTGCCTCGCAGCGAATCCTGCGCCGGTACGAAAAACGCGTTGGGCGAGTGGGTTCCATTTAGCTCTTTCCCACTCGATTCCGTCCACATTCACCAGGGTCGGAACACGACTGGCCCTCAGGATAGGCAGGAAATAACCGTTCGCGACATTCATCACCAGGGCGGCGTCTGGACGGCGCGCAGCAGTATCGAGAGCCGAGGTCAATCCGTACGAGAGCGTGCTCAGACTCTTGGTTTCAAATCCGGGCGTTGTCCGGGTGGTGACAGCGGCGTCGGCGCATTCGCCGCCAGCCTGTGTGGTCCCGCGACGCCCGTACACCGTGACCTCCCAACCCATTCCGACCAAGTACGGCGCGAGCTTGCGTATTGCCGTCTCGAAACCCCCGTAATAACTTGGGTAACCGCGTGTTCCGATGACAGCTACTGACGGCATCGATATCCCATTCTATTTGTATGCTTTTCTTATGGCAGATTGCACCGATGTGGGTAGCAGCTTTTTCGCTAGCTTTTTAATTGGGCTCACGTAAAAACTTCGGCTGATGAGATTCAGCGGTACGCTGACGGATGCCTTTTGCACCGGCCCATCGGGTTGGCGGACGCGATAGAACACCTCAAATTCAGGCCACTCAAAATCGTCGTGAAATGTCCAGCAGTCGTGCTCGATGTACAAGTTCTTCAACTGATGCGCCAGACCTCGATCGGTCTCACGCACGATGGGGGCCCCTTCAAGTAAATGAAGGCTCCGCTTCATCAATTTGGCGCTTCTATCACTGACGTAGCCGTCGACAAAGAGATCGAAACCGATTCGTTCTTGCAACCGCTGGAGCACCCTAAACACCTGAACATGTTCTTCATGCCCATATTCCCCCCACGGATTGTGCGTGATAACGACACTTTCGGGCGCTAAGTTTGAGATCAAAATGCGGAATAGGTCTTCCGCATTTCTCTCGTACACCGCGCTCACGCGGCCGCGCAATCGCAGTCCGCTCTCGGCTTCTTCTGGGCGGTACCAGTTTGCCGCGTCGAATCCACCGGACTGCCGCACTTTCAAGAATCTTACTTTGCCATGGGGATAGGTATCCATCAGTTGAGCGCGCCCGACGTCCCAGCTCTCTTTTGATGACGCAGACGCGCCGTAGCAGACGATGACGCTTTTACACAGATCGAAGATCGAGCTGAACCAGAGAATCTCGTCGTCGGGATGAGCCGCCACCAAGATTGCATTCTGAACATCCATACGAAACCTCACAGCTTTTTGAAGGGTGCAGAAACGAGAGCGCCTCAAGCACCGGGGTTCGGCGCGCCGAGTTTGAACACGTTGGGCGCCGACACCTTGACAGCGTTGCGGGTGTCGACGATGACCCGCGCTGCCTGCACGAGCTCGACATAGTCGAATGCCTGATGATCAGTCGCCACCACAACACAATCCGCTGCCGCCACGGTTTCGCGGCTATAGGGTACCGAGTCCATCCGTCGGCCAAGCACGGAGTGCTCCGCGTCCACGTGTGGCACAAAGGGATCGTGGTAGATGACGTCTGCACCCTTCTTCACCAAGAGCGTGATCACGTCCAACGCAGGCGACTCGCGAACATCGTCGACGTTGGGCTTGTAGGCGATACCCATCACGAGAATGTTGGCACCTTTGATCGACTTTCCCTGTTCGTTGAGCGCGTCGGCGATCTTGTCAACGACATATCGCGGCATGGACGCGTTGACGTGGCCGGCCAATTCGATGAAGCGGGCCTCGAAGCCCACCTCCTTGACTTTCCACGAGAGGTAGAACGGGTCTATTGGGATGCAGTGCCCGCCAAGCCCAGGACCCGGATAAAAGGGCATGAATCCGAACGGCTTCGTCGCGGCAGCCTCGATGACTTCCCAGACGTCGATGCCGATGCGATCGCACATCAGCGCCATCTCGTTGACGAGCCCGATGTTGATGGCGCGAAACGTATTCTCTAACAACTTGACCATCTCGGCTGCGCGTGGAGAGCTGACCTGAACCACACGATCGATGGACGCCCCGTACAGCTCAGCTGCCAGAGCCGAGCAATCGGATGTCAGACCCCCGACGACTTTCGGGACATTCTTGGTATTCCATTTCACATTGCCGGGGTCGACACGCTCCGGTGAAAACGCCAGGAAGAAGTCCAATCCAGCCCGCAGACCGGTTTCTTCAAGGATGTTCCGGACGATTTCATCAGTCGTACCCGGATAGGTGGTCGACTCGAGAACGACGAGCATTCCCGGCTGCAGGTGCTCCTTCACCAACTGCGCGGCAGACAGAACGTACGTCATGTCAGGATCCCTGGTTTTGCGCAGCGGTGTGGGCACGCAGATATTGATCGTGTCGAGGCTATCCGCAGCCTCCAAGTTCGGCACCGCGCGGAGGCGGCCGGCATCAACCAGTGACGAGACCGAGGCGCCAGGCACATCCGCGATATAAGAGGTGCCGGCGTTTATCGCTTCGCACTTGTTTTGGTCTAGATCGATGCCAACGACCGAAAATCCCGCGTTGCCGAACTCAACGGCCAGCGGCAAGCCGACGTAACCAAGACCGATAACGGCGGTACGGGCTGTGCGCGTCGAAAGTTTCTGGAAGAGGGCCTCGGCGTGTGGGCTAATGAAAGAAGGAGCGGGCATGAGTTGACCCCCGACATAGGGGGCAGCCGAACAGAGATCGCTGCCCCGGTGGTGTAATTCCCCCACATTGTCGAACATGCTGAGGGAATTTCGTAGCTAATGGCGAAGTTGCGTTGCCATGATCATCGGTCTCCCCGAAGAGGCCGCTGCCGGAGTGAATTCAAGGGGATACTTCCGAGGACTATCAATCGCCGGTGCTATGCGCACCGGACGGTCCTTGCGCACGACGGGTTCTGCGCCGGCCGAAGTACAGAGCCCCCGCTATGACCGCAATGGTCGCGACCACTGCAGCCGCACCGGCGACTTTGATCCACCGCGCGGCACCAGCGGAGCTTGCCGGCTCGAATACATTGCTGGCTGGTCGGATCGACACGTTCGCCACGGTGCCCCCCGCGCCTGCCGCAAGCACGTCGCCCGTCAGTTGTCCCCAATCCTCGACCGACCCGTCGATATAGCTGAACAGTCGGTCGACCAACCCCCACTGAGTAGTCGTCGTGACGAGCACGACTGAACGGTTACGTGGCGGATCGGCGAAAGCCTGGATGGAACCAAGCCCGTCACTGATGTTGACGCGCAGCGCAGTTGGCAGTTCGAAGTTGATTGATGAGCCGTCGCCACTCACGGGTGGATTCAGCGAGGTTTGCGTGATTGCTGCGGAGTTGGCCACGATGAGTGCACCTGAGGAGGCGGAGACTGCGGTTTGAAGGTCGACAACCTTCGGCGTCAACTCTGTGCTGGTGAGGCGGGCAATAGCGGCCACTACGCGGGCGGCGTAGCTGAGCTGATCGGGGCTGCTGCCGTCGAGCGCGACGAGGAATTGAGGGCTGAACTCAGACGGAAATGCGCCGAAACCGCCAAGCGGGGGACCGCCGCGGTGCATCGTCAGCGTCGATCGTGGATCGATCTGGAACGTCATCGAAGACACCAGGGGGCCACACGGTTGGTCCGGCGTGTAGGTGAGAGCCAGTTGCAGGTTGATGAATTGTTGGTCCAGTACCTGGCTGTCCAGATCGAAGGTCGCGTCCAGACGCCCAGATTGGTCGAGCGGGGCTCGATAGACGACAAGTTGCCCGGCGCGAATCACCACGGACGCGGCATCCCGAGCAGGCACTGGCGTGTAATCGGCGAGCAGATGCACCTGGATACCGTCGAATCTGGGTCCCAATTTTGTCCGGTCGAAGGAGACGCCCAGCGTGCTCGTCTTGAGGAAAGAAGTGGACCTGCCACCTGCCTCCAATTGACTGAACGTCAGTGTGTCACCGCTCAGGACAGAGTCAGCCCCTGCTTGGTCGACGCGGGCTGTAGCCGATTGCGCTAGTGGCTGCAGCCGAGTGGCGAGCAACGACACCTGGGCCGAGAGCTTCTCACCGTCACCCGACACTCGAAGGTACGCGGCTGGTGTCCCCACATTCTCGACGCTAAGACCGGGCTGGCCGGTCTCGACGACGACAGCACGTTCCAGATCGGGAGCCGGCGGCGGTAGCGCGCCACGCGGTTGGCTGACGACGGCGATAGACAGCGGCTGCGGCGAATAGATTCGCTCCAACGTCGATGTCAACGTCAGCACTGCCTCCTGTTCGGCGGAGTTGGCATCGGTTGGCGAATAAATCGTGACCTTCTGAAGCACCGTAGGGAAGAAGTTCGCGATCGTAGTCGGGGGAAGCTGTGTCCCGGCGAATACTGTTGCCAAATCACTGAGCATCACATGCTGGGTAGGCCCGCAGTTTCGATCAAGTACCTCGGTGGCTCGAGTGGTGAACGTCAGGTCGACCGAAGAATCCCGAACACGCGCCGCCGCAATGTCGACGTCGAAGGGCACCATCGCCACGCCGGGTGCGGCGGAGGGAAGATCGACCGACGCTAGGAACTTGCCGTCGCCGTCGGCGATCTCGACGTATCCGGCAGAGATATTCGTCGGTGTGTGAATCATGCCCTGCAACCGCGTGGCGGTCAGTCCCATTGGCAGCGGCACAGTGAAATCCACATTGCCATCGCCGTACAAATCCACGTTTGACTGCAGGCCGAGGGTAGGCCAACGCAACGTCACGACGCCCGGCGCCGCGCTCGTCTGGGCACCGGGGTCGCCAGGCTGCGCATACGACGATCCGGCGACCGGTCCCGCGAGCGCTGCGGGAATAACCAGCAATATCACCCAGGCCAGTGCGCGCACCGCCGCTCCGCGACTCATGACAACGTCCCGCGGTCCGGGTACGCGCCTGCGGCGTGGACTGGACCGATCGAATTCACGCAGTTCCACTTTCAAGAGTTTTCGCAGCTCGTGACACGCTAGCCCGGGAGAGTACCGTAGCAGGCTATACGATTTCAATCCGCTTATCTCCCACCGGATAACAGCGTGTGGAACTTTCATCCGCTTTATTCCCACCCGAATGCAGGAGCCGGTCAAACAAATTGAATCGGGGTTCCGCCACGAAGATGGTGCGGACACCGATCCCGTCCGCCCCGGTGCGGATTCGGCGCTATCATCGATCCCCGGAGCAGGCCTCGCTTCGCTTTTGTATGTCCGACAAGTCGGGTGGATATGGATCTTCGCAGCTATTGCCGTCTGCTAATTCGGCGCTGGCGGGTACTTCTGCTCGTCTTCATCTTGGTCGGCGCATTGCTAGCAGGTGCGGGATTCCTCATTCCCACGTCCTACACCGCGAACATTCGACTAGTTTTGGTGCCCAACATTTCCCCGTACTCGACCATCGAAGCACGCCAAGGCGCGCAGTCGTATATCGCAGAACGTATGAAGACCTATGCACAGGTAGTGACCACCACCCAGGTTCTGCAGCCGGTCATTGACACGGTCGGCCTGGGCGTCCGGGTGCCCGACCTGGTCAAAGACATAGAGGTGACCATCCCGCCGGACACGTTGGTCATCGACATTTCGGTGTCGGCGCCGACGGCCGCGAAGGCCGCATCGGCCGCAAGCCGCATCGCTGACCAGATGTCGCACGCGGTGGCCAACCTCGAAGGCGCCCCTTCGGTGAGCGATTCGCCGGTCTATGTCAAAGTGCTGCAGCCCGCCGACATACCGTTGCACCGATCATCTCCAAACGTCGTGTTGAACCTCATCGTCGCAACCCTGGTGGCGTTGATTGCCGCTGTGTTCGCCGCGGTATTCGTACACAACTTCGAAAAGCCGCTCAGCGAAGATGAGGAAGTGGCGGCCGGCGGGGACGGCCGAAACGGTGAGGGGGCGTCCGGTCGATAACCACTCTCGCGCGACTACCGCCATGTAGGTGCTGGTTGTCGCTCGACCGCACCGGGACCGATCAACCGTTCAGGAAGGCGGAGGGAAGACATCATGACTTTGCTTATCGTCACGCCGATGCACGATGAGGCCGACAACGTGTCAGGTATCGTCGCCACCCTCCGGGCGCAGCGATTCCAGGATTTTGACTGGGTTGCCGTCGACGATGGCAGCACCGATGGGACCGCCGAACTTCTCGCCGAGGTCGATCCCGAAGACCTGGTCATGGTGGTCTCGAAGACCAACGATGGCGGACTGATCGGCGGATCGGCCTTCAGCGCATGGCGTTTCGGCGTTGCGAAGGCGCTCCCCAGACGGCCGTATTCGCACGTCATGAAACTGGACGCCGACGTGCGGCTTGCTCCCGATTACCTCGAAAGGGTCACGGAACTCGCGCGCGGCGGGGTCGGCATCGCCGGCGGTCTCAGCGTGTCGGAGGGCATGAAAGAGCAGAAATTCCACGTGATGGGTGCAGTCAAGATGTACACGTTGGAGGCGTACAGAGCTATCGAGTCCATGCCGACGGCTATTGGCTTCGACATCCTGGACGAAGTCGCAGCACGCCTCGTGGGTCTGGAGACCCGGGTGGATACCGGCGCACATTTTGAGTTGGCCCGCTATACCGGTGCGAGCGAGGGTCTCAGTCACGGGCGATACCGCAACGGCCGGGGTTGCCGATGGACCGGTTACTGGTTCCCGTACTTTCTCGTGCACTGCGGGCGCTACCTCGTTCGGCGCCCATACGTGACGGGTTCGCTTGCGATGCTGTGGGGCTACCTGCGTGCGGGCCGCGGGCCGTACGGGGAGGATTTGAAGAAGGCCCACGCTCAGATGCAGCGTGCCAAGCTCGCGCGGGCAGTCCGCAATCCGGTGAAGTTCTGGCGCGAGGCTTACAAGATCTGAACCGGGGCGTTGAAGGCGGAGTGGGCGGCAAATACGGGATCGGCTTGGAGGAGCTTCCGGCTGAGCGTTGGCGGGAGGCGCCGACCGTCTGCGGCGCCGGCGAGGATGCGGTAGCACGCGACATGTAGGGCGATACTGGTCGACCAGTCCCGTCGGGAGAGGTCAGGCGATCCGGCGGGCGGGGTCCGGGCGAGCGCGTCGCGCAAAGTTGCCGCGGTCAGCGGGCCGTCGTACAACATCAGCCATTGCTCGCCCACCTCATGAGCAATGGCCTCGTTGGATGGACTGCGCGGGGCGAGAACTGGACGGTCGATGCTCAGCGCATACAACAGCGCTCCCGAGTTGTACATCTGCGGATACGGCAGGCACACGAGTCGGTGCCGAAGAATTTCGGCCGTCAGTTCGTCATCCTCGCGGTGCCAGGGGTCAAACATCGCGAAGGGCACGTCCGCCATCGTCGCGCGCAACGCGTGTTCATAGGATGTGTCGATTGCGCGCCCGGTGACCGTGAGCGTTGCCTCGGCATCGCGCGCTGCGGCGATGAGGCTTTCGATTGCTTTGTACCGTCGCAGCCATCCGAACAAGATGACATCCCGCTCGGGCTCCCGAGGTGAGGTGTCGACATGTTGGTCTCGCAGCCATGCGCGGTAGTCACCATGGAGGATGACCACGCCGCGGGTGGGGTCGTTCTCATCCGACTCGTTGAGGTAGATGCGGAGGGTGACCATTCGTTCCAGCGTGCGCAGCAGTCGCTGCTCGACTACGCCTTCCTTTTCGTGGGATGCGACGTTGTGCACCGTCAGAACAACGGGAACGCCGCGCGCTCGCAGCCTGGCGAGCAGTACAGCCGACAAGACTCTCTTGACCATCGTCTTCGGCCGCCCGGCGGCACGGTAGAGCTGGTGAGGCCACTGCACGTGAAATACGTCCGGACGGCAGAACAGCGCAGCGCGCCCGGACAGTGGTTCGACGTCGATCTGCTCGCTCAGCCCGGTTACCAGTTGCCGAAGGTAAGGGTTGTCCATGGGCTTGAGCGGTCCCGTCGACATCAGGACCTTCAACGGTGGGCCGCTCATGCGTTTCCCTCGGCGCCCCGTACGCTGCGGACAAAGCCCAACAGGACTCCCACATCGTGGCGGTAACCGGGAAGCGCCATGGCGGGCAGGCAGACAGCAGTGAATGCGACCGTTGCAATGAGCAGCGCAGCGATGTCAGGCAGCGTGTCGGCGAGGTGGCCGGCGATCCACGCCGCGACCGCTGCGAGGGCGAACAGGACCGCAGGCCGAAATGCCGGCATCAGAACGGGGCCGGCGCGTACGTTCGCGCGAGGGAGGGCGAAGAAGGCTGCGGAGATGAGGAGCAGGGCTTGGCCGACTGCGGCGGCGAGCGCCACCCATAACGGTCCCCACGCGGCGGCGGCGATGATGAGTGCGATCATGACGAGGCGGGCTCCGAGTTCGGTCGCGAATAGCAGGCCAGTCTTGCCCTGCGAGAGCAGCACCCAGTAGGTCACATATCCGATTGCCTGCAGAGCGCCCGCCAGGCAGAGGACGCGAAGCAGCGGCACGGACTCTTGCCAGCCATCGCCGAGGATCACGGGAACCAGCCAGTCACCGGTGCCTGCGGCGAATGCCAGCACCGAGAGCAGCAGCGTCGAGAGCGCGAGTTGGGTCTTCCGCACCGCCTCGAGATATGACGCGGGATCACCTTGGAGTCTTGCGAGATAGGGAAGGACGACGCGGGTGAGCGGGGCCGCCACCTGTTGAGCCGGAATTCGGGCGATCTGGAAGGCCCGATTGTAGAAGCCGAGCGCGGTGGCGCCCCACACGCGCCCGATTGCGATTTGATCGATGTTGGTCGACACATAGTTGATCACCTGCGTGAGGAGAATGTTCACCCCGAAGGTGAGCAAAGATCGCATCGGTGTACCGCGGCGGTACCAGCCCGGCCACCAGCGTGCCCAGGTAATGATGATCGCGTTCGTGACGACCGCCGCGATAACCGGCATGGCCACCAGCGCCCAGTACGACCAGCCGACCAGCGCCCCGACGAGCGCGCCGAAGAATCCGGCCGCCTGCCCGAGGGTATCGGCAGCCGCTATCACGCCGAAGCGCAGTTCACGGTTGAGTTCAGTGCGGAACTGCACCGCGATTCCGTTGAGCAAGAACACTGAAGCCAGAACCATGCTGACGGGCGCGACGCGCGGATCGTCATAGAACGAGGCCAACGGGCCAGCCGCGACGCATATCAGAGCCGCGACTACGAAGCCGATCCCGGTGTTGTACCAGAAGAGGTTGGTGCGCTGGTCGGCGTGCAACTGCTCGGCCTGCAGCGCGGCGAGCGAGAGTCCGAAATCGCCGATCACATAAGCGATGCCGACAACGCCGGTAACCATTGCGACGAGTCCGAAATCGGCTGGGCTGAGCAACCGTGAGAACACAACGAGCGCAAGCAACTGAAGCGCGTAACGGCCCCACTGGCCGCTGAGCGCCAGGAGAGCGTTGCCGCTCGCCGATCGCCCACGTCCGGTTCTCACTCGTTCCCCCACTCATCCGGCCGGTAACATCCCACAAGCTACGCGTGTGGCCATCGTGGCGGCATGACTGGTCAGTGCGAGTGGAGGGATGATGCAGCAGAGAGGTCGGCTGTTCATCACCACTGACACCGCAGCCGTGCTCCTCGTCGTCGTGATGTGGGTCCGCGCTGTCGGATCGCTGATCGCGCTGTCACTGACGGCGGACAAGAAGTTCGTCCCGGTCGGCCAAGAGCCGATCTGGACGCCCGCCGCAAGCCTGACGTCCCGAGGGCTGTACGTGCTCGTGATCGGTATCTGCCTCGGCATCATCCTGTTCCGCATGAACGAGCTGACCCGACCGGGCCTGTGGCGCGTCGTTGCCGTGCTGGCGCCCTGGTTCTGCATCCTGCTGCGGGATTTGTATTCCGGCTCGCCAACGCCCGACAGTGTCCTCTACGTGATGGTGGTGTTGGCGCTGGCCGCGTTGCGGCCCGATCCTCGTCGCATTCTCGTCACGTTGGGTTCACTGGTCTTGCTCACGGCAGTCATCGCCCTTGCGTTGGGCTTGCTCCTGCCGGGTGCCGGCGTACTGCATGACTCCAAGGGGTCTGCATTCCAGCGTTCCGATAAGACGGTGTTTCCGTCGCTGGGTCTCTTGCAGGGCATGTTCACTTCAGAGAACAATCTGGGCACGTACATTTCGATCGGGTCTGCGGCGGTGGCGACGCTGCGGCCGTGGTGGCTGCGGCTGTCCGGCCTGGGGATCATCGTGTTCGCGGTTCTTTGGTCGTCCAGTCGCAGTTCGATGTTCGCCTTGGCGTGCATGCTGGTGGTGGGCATCGTGGTGTGGGCCATCGGGGAGTTCGGCCGGCGCCCTGCGGCGGCGGTGGCACGCGTTGCGGCCTTTGCGGCAATCCTCACGATGTGCGCGCTGCCATTGATGGGATGGGGTGATGACGCATTCACCGATCGCGGCTTCATCTGGGATCGCGCGCTGGCCGAGTGGTCATCGCGAGCGTACCTTTTCGGCCTCGGACACGACTGGTTCCAGCACGTCGCGGAGAGCGACACGTCGCCGTTGAGCGTGGGTGCCTATCAAGGTCACAATCAGTTCGTCCAGTTTCTTGTCACCGGCGGGGTGGTGTTCGCGCTCTTCGCTGTCGGATCGCTGCTTGCGCAGACATACGTAATCACAGCGCCCGAGAGCCGCTACCTCACGATCGCTGCAATGTTGGTCACGGGTATCTGCATCAGTGGCCTCCTCGAAGTGCCGCTGGGCTTTGTGGACAGGTCGGTATTCTGGACGGTTACGGTCGTTCCACTCACGGTGCTGTTCTTCGCACGATCTGGTGACACGCACCGAGAAGGCGGTGCTCGATGAAAGAGACGACGATAGATCCAGTACGGCGGGACCGAACGTGGTTCGAACGACGGAACGGGTGCGCCATTCTCAGGATGGCAACAGCGACGATCGTTGGCGCTTTGCTGGCGGCGGTCGTGGCGGTCGCCTGCGGGGGGCCTGCCGCTTCGGACGAGCCACTTGCTGGCAGCACGCCCGTCGACACTCCGTTGTATATCGACCCTCACCTAGAGGCGATCGCAGCAGCGCGGAAGGATCCGCGCTTCGATCCGATCGCTGAGACGCCGCAAGCCAAGTGGTTCACCGATTGGTCCACCTCTGATACCGCCCGACAAGATGTCGGCGACTACCTCGCCGGCGCCGCGGCCGCCAAAGCGGTCCCGATGCTCGTGCTCTACCGGATTCCTCAGCGCGACTGTGGCCGGTGGTCGAGCGGCGGTGCGGAGGACGAGCGGGAGTACAAGGACTGGATAAAGGGCGTTGCCGCAGCTTTGAAGGGACACGACAACGCGATGGTCGTGCTCGAACCGGATGCGCTTCCTCAGCTGGGTAGGTGTAAGCAGGGAGACCGTTTGGGCATGCTGAAATTCGCTGTCGACCAGCTTTCGACCACAGGTGCGCGGGTCTACATCGACATAGGAAACGAGAAGTGGCTAAATGCCGACGAGGCCGCAAAGCGCTTGAAGATGGTGGGCGTCAACAAAGTTGCCGGCTTCAGCGTCAACGTCGCCGCCCACTACACGACGGACAGTGAAGTCCGGTATGCCGAGAGCGTGCGGTTTGAACTCGACAAGCTTGGCATTCCCGACGCGCACTTCGTGGTCGACGTCGGGCGAAACGGCGCGGGCCCGCAACCGGACAACTGCAACCCGCCGGATGCGCGGTTAGGACAAAAACCGCGGCTATACCGAGGTGGCGCGCTGGATGGCCTCCTGTGGATCATCAATCCGGGAGAGACCGACGGAGCGTGCCGGGGTGGTCCAGATAAAGGGTTCTGGGCGCCCGCCGCACTGAGCCTGCTTGGGCTGGAGGGACCCTGAGCGACGAGGGCTCGGGGGCTGCAGAATGAACCGTACTCCGTCCCTAGACCGGGTAGCTAGCAGTGGGGTCGGCGGGGATTTCGATGGTCTTGAGCAGGCCACGGTGGTCGGATCCCGGCATCGACACCGTGCCCGCTGCCGTCACCACGCAATTGCGCACGAGCACGTGGTCGATGCCCACGACCGGTCGCCGCCACGGCGCCCCCGCGGCGGTGTTCGGGAAGCTGCGTGTCAACCCCGCGCGGCCTGCTCGGCCGCATCGCGACAGCCGTCGTCGAGCAGTCGTCGGAACGGCGGCATAGGTGGCGTTGAGATCCCCCGCCACGATCACCGCGCCAGAGTCCCCTTGCCTCAAAACCTCGCGCAGAATCTCGGGCAAACCGCGCGCAGTCGCTGATAACCCTCAATGGGCTCCGATGACACGATCGGGTATCGGCTCCACACGCCGATGCCTGCCACCTGCGGACGGGTCGATCACCCGGTGCAAAAACGTTTCGTCCAACGCAGCGGCTAGCTCAGGCGTCATTTCCTGGAACGAAACCACGTCCGCCATGTCGCAGCAGTCCGAACCACTGAATCCGGATCCGCCTGTCCAAGAACGAGATTGGCGGTGAGCAATCGTACGACGACGCTAGGCACGCCCACCTTTTCGGGTCCGAGGTACCTGGGCATCTGAACACCAATCAGCACCACGCACAGCGCCGCGCCAATCAGAACAAGATCAGTGCGACGACGGCCGCAGCCATCATTTATGGCGAACCCGCTGCAACGACGAGAACGGCCGTTGGTGATCGGGACATAGCGCGACACCGATCCGGCCATACCGACGCCGAACGCGAGCACACCACACCCAGCGCCGCGCGAATCATGCTGTGCTCGGCAGGCTTCGAGCCACAGGCTCAGCCGAGCTTGCGAAGCCTGGGCTCCAAATCCTTCTGGAACAGCTCGAGGAAGCGGCGCTGATCATGCCGAGGATCGTGGAAGACCAGATGATTCAGCCCCCACTTGACGTACTGGCCGACCATCTCGACCGCCTCGTCGGGGTCCGACGCCACGATCCAACGCTTGGCGACCTGCTCGATGGGCAGTTCGTCGGCGGCCTTCTCCATCTCGATCGGATCGTTGATGCTGTGCTTCTGCTCGGCGGTCAGCGACAGCGGCGCCCAGAAGCGGGTGTTCTCCAGCGCAAGCTTCGGGTCGGGATCGTAGGAGATCTTGATCTCGATCATCCGGTCGATGTCATCGGGATTCTTCTCGGCCGCTTCGGCGCCCTCGCGCATGGCGGGGATCAGCTTGTCCTTGTAGAGCTCCTCGCCCTTGCCGGAGGTGCAGATGAAGCCGTCGCCCGCCCGGCCGGCGTACTTGGCAACCTGCGGTCCGCCCGCGGCGATGTAAATCGGGATGCCGCCCTCGGGGACGTCGTAGATCGAGGCGCCTTTGGTGTTGTAATACTCGCCCTCGAAGTCGACGCGGTCACCGAGCCACAGCTCACGCATCAGCCGCACCGCCTCGCGCAACCGCGCATAACGCTCCTTGAACTCTGGCCACTCCCCCTCGTATCCGGTGGCGATCTCGTTGAGCGCCTCGCCGGTCCCGATACCGAGGAAGATCCGGTCCGGGTAGAGGCAGCCCATGGTCGCGAAGGCCTGCGCGATAACGGCAGGGTTATAGCGGAACGTCGGCGTCAGGACCGACGTGCCGAGGAACAGCCGCTTGGTGCGCTCACCCACCGCGGTCATCCAGGCGAGCGAAAACGGCGCATGGCCACCCTCGTGGCGCCACGGCTGGAAGTGGTCGCTGACGGTGGCGCTGTCCATGCCGTGCTCTTCGGCGGCGACGCCGAGCTCGACGAGTTCCCGCGGGGCGAATTGCTCCGCCGACGCCTTGTATCCGAGTTTCAGTTCAGGCACGGTTCCTTTCTACCCTCCTGCTTACACTCGCGATATGGCACTGGCCCTGGACGCCGTCACAGACAGCGTGCACTTCGCCTACACCGACCTCGTCAATTGGACCCTCGTCTCCGACGGTGATGGCGTGATCCTGATCGACGCGGGCTTCCCGGGCAGCCGCCGCGACGTGCTCGAATCGCTTCGCCGGCTCGGATTCGGCGTTGACGACCTACGCGCGATCCTCCTGACGCACGCGCACGTCGATCACTTCGGGTCGGCCATCTGGTTCGCGAAAACCCATGGCACACCGGTGTATTGCCACGTCGACGAGGTCGACCACGCCAGGAGGGAATACCTGGAGCAGGCCTCGCCGGTCGACATCGCCAAGCACATCTGGCAGCCGCGGTATCTCAAGTGGTCGGTGGCGATAACCCGAGCAGGCGCAATGACCCGTGACGGTATTCCGAGCACCCGGGCGCTGACCGAGGACATCGCCGCGCGTCTTCCCGGTTCGCCGGTGGCGGTCCCGACGCCGGGGCACACCGGCGGGCATTGCTCATTCGTGGTGGACGGCGTGCTGGTGTCCGGCGACGCCCTGGTCACCGGCCATCCGCTGGCCCGTCATACCGGCCCGCAGCTGCTGCCGAAGCTGTTCAACCACGACCAGGCGGGCTGCGTACGCAGCCTGTCAGCGCTCGAACTATTGGACATCGACGTACTGCTGCCCGGTCACGGCCCGGTGTGGCGCGGCTCGATCCGCGAGGCCTCCGAGAAAGCCCGAGCTCAAGCCAAGGTGTTGTAGCCGAGCAGGAACAGCGCCGTCAGACAGAGACCGCACGCCACCACCACGGTGGGCATCAGGATCATGCTGTCGAGTTCGTCATCGTCGAGCACGTCATCCTCGAACCTGCCGAACAGCACCCGCGCGATACCGGTCCGGCGGAAGGTGCGCACCATCGCACGGACCGGTTTGGTGTCGCGTCTGCGGCCGAAGAACACGCGCGAGGCCAGGCCGATGACGACGATCAGCGCGGCGGAAGCGAGGAGCAACCACCCAACGATCGCCTGTGAGAACATGTCCACCCCCGGTGTCGCCGCGACACCTGCGGGGCCAGCCTATAGGCCGAGATGATCGCGCAGCGTAACCCCGGAATATCCGCTGCGGAAGGTGTCACGCTCCTGAAGCAGCGGCACCACGGTGTCGACGAACTCGTCCAGCCCGCCCGGCGTGAGGTGCGGCACCAGGATGAAGCCGTCGCAGGCGTCCGACTGCACGTGCAGGTCGATCTCCTCGGCGACCTGCGCCGCCGTGCCGACGAACTGCTGCCTGCTGGTGACCGCGATGACCAGTTCGCGGATCGACAGGCCGTCAGCCTCCGCCCGCTCGCGCCATGCGGTCGCCACCGCCTTCGGATCGCCGTGCCGCACCCGGCCCTGAGTCATGCTCGGATCGTCGGCCGGTTCGACGTCGGGCAGCGGACCGTCAGGGTCGTACGCGGACAGGTCACGCTGCCACACTTGCTCTAACATCGCGATGGCGGTCTGAGGGCTCACCTGCTGACGCCGGATGTGGTGGGCCTTTTCGACCGCATCCTCGGCGCTGTCGCCGAGCACGAATGTGGCGGCCGGAAACACCTTGAGCCGGTCGGGATCTCGCCCGTACGACGCCGCGCGGCCCTTGACGTCCGCGTAGTAGGCCTGGCCCGCCTCCAGCGACGAATGCATGGTGAACGCCGCATCGGCATACTTGGCCAAGAACGCCCGGCCGTCGCCGGAGTCACCGGCCTGCAGCAGGACGGGATGGCCCTGCGGTGCCTGCGGCAGCGTGCTCACGCCGCGAACGTCGAACTGTGGCCCGCGATGCTCGACCACGCGAATGCGGTTGGGGTCGATGTAGATTCCGTTTTCGCGGTCGGCGATGACGGCGTCGGGCGACCAGCTGTCCCAGAACTCGCGGGCGACGGTGACGAACTCCTCGGCACGCTTGTAGCGGTCGGAGTGGTCGAGGAACCCGCCCCTGCGGAAGTTCTCGCCGGTGAACGCGTCGGACGAGGTCACCACGTTCCAGCCGGCACGTCCGTCGGACAGGTGGTCCAGGGTCGCGAATTGGCGTGCCACTTCGAAAGGTTCGTTGAATGTCGTGTTGATGGTGCCGGTCAGCCCGAGACGATCGGTGACCGCGGCCAGTGCGGCAAGGACGGTGAACGTATCGGGCCTGCCGACGACGTCGAGATCGTGAATGCGTCCGCGGTGTTCCCGCAGTCGCAGACCTTCGGCGAGAAAGAAGAAGTCGAAGAATCCCCGCTCGGCGGTCTGAGCCAGGTGGATGAAGGAGTCGAACTCGATCTGGCTGCCCGACTCCGGACTCGACCACACGGTGGTGTTGTTGACGCCGGGAAAATGTGCGGCCAGATGAATCTGCTTGCGGTGTTTACCTTCTCGGCGGCTCACAATCCCCACCTCTTGGCCAGCAACTCGTGCGACCGCAGTCTGTCGGAATGGTCGTGGGTGACCGAGGTGACAACCAGTTCGTCGGCCCCGGTGACGCGCTGCAGAGCCTCCAGTTTGGTGGCAACCTCCTCGGCATCGCCGACGAATTGCGTTGCAATGCGGTCCTTCACGACCTCGAGCTGATCATCCGACAGCGGTTCGACGGTATCGGGGTCCGGATACGGGATCGCACCGTCGCCCGCACGAATCGAATGCACCCAGTGCCCGTAGCTCGATGCCAGGTGGCGGGCGGTCTCATTGTCGTCAGCGACGACGATGTCAGCGGACACCACGACGTAGGGCTGCGACAGCGTGGCCGACGGCCGGAACGCCGAACGGTACGCCTCAACCGCGTCCAGCGCCGTGGCGGGGGTGATGTGGTAACTCGCGACGAACGGCAGTCCGCGGGCGCCGGCGACCTGCGCGCTCTGCCCCTTGCTGCTGCCGAACACCCACGGCGTCAGCGCCGCTCCCTCACCGGGTGTGGCGTGCGCGTCGACGTCACCGATCAGATAGCGGCCCTCGATCATCGCCAGCATGTCGCCGACCTGGTCTGCAAAATCCGGTGCAATCGCCTCTGGCTGTTGCAGCACAGACATTTTCGCGCGCAGTCGTGGATTGCGCATGAGCACGCTGATATCGAACGGCGGGGGTATCACCACACCCTCGACGTCGCGCCATTCCTGCGGCTGTTCGGGCTCAGTGGTGGGGGCCGTGATCGCCTCCCTGCGCCGCTGACCGGACCTGCCGACTCCGAGGTCGATACGGCCGGGATGGAACGCGTCGAGGATGCCAAAACCCTCGATGACAGCGATTGCGGTCGTCTGGCCGAGTTGCACGGCGGCCGCGCCGACGCGAATGGTGTTGGTGGCGGCCGCGATCTGGCCGATCAGGACCGCGGGCTGCGCGGAGGCGACCGCGACGAAGTGGTGTTCGGCGACCCAAAAGCGCTTGTAGCCCCACTGCTCGGCATGCTGGGCGAGGTCCACAGTGTTACGCAATGCCGTTGCAGCATCGGCGCCTTCGCTGATCGGCGATAGGTCGAGTATCGACAGTGGGACAGTCATGGCCGTCCCACCTTCCTGTAGCGGTTCTCCGCGACCGGAAGGCCGAGTCGATGACGTAACGTCTCGCCGTCCGCGTATGCCTGGCGGAACTTGCCCGCCCGCTGCAGGATCGGCACCACCTCATCGACGATGACCGGCAGGTCGGTGGCGTTGACGGAAGGCCGTAACCGCAGTCCCTCGATACCGGACTCGCACCAGCCGATGATCAATTCGGCGAGTTCTGTCGGTGTGCCGTCGAAGACCAGCGCATCCGAGCGGGCATCGGTGACGCCGGAGAAGGAGACGAACACGTCCGCGTAGACCTTGAGTTCGTCGTCTCCGAGCTCGTTCAGGATCGTGTCGAGCGACTTCTCGTCGGTTGGCGTGATGAAGACGAGATCCGCGCTACGGGCGGCGAATTCGTAGGCGGGTTGCGCATGCGCCAACGCGGCCACGACAGGCTGGCCCTGAGGGGGGCGTGGGGTGATCGACGGTCCCTTGACCGAGAAGTACTTGCCGACGAAGTCGATGTAGTGCAGCTTGTCGCGGTCGATGAACCGTCCGGTGGCGGCGTCGCGAATGACGGCGTCGTCCTCCCAGCTGTCCCAGAGTCGACGGGCCACCTCGACAGCGTCCGATGCTTCGTCGAACAGGTCGACGCCACTGAGGTCGCGGCGCCCGAACAAGTCTGCTTCATGTTGGGTGCCGCTCACCCTCACCTGCCAGCCGGCCCGGCCGTGCGAGACGAAGTCCAGTGTCGCAATGGCTTTGGATACGTGAAACGGTTCGGTGTGGGTGACGGTGGCGACCGGTATGAGTCCGATGTGGGTGGTCGCCGGCGCCACCCGGGACGCGATGAGGACCGCGTCGGGTCGACCGGCGAGCCAACGCGATTCGATCTCGGGGTGACGCCGCCGCTGCGGGGTGAGCGCATCGTCGATGGTGAGGAAGTCCAGCAGGCCGCGCTCCGCGGTGGCTGCCAGGCCAGACCAGTAGCGACCGCTGGTGACGCCTTCACTCTCAGCCGTGTGACGCCACGCCTCCGGATGCCAGCCGAAGCCGTCAAGCGCGACGCCAAGGTGCAGATGCCCGGTCATCGCAGCGTCTTCTCGAAGGCGATCGGGTAGGTTTCGCCGACGGTGGGCAGCGGGCTGGGAAGCCGGGTGTATCCCGAGGACAGGTACAGCGCCTCGGCTTCGGGCTGACGGTTGCCGGTTGTCAGATAGACGCGTCGATATCCGCGCGCGGCGATCTCGCGCTCGAGTTCGGCGACGATGGCCTTCGCGAAACCTCGCTGCCGGTGTCTGCTGTCGGTCCAGACGCGTTTGAGCTCGGCCCTGCTGTCGTCGAACCGCCTGAAGGCCCCGCCGGTGACGGGTTGGCCATCGAGAAGGCCGATGAGCAGCGCGCCGTCGGGCGGCGTGAAGTCCTCGGCGGGGTACTCCTCCAGAAGCCATTTCATGACCCGCTGCTCGGTGCCGCCGTAGCGACCGGAGTACTCGACGGCCAACTCGGCCAGCAGCGGTGCGGCCAGCGGATCACGCTGGTCCACTGCCACGAAGCGGAGCTCATCGACTGTCGGCACGGTCATCACTCAACTGTCCAACGCTGGACGCGTAAATGCATTCCGGAACTGGGGATTCGCTCACGGTGATCGGAAGTGACCGCATGTCGACGTGACAACTACCTATTCTTTCGCCATGTCATCGAGCCTGTCAGAAAGGGTCGCATTCGTCACCGGCGGCGCATCGGGCATCGGCGCCGCACTGGCCACCGAGCTCGTAGACAGGGGCGCGGAGGTCTGGATCGCCGACCGTCAGATCGGCCGGGCGCATGAGGTGGCGCAACGCTTGAGCGGGCGCGGCGCAGCGGTTCATGCGATCGAACTCGATGTGCGCGACGCGGCCGCGTTCGAGCGTGCGGTGACCGACGCAATGCACGAGTCGGGACGGATCGACTACCTGTTCAACAACGCGGGCATCGGAGTGTCCGGTGAGATCGACTCGTACACGCTGGCGGACTGGGACGACGTCTTCGACGTGAATCTGCGCGGTGTTGTACACGGTATCCAGGCGGTCTACCCGATCATGATTCGACAGCATTCCGGACATATTGTGAACACGGCCTCGATGGCGGGGCTGACCACCACGGTGGGTCAGGCGAGTTACACCGCCACCAAGCATGCGGTTGTCGCGCTCTCTCGTTCGATGCGCGTCGAGGCCGAGCGTCACGGCGTGCGGGTCTCCGTGCTGTGCCCCGGTGTGATTCGCACTCCTATCCTCATCGGTGGCGAGTACGGACGGATCAACGCGCCGGGACTGACGCGCGAGGAGTTCCTCAAGTCTTGGGAACGGTTGCACCCCATGGACGCCGACGAATTCGCCAAACGTGTGCTGAAGGCTGTCCTGCGCAATAACGCCATGATCATCGTGCCCGGATGGTGGAAGGCGTGGTGGTACATGGAACGGGTCTCGCCTGCGCTGTCGCTCCGACTCTCGAGACGTTTACTCCGGGAGCTCCGGAAGATGGAGTCACCCACCTAGAACGGTGGTGGGTCGGAGTCGTTCTGTGCGCGTTCGGCTTTGATGCGCGCATCGCGTTCTTGGGCTCGGCTGCGTTGGCGTTGGGGCATCATCAGGCCCCGGTCGGTGCTGAACCTCTGGGCTGTGGGTGGGGGTGGCAGCGGCCCGGTGTCGGTGTCCCAGTCCGGGAAGTAACTTCGACTGCCTGGATGCGTTGTGTAGGTGTGGCCGGTCGGCGAGGTCCACACCGCCGCCCCGTCGGGCAGCAGGGTGAGTTCCCAGTCGCCGGTCCAGAACGTCTTGAGCAGGTGATGTTTTCGGCACAGACAGGCCAGGTTCGACGGATGCGTAGGTCCGACGGGATACGGGATCACATGGTCGATGTCGCAATTCTGGGCCGGTGTCGTGCAGCCGGGGAACCGGCATGTCAGATCCCGGCCTCGCACAAACCGCGCCAACCCTGCCGAGGGCCGATACCCCGACTCCGGCTGCGCATCCACGGCAGTGTACAGCGGGCGCAGTGTGGCGCCGTTGCGCAACAGTTCGGCCAGCAGCGGTGTCGGCAACACTTCAGTACCGGACAGGATCGCCGTGCCCGTCGGGGTGGGGGTGGGCTGTTGCGCGGTGGCCTGCGAGGCGGGAGTCGTCGGTGCGGGAGTTTGCGGCGCGGCGCTTTGCGCTGCCTCGTCGTCTAGGCCGTCAAGGGTGGCGTGGTCGGTGTACACGGTGACGACGATCGAGGACTTCGGCGCCGGATGGCTCTCGCGGGCGGGGCAGTTCGGCGAATCGCACGCACACGGCAGGTGATGATTGCCGTGGCCGAGTGCGGCCAGCGCGGCCGCGCGGCGCTGCCCGGCCGTGCGGGGATCGTCCTCGCACACTGTGGCCGCCATCGCCGCGATCGTGGTCTTCAACACCGCAGCATCAGCAGCATTGAGGCGGCCCCATACCGAGGTCGTGCCGTTTTCGTCTTCGAGGTCGCCGACCACGAAGTCACAACTGCGCGCCAGCGTCTTGCTCACGATCAGCGCGGCGGGGTCGTGCTCCAACACCAACGCATCCACCGCGGCGATCAACTTGTCCTCGGCCAGCGGCCCCCACGTGCCCGCCCGCGTGGCGATCGCGGTATCGATCAGCGCCCACACCGCCTCGTCGGTGATCAATTGGGTGCGCCAGGTGATCGCCCCCACCACCCGCGCACTGAGATCACCACGGCGGAACAACTCCGCCACTAACGGCAGGTGATCACGCAAGGCGACCGCGATGCGCATCTGACCCGAGGCCTTCCGCGAGGTGATGTTCATCGCCGCGGCGACTTCGGCGGCCGCGCTGTCCCACCAATCACACGCCCACCGCGCCCGCTCGTCATCATCGAGCACTCGGCGACGCTTGAGTTCAGCGATCGCGGCCAACCGGCGCGCCGCCGCCGCCGCCTCGGCCCGCGCACCGTCGGCGATCGCCGCGACCACCTCGGCGTCACCAACCCCCGCGAACTCGGACTCGAACATGTGTTCGATATTACTCGGATCCACTGCCGCGCGCACGCAGTTGTCCACAGGGCCCCAAGCCCCTTTCGCCCAAAACTTGACACGTGTAAAGTTTGGCCGCATGGACAACATCCGGGGCAAGACCATCGCGATCACCGGCGCCGCCCGCGGCATCGGATACGCCACCGCCAAGGCGCTGCTGGCTCGTGGCGCGCACGTGGTCATCGGTGACCGTGACGTGGCCTTTCAGGAGTCCGCCGTCGCGCAGCTCACCAAGCTCGGCCAAGTTTCGGGATATCCGCTCGACGTCACCGATCGCGAGTCGTTCGCGACGTTCCTGGACAAGGCGCGCACCGATGGCGGCGGCCACATCGACGTGCTCATCAACAATGCCGGCGTGATGCCGATCGGCCCGTTCCTCGACGAGACCGAACAGTCGATCCGCTCGTCGATCGAGGTGAACCTGTACGGCGTGATCGCCGGTTGCCAGCTGGCGTTGCCCGACATGATCGCGCGGCGCAGCGGCCACATCATCAACATCGCCTCGCTGTCGGGCTTGATCCCGGTGCCCGGCCAGGTCGTCTACGTCGGCGCGAAGTTCGGTGTCGTCGGGCTGTCCGCCGCGCTGGCCGACGAGGTCGCACCGCACGGCGTCGACGTTTCTGTGGTCATGCCGCCGTTCACCAACACCGAGCTGATCTCCGGCACCGCCGGCAGCGGAGCGATCAAGCCCGTGGAGCCGGAGGACATCGCCAAGGCCGTCATCAAGACGTTGGAAAAGCCGAAAACCCATGTGGCGGTGCCACCCCCGTTGCGGTTCACCGCGCAGGCGGCGCAGATGCTGGGCCCGCGCGGCCGCCGCTGGCTGAACCGCAAGCTCGGACTGGACCGCGTATTCCTCGACTTCGACACCACCGCTCGGCAGAGTTACGAACAGCGCGCCCGCGCCGCGCAGGGCGTCGTCGAGGGTTCTGAGAAGAGCTAGCCGAACGTCGGTATCGGTTGCCCGAGGCGGTACGCCTCGATCGCCTCGACGTGCTCGAAGAACTCTTCGAGCCCGAACTGGTAGTCGTCGGCGGTGCCCACGAACACGACGTGGACGACCTCGGCATCGTCGGAGGTCATCGCGACCGTCGTGACCGGCACCACCTCTCCGTCGTCGGGCACCTCGGCCGTCGACGGAATGAAATACCAGAGCGCGGACTCGTCGTCGGAGAGCTCCTCGTCGAACACCCAGCCGCGCTCGGTGATTCGCTCGTCGAGTCGTTCGAGGACCGCGGCGATTTCGATGTCGTCGGACAGCCCGTCGAGAACGCTGTCCGGAATCCAGCGCGCAGACTGGGTCGCGCGCCGCTTCTTACGGCGAGCCTGCTTGGCCTGCGACTTGCGCGACATCCGCGAAATCTACCCCAGCGCTTGGTCGAGATCGCCGATGAGATCCTCGGTTCCCTCCAGTCCCACCGAGATTCGCACCACCCCGTCACCGAGTCCGATCGCGGCGCGGCCCTCCGGACCCATCGCCCGGTGGGTCGTGGTGGCGGGATGGGTGATCAACGACTTCGAATCGCCGAGGTTGTTCGAGATGTCCACGATTCTCAACTTGTCGAGGACCTCGAACGCCCGATCCTTCGTGCCACCTTTGAGTTCGAACGTGACAACCGTTCCGCCGCCGGTCATCTGACGCTTCGCCAGGTCGTACTGCGGATGGGATTCCAGGAACGGATAGCGCACCCAGCTCACCGCGGGATGACTTTCGAGAAACTCCGCGACGCGGTGCGCCGACGCGTTCTGGTAATCGACACGTATCGCCAGTGTCTCCAGACCCTTCAACAAGGTCCACGCGTTGAACGGACTCAACGCCGGCCCGGTGTGCCGCATCAGCTTCTGCACCGGTTCGTCGATGTACTGCTTGTCGCCGAGGATGGCGCCGCCGAGTACCCGGCCCTGTCCGTCGATGTGCTTAGTGCCCGAATACACCACGACGTCCGCGCCGAGCGGCATACCCTGCTGCAGGATCGGTGTGGCAAACACGTTGTCCAGCACGACTTTTGCACCGGCGGCGTGGGCGAGTTCGCATACCGCCGAAATATCCACCAGCTGCTGCATCGGGTTCGACGGCGTCTCGAAGAACACCGCCTTCGTGGGAACCGACAACGCCTCCTCCCACTGCGACAGATCATCACCGTCGACGAACACGGTCTCCACACCCCAGCGCGGCAGGATCTCGTTACACACCACGAAGCACGATCCGAACAGGCTGCGCGCTGCAACCAATCGGTCACCCGCACCGAGCAGGGCGCCGAGCGACGTGAACACCGCCGCCATCCCCGTCGCCGTCGCAAAGCACGCCGGCGCGCCCTCGATCAGCCGTAGGCGCTCCTCGAACATCGAGATGGTCGGATTCCCGTAGCGGGAGTAGACGTAGCGGTCGATGTCGCCGGTGAACGCCTTCTCCGCCTCCGCCGCCGAGGAGTAGACGTACCCCGACGTCAGGTACATCGCCTCCGCGGTCTCCTCGAAACCCGACCGCAGCAGACCGCCGCGCACACCGATGGTCGCCTGGCTCACGCCATCAGGCAGTTCGGCCGGCTGACGGACGGACGGCACGCCATCGGGGCTCACGACTGCCTCCACGGCAGGCCGACGGCCTTCCAGCCGGTAACGCCACGGTGCTTGTGCTCGTCGAGATTGCCTTCGAAGCCGTCGAGAATGTTGTAAGAGGGAGCGATGCCGGCCTCGGTCGCGGCCTCGGCGGCGCCGATCGAGCGGTTGCCAGAGCGGCAGAGGAACACCACGGGCCGGTCTTTAGCGGAACCCACCACCCCGATCTTCTCCAAGAGATCCTCGACGAAATTGTCGTTGTGCTTACCGTCTGAGGTGTTCCATTCGACGTAGACCACCTCGCGATCGAGATCTGACAGATCGGCCACACCGACGAACCGCCACTCGGCGTCGGTACGACAGTCGACCAGCACCGCCTCGGGGTTATCGGTCAGCAGCTTCCATGCCTCCTCAGGCGTGATGTCTCCGGCATAGGTCATATCTCGACTCCCGCTTGTCCCCTGCCCTGCGGGCGTGGGCCCACCGGTCACTCGCTCGTTCCTCGCTGCGATCCTCACGCGCGCTCGTCTTCGGCGCTCACGGACGTGAGTCTCCCACAGCTAGCTGGGGACCGACGTACAGACCTTCCATGCCCCGTCCTCGAGTACAAACGTCGTTTCGACGTCTGTCTTGGCGTCCGGCGCCTTGTCGAATTGATACGTCACCTTCGCCGTCGCGCGGTCACCGTTGACCACCACATCGGTGACATCGTCGATGAGCCGACGACCATGTTTTTCTTTCGAATCGCGTTGACCGGCAAGAACTTCAGCCTCGGTACCCTGCTCCGCGCGGCAGGTGTTCTTCGCGAAGTCCGAGTAGTTCTCCTTCTGCAGCGCGTCGTTCTGCGCCACCGCGGCGCGCACCACCTGTTGCTCCGGCGACAGCTCGTCGTTGGAGAAGTAATTCACCAACGCGATTCCGATCACGACAAGTGAAATGATTGCAAACGCCGCCAGAAACGGCGCCGCCGTGCGCCGGTCGGCTCCGGTGGAGTCGGGGTCAGAGTCAGCCACGAGCTACCAGAGTCTGCGTAGCGCCGCGGACGCGCGGCGGGCCCGGTCCCGGGCAATGATGGGGTCGGGGGCGGTCGCAAACGCCACTCCGAGCCTGCGGCGCCCTTCCGTCTCGTCGGGCCTGCCGAACAGACGGACGTCGCTCTCCGCGACGGCGAGCGCCTCGGCAAGGACGGAGCGCAGGTTCGCGCCGCCACTGTCGGTTGCGTCCGCCCCGGCATAGCTGACCTCCGCGGCGGCCGGCGAGACCATGATGGTGTCGACGGACAGTCCGAGGATCGCGCGCGCGTGCAGTTCGAACTGCGAAAGTCGTTGCGAGCGAAGTGTCACCAGACCGCTGTCGTATGGCCGCGGACGCACGTTGTCGAAGTAGACCTCGTCGCCGCGCACCAGCACCTCGACGCCGAACACCCCGCGTCCGCCCAGCGAGTTCACGATTCTCGCGGCGATCGACTTCGCGGCATCCAGCGCCGCAGGCGACAACCGCTGGGGCTGCCAGGACTCGAGCGCGTCGCCGCCCAGCTGCCGGTGGCCGATCGGCTCGCAGAAGTGCACCACCGGACCCGTCGGTCCAATGGTGCGGATGGTGAGCAGCGTGACCTCGACGTCCACCTCGACGACCGCCTCGGCCATCACCCGGTTGAGCGGAATACGCCCCGCGCCGACGGCGCGATGCCAGGCCGGCTCGACGTCTTCGATCCGCACCAGTACCGACTCACCCTCGCCGGGTGCCGCCGCGATCGGTTTCACGACCAGCGGGAAGCCGGCGTGCTGCACGACGGCGGTCAGCTCCTCGATCGAGCCCGCGAACCAGAAGGGTGCGGTGGGCAGGCCGAGCTCGTCGGCTGCAAGGCGCCGCAGCCCCTCGCGGTCCAGCGACAGCCGCGTGCTGCGTGGGGTCGGGAACACCTCGATATCGTCGCGCTCGGCGACCGCGATCAGCGCGTCCGCCGCGATCAGGGTCGCCTCGGCCACCACGTATCGCGGGTGTTCCTTCTCGATGACCGCGGCCAGCGCCTCGGCGTCGTTCATCTTGACGACGGCGGACCGGTCGGCCACCCCGTGCGCCGGGGCATCGGCGTATCGATCCACGGCGATCACGGAGGCGCCGAGCCGTTGAAAGGCCAACGTCAGCTCACGACTCAATTCACCCGAACCGAGCAGCATCACCGTGGGTGGAGGCGTCGCTTCTCCGATGGGCTCGGGTCCCGTCTCCGGCTCGTCGGAATCGAGCTCGTCAGTGTCGGTCGTTTCACTCATTGCGGTTCCCAGACTGCCAGATATCAACCGACCCGGGTGTCCAGGTAGCACCACCGCCAGTTCTCCCCCGGCTCGACCGATCGCATCACCGGATGACCGGTCTGCGTGAAGTGTGCGCTGGCGTGCCGGTGCGGGCTGGAATCGCAACATCCGACATGTCCACAGGTGAGGCACATGCGCAGGTGAGCCCACGCGTCCTTGCCGTCTTCTCTACAGTCCTCGCAGTGTCCAGGGGTGCGCGAACCCGGTTCGGCGGCATCAATCGCGGCGTCGAGGTGTTCGCATGTTTCGGGGACCTCCCGCTCGCGTGATCTCCTCAGCATGGGAGATCACGATACGGATATCACCACACAGGAGGCTTTGGCGACGTGGGTGCATCACTGCTGACGGTCATGATGCTGTCGATCCTGCTGGCCGCCGTTGCCCGCCGCTTCGACGTGTCGGCCCCGCTTGCCCTCGTCGTCGCGGGATTGCTGGCCAGCAACCTGCCGGGACTGCATGACGTCGTTCTCGAGCCCGAGCTCGTGCTGAATGTCATCTTGCCGCCGCTGCTGTGGTCGGCGGGGACCGAGAGCAGCTACGTCGCGCTGAGGAAGAACCTGCGTCCCATCAGCCTGCTGGCGGTCGGCCTTCCGCTGGCGACGACGTTCGCGGTCGGGTTCGTCGCCTACAAGACGGTCCCCGAGCTCACCGTGGCGGCGGCACTCACACTCGGTGCGATCGTGGCGCCGCCGGACGCGGTGTCGGCGACCGCGATCGGCAGACGGCTCGGTCTCCCCCGGCGGACGATGACGCTGCTCGGCGGCGAGAGCCTGCTCAACGACGCGACGGCGCTGACCGCTTACAAAGTCGCGCTCGGCCTGGCGATAGGCACGGCGGCGTCGTGGGGCTCCGCGGTCGGCACCTTTACACTGGCCGCGGCCGGCGGCGTGGCGGTCGGTATCGCGTTCGGCGCGCTGATCTCATACATCCGGTCCCGGCTCGACGACGCGGTGGTGGAGAGTGCGATCGGTTTGATCTCCCCATTCGTCATCTACCTCGTGGCGGAACTGATCCACGGATCGGGCGTGATCGCGGTCGTGGTGGCGGCGCTGATCCTGGGCCAGCGTTCAGCGCATGCCGGCTACGCGACGCGGTTGCAGGACTTCGCGCTGTGGCAGTCCGTGGTGCTGATCCTCGAGTCGTTCGCCTTCCTGTTGATCGGGTTGCAACTACCGGAGGTGATCGACGAGCTGACGGGTATCCGCGCGTCGGTGCTGATCTGGTCGTCGGTCGCGGTGTTCGCAACTGTGATCGCTGTCAGGGTCGCCTGGGTGTTCATGTTCGCCTACGTGCCGCCCCTGTTGTTCCGGCACATCCGGGAACGCGAACCGACACCACCGCCGTCTCAGGTCTTTGTCGTCGCATGGGCGGGTATGCGCGGGGTGGTGTCGCTGGCCGCCGCCGCAGGCGTCCCGCTGGTGACGCTGTCGGGCGACCCGTTCCCGGGACGGCCGCACGTCGTGTTCCTCACGTTCGTTGTCGTGGTCGGTACCCTGCTGCTGCACGGGCTGACATTGCCATGGGTCATCCGGTTGCTGAACGTGCAGGGCGACGATCCTCAACAGGACCAGCTTGCAGCGGCCCAGGCGCAGGACCGCGCGGCGCGTGCGGCCGCCGATCGACTCGATGAACTGCTCGCCGAATCGCAGGGCAACACCGATGTTCCCGAGCGCGCGGCCGAGGTCCTGCGCACCTGGAACACCCGACGGCGCAACAGCGCGTGGGAACGCCTCGGGCGCACCGACGAGGAGATCGGCGAGAGTCCCACGACGGCCTTTCGCCGATTGCGGCTGGAAATGCTTGCGGCGGAGCGTAAGACGTTCATCGACGAGCGCGACGCCGGGCGCATCAACGACGAGGTGTTGCGCGCGATGCTGCACGGACTCGATCTCGAAGAGGCGACGCTCAACCGGTCGTAGCGTCCAGCTGAGCGCGAAACTCGTGCATTGCTTCGATGAGCGCCGTGAACGTGCGGTGCGCGGCTCTCAAGTCGGCGTCCGACAGCCGCGCGAGCGCTGCGCTGGTCTGTTCGGCCAGCGGGGTGAAAAAGCCGCGTGCGACGTCCATTCCGTGATCGGCGACGCGCAGGATCACTTTGCGCCGGTCGGTGGGATCGGACTCGCGAAGTACGTGGCCTGATGAGATCATCCGCTCGACGAGGTACGTGATCGCCGCCCCCGACATGCCCATCCGCTTGCGCAGGTCGCCCGCGGTCAGCGGACTGCCGGCGGTCTCGGCGACCATGATGTGCAGTAGGGCCCGAAAGTCATTGGCCGCCACATCGTGTCGGCCCGCGAAGTGCCTGCCGATCTGATCGGACTCCACATTCATCGCCCGCACGTCGGCCGCGATCATCGACTCCAAGGCCGCACGGTCGTCGGTCACACCAGAAGCATAGGCCCGGTTCATTTGATTAATAGTTAAGTATCTGAAATATTGTCACCATGTCACGCCGCTTGTCATGGGTCCTGGCATTGGTGGTGATCGCCGTCTCCGGTGCCCTGATGGCGCTGCTCAGCGGTGACGACTCCAGCCAGCGATCCCCGGTTCCCGTGCCGGATACCGCGGAATCATCGCGTGCAAACGAGATGCGTGCCCAGTTCCCCGGCGGCGACGAGGTCCCGGCCATCATCGTGATCACCCGTAACGATGGCGCGCGTCTTGATGCCGCCGATCTTGCCGCCATCGAAAAGAAATGGCGCGCGCAGGTGTCCGCCGACGGTGAAGCGGCGCTGACCGTCGTGCCGTTGCAGGCCGATCTCACCGGGTTCGCACTCGGAGACGCGATCAAAGCGCTTCGGCAGTCAGCCGCCGACGGGCTGCCGCAAGACCTGCGCACCGAGGTGACCGGCGGTCCCGCGTTCGGCGCCGACATCGCGAACTCGTTCTCCGGAGCCAACATCACGCTGCTCGCGGTCACTGCGGCGGTCGTCGCGCTGCTGTTGATCGTCACGTATCGGTCGCCGGTGCTCTGGCTGGTACCGCTGGCGGTCATCGGCTTCGCGGACCGAGTGGCCGCGGTGGTGGGCACTGCGGTCGCCAGCGGGCTCGGCATGGACCCCGACGGCTCGACATCCGGGATCACCAGCGTGCTGGTGTTCGGCGCGGGGACGAACTACGCCCTGTTGCTCATCTCCAGATATCGGGAGGAGTTGGGCCGCAACGCTAATCACCATGACGCGCTGGACACAGCCGTACGGCGTGCAGGTCCCGCGATCATCGCAAGCAACGCGACCGTGGTACTGGCCCTGCTGACACTGCTGTTCGCATCGTCGCCAAGCGTGCGCAGCCTTGGCGTACAGGCCGCGGCGGGTCTGGTCGTCGCTGCCGTGTTCGTCCTGCTGGTGCTCCCGCCTGCGCTTGCCGTGTTCGGTAAGCGGTTGTTCTGGCCCTTCGTCCCGCAGACCGGCACGAAACCCCTTACCGACAGCGGGATCTGGCATCGCATCGCCGAAGCGGTGGCCAAGCGGCCCGGCCGTGTCGCAATCGTCTCCATTGCGGGCCTTGCGCTTCTGTGCACTGGCCTGTTGACCACACCCATCGGGCTGTCGCAGACCGAACAGTTTCGGGTGCAGGCCGAATCGGTGAGCGGTTATGAGACATTGGCCAAGCATTTCCCGAGCGGCCTCACCGACCCCACCCGGGTCATCGGTGCGACGGACCGGGCCACCGAGATCCAGCAGGCGATCACCGACACCCCCGGCGTCGTCTCCGCCGCACCCGCCGGTGACAGCCCCGAGGGGTTGTCGCAGTGGTCGGTGGTCCTGGATGCTGAGCCGGCATCGGAGGCGGCCTTCGAAGCCGTTGATGCACTGCGTGATTCGGTACATTCAGTCGATCCCGACGCGCTGGTCGGCGGTTCTGATGCTTCAGCGCGTGACGCCGGTGCGGCCGCAGAGCGCGACCGGTTCGTCGTGATCCCCGCCATCCTGGTCGTGGTGCTTGCGGTCCTCTACGTGCTGCTGCGTTCTGCGCTCGCGCCGCTGATCCTGGTTGCGGTGACAGTGCTAAGCGCGCTCGCCGCGCTGGGACTCGGCGGCTGGGCCAGCGTCGCGCTGTTCGGCTTCCCCGCGCTGGACAACACCGCGCCGTTGTTCGCGTTCCTGTTTCTGGTGGCGCTCGGGGTGGACTACACGATCTTCCTGGTCACCCGCGCCCGGGAGGAAACCCCGGAACACGGGACCCGCGACGGCATCGTCCGGGCCGTCTCGGCGACCGGCGCCGTCATCACGAGTGCGGGCATCGTGCTGGCCGCGGTGTTCTGTGTCCTCGGCGTGCTCCCGCTGATCGTTCTCACCCAGGTCGGCATCATCGTGGGCCTCGGCATCCTGCTGGACACGTTCGTCGTGCGCACGGTGATCATCCCGGCGCTGTTCACCCTCATCGGTCCAGCGATCTGGTGGCCCGCTCTGCGGAGCGGCGACTACCGTTCCTCAGATGGAGGAACGGGCGGTCGACACCGTGCTCGGGAAGGTGCGGATCCGCACTAGCGGAACCGGTGAGGCCATCATGTTCTGGCCGAGCCTGCTGATGACCGGCGACATGTGGACGGTCGCGGCCGAGCACTTCAGTTCGCGATGGCAGGTGATCCTCGTCGACCCTCCGGGCCATGGTGGCAGCCAAAAGCTCACGGCACCTTTCACATTCGATGATTGCGCCCGCGTGATCACCGATGTTCTCGACGGACTCCAGGTACAACGCACGCATTTCGTCGGCAACTCGTGGGGCGGCATGATCGGCGGCACCTTCGCCGCGACCCATCCCGACCGCATCGGGTGCGCAGTGCTGATGAACTGCACCGGGTCGGCCGCGGACGCGCGCCAGAAGCTGGAGTACGGGTTCCTGTTGCGCGTGGCGAAACTGCTTGGCGGAATCAGGCCCCCACTGACCCGGTCGGTGCTCAAGGCGTTCCTCGGACCCACGACGTTTGCGACCCGCCCGGACGTCGTCGCGTTCGTCCGCGACACGGTGCAGGCCGTCGACATCCGGTCCGGATCCTGGGCGGTGCGCAGCGTGGTGCCCGCGCGCCCCGACCAGCGTTCGCTGTTCGCGAAAATCTCGACGCCGGTCCTCGTGGTGGCAGGCGCCGAGGATTCGACGTTCCCGCTGCCGGAGACCTCCGCAATGGCCGAGGCCATCCCGGACGCGCGCCTCGTCGTGCTGGACGGGGTCGCGCACCTTGCCGGGCTGGAGAATCCGCCTCTGGTCAACAAGCTGATCGAGGAGTTCATTTTGGCGGGTAGCGTCGAAAGATGACCGGCGCCTCCGGAACCCGAGCACCGCAGCTGCCACTGCACATGCGGCGTGACGCGTTCGACCCGACCCCGGAGTTGCGCGAGATCCGGGAGACCGCCGGGGTTCGCACGGTCACCAACTCCTTCGGTATGTCGGTCTACCTGATCACCCGATACGAGGACGTCAAGGCCGTGCTGTCCGACCACGAGCGGTTTTCCAACGGCCGCCCGCCCGGGTTCGTCGTACCGGGGGCGCCGGCCCTCTCCGAGGAGGAGATCGCCAGTTCGCGGGCAGGCAATCTGCTGGGCCTCGACCCGCCGGAGCACCAGCGGCTGCGCCGGATGCTCACCCCCGAATTCACCATCCGCCGGATGAAACGGCTCCAACCGCGCATCGTCGAGATCGTCGAGGCGCACCTCGATGCGATGGAAAGTGCCGGGCCGCCGGTCGATTTGGTCGAAAGCTTCGCGCTGCCGATCCCGTCGCTGGTGATCTGCGAACTGCTCGGAGTGCCGTACGACGACCGCGACGATTTTCAACGGCGCAGCGCGCGCCAGTTGGACCTGTCCATTCCGATAGCCGAACGCATGGATCTGCAAAGGCAGGGCCGCGCGTACATGCAGTCGCTGGTCGAGCGAGCGCGCAAGCATCCCGGCGACGACATTCTCGGGATGCTCGTCCGTGAGCACGGCACCGAATGCACCGACGACGAACTCATCGGTGTCGCCGGCCTGCTGCTGCTCGCCGGGCACGAAACCACGTCGAACATGCTCGGCCTCGGCACCCTGGCGCTGCTGCGCCACCCCGAGCAACTCGCGGCGGTCCGCGACGATCCCGACGCCGTCTCCCCTGCCGTCGAAGAGTTGCTGCGCTGGCTGTCGATCGTGCACAGCGCGATCCCGCGGGTCACCACCACCGAGGTCGAGGTCGCAGGTGTGCGGATCCCCGCCGGTGAGCTCGTGTTCGTGTCGCTGCCGTCGGGCAATCGCGATCCGGCCTTCATCGACTCACCCGAGGTCCTCGACATCCGCCGCGGCGCAGCAGGGCACCTCGCGTTCGGCCATGGAGTGCACCACTGCCTCGGCGCGCCGCTGGCCCGGATGGAGATGAGGATCGCGTTTCCCGCACTGTTGCGCAGGTTCCCGACGCTCGCACTCGCCGAGGACTTCGATGATGTGCAGTTCAGGTCGTTCCATTTCATCTATGGCCTGAAGTCGTTGAAGGTGACTTGGGAGGTGGCACTGTGAGAGTCGAAGCCGATCGCGATGTGTGTATTCAGGCGGGCAACTGCGTGATGTCTGCGTCAGCGTTGTTCGATCAGGACGACGACGGGATCGTGGTGGTCCTCGTCGATGAAGTGCCACAGGGGGAAGAAAGCCATGCGCGAGAGGCCGTGAAGCTCTGTCCCGCTGAGGCTTTGCGCTTGATCGACTAACGCTCGTCGCGTTCGAGGTCGATGACACCGGCCCGGTTCAACAACAACAGGCTCACCACCAGCACCCAGGTGGGAAACGCCAACGTCAACCACATTGTGAGGTCGCTGGCGAGTATGAGACCCACCGCCACGACGTAGGTGACTCCGACCAGCCACTTCGGCATCAGCCCGGTTTTCAGCCAGATCGTGGCCAGCGACATCATGAACACCGCGGCCATCCGTAGCGCATAGGTCTTGCTGAGCGTCAGCAGCAGCACACGCCCGAAGTCGGCGGTCTCGCCGGTGCTGTGGGTCAACGCGGCACCGACCGCCGACGTCACGAAGACCATCGCCAGGAACAGGAGCCCGCTGCCGATGAAGACCGACGAGAAGAACTTGTCCTCGTATCCGCCGAAGCCATCGCGCACGACGCCGATGAACCACAGAAAGAGGATGCCCGCGAAGGGCATCAGGAGCGACGCGATCCTGATGCTGTGATCGCTTTGGGTCCATTGCGTTCCGGGGGCGGCGCCCTCTGGCAGCGAGGTACGGATCAGCACCAGCGCCGTGCCGAACAGCAGCGCGAACAACACGCCTGCGGCCGCGGCCGCGCGCGGCGTCGAGAGGTTGCGAAAGGGAGCGATGGCCTGGTCTTGTCCGGGCTTGGTGGTCACCCGGCCATGGTGGCATTTCTACGGCTGGCCGGGGAGCAATCGGATCATCAGGCCGTTCGCTTCGGCAAGGAGCTTGGACTCCTGGTCGCGGAGTTCGGCATTGACGAACGCCTTGCGCCCCTCGACTTCCCGCACCCAGCCGCGCATCCTCAGCGGTGTGTCGATCGGCGTCACCGCGCGGTAGTCGACATGCAGGAAGCCGGTGCGGCTGATCGGCCTGTTGGAGGCATGGATCACCATGCCGAACATCGAGTCGAACATCAGCGGCAGCACGCCGCCGTGGACGGCGTAGTTGCCGCCGACGTGATAGCGGCTGAAGTGGACGTCGAGTTCGACACCATCGGGTTCGAATCGGGTGACCCGGTACGGCGGCATCAGCAGGCTGCCGGAGCCGGGCAGGGACGGAACACGGTTGGCCGGGCCCACGCCCTCGGCAGATTCGAACGGGTCCAGCAGCTTGACCAGTTCTTCTGCGCGGTCGGCGGCCTGGTTCCAGGTGCCGGCGTCCGGATCCGCCGACACCGCGAGGTCCTGCGCCCGCCGCATCGCGGCGAGGAAACGGCCGAATCCCGGGCCGGGTTCGGCGGGCTGGAAGTTCGGGAATCCGCCGTGCTTGTCGTAGTCGGGGTCGAGCAGATGGGGGTCGTCGGTCACGTTCGGTCCGCCAGGACGTCGCGGCGCACGATGGTCTGCTCCCGCCCTGGGCCCACGCCGATGCATGAAACATGTGCGCCGGCAAGCTCTTCCAGCCGCAGCACATAATCTCTGGCCTTGGCGGGCAGGTCCTCGAACTCACGCGCGTCGGAGATGTCCTCCCACCAGCCGGGCAGTTCCTCGTAAACCGGTTCGGCGCGGTGCAGGTCGGACTGGGTCATCGGCATGTCATCGACACGTTTCCCGTCGACGGTGTAGCCGACGCACACCGGCACCGTCTCCAGGCTGGACAGCACGTCGAGTTTGGTGAGGAAGTAGTCGGTGATGCCGTTGACCCTGGTCGCATAGCGGGCGATGACGGCGTCGAACCATCCGCAGCGGCGCCGACGGCCGGTCGTCACGCCGACCTCGCCTCCCGTCTTGGACAGGTATTCGCCGAATTCGTCGAACAGTTCGGTGGGGAACGGACCCGAGCCGACCCGGGTCGTGTACGCCTTGAGAATGCCGAGCACCGTGGTGATCCGGGTGGGCCCGATGCCCGAGCCGACCGCAGCGCCGCCCGCCGTCGGATTGGACGACGTCACAAAGGGATAGGTGCCGTGGTCGACGTCGAGCAGTGTGCCCTGCGAACCTTCCAACAGAACCGTTTCACCGTTCTCCAAAGCGACGTTGAGCAGGTAGCGGGCATCGGCGATGCGGTGCTTGAAACCCTCGGCCTGCGTCAGCAGGTTCTCCGTGATCTCGGCCGGATCCAGCGCCTTGCGGTTGTAGATCTTGACCAGCACCTGGTTCTTCAATTCCATTGCGGCCTCGACCTTTTGAGCGAGCAGCTCCTCGTCGAGCACATCCGCGACGCGAATTCCGGCACGGGCGATCTTGTCCTGGTAACACGGGCCGATACCGCGGCCGGTCGTGCCGATCTTCTTGCTGCCCGCATATCGCTCTACGACCTTGTCCATCGCGACGTGATACGGCATGAGCAGGTGCGCGTCGGCCGAGATCAGCAGACGCCCGGTGTCCACCCCGCGGTCCTCGAGACCCTCGAGCTCGGTGAGCAGGACGCCCGGATCCACCACGACGCCATTGCCGATCACGTTCGTGACGCCCGGCGTGAGAATGCCGGACGGGATGAGGTGAAGGGCGAAATTCTCGCCCGATGGAAGGACCACGGTATGGCCGGCGTTGTTGCCGCCCTGATAGCGCACGACCCACTGCACACGGCCACCGAGTAGATCGGTGGCCTTTCCTTTGCCCTCGTCACCCCATTGAGCGCCGATGAGCACGATTGCCGGCATGGCATATTCTCCCGCTTGATCTGGCCAAAAGTTGAGCCCAGCCGGTGACCCACCCTATCGGAGCCGACCCCGAGGAGCCCCCTTGACCGCAGCAGATGTCGGGGTGTTGCTGTCGGACGGCAGGCGGATGCCACGAGCCCTGCGTGGGCTGAACAAGATCACCGCGGATGCGGTCACCGACTGCCGCCGTGTCGTCGTGGTGGGTTCGCCTGCCGATCTGGCGGCCGTGCTGACCAGGCTGCTGCGTGCCGACCGGCTGAACGTGGAGGTCGCGCACGTGCGCTGGCCGTGGCACGCCCGCCGGGCTCGTAGCGGCACCGCCGCCCGGATTCCGCTGATCAGAGACGAAACCGGCCAGGTGATCACGAAGGCGGCCTACTGGCTGCCGCCGGACGACGGCACCACGACGATCCGCGGCGAGGCGACCGTTGACGACGTGCTGCTGTTCAGCGGCGACATCGCCGGTGTGCGAATCGAGCCGATCGCGACCATGCCGGGTCTGCGTGCCGCCGCCTTGTCCTCACGCATGCGTCCGAAGCGCTGGGTGGCGGGGCGGGCCGCGCAGCTCGGCGCCCAGGCCGCGCTGGTCGTCCGGGACGGAGTACGTGCGCAGCGGCCGGTGCGCCGGTCGGCGTTCTATCGACACACACAGGGCTGGCTGCAGGTTAGGTAGCGTCAAACCGTGAACGTCCGTCCGCTGCACCCGCAGGCCTCGGTGCGTCCCAGCCCGATCTTTCTGGCGATCGTCGCGCTGACCGCCGTCGGCGGCGCCCTCGCCTGGATGTCGGCAGCCGAGTTTCGCGCGCCCCTGGCCTACGCGGGTGTGTTCGTCTTCGTGATCGCCGGCTGGATCGTGTCCCTGTGCCTGCACGAGTTCGGACACGCATTCACCGCATGGCGGTACGGCGACCACGACATCGCGGTCCGCGGCTACCTCACTCTCAACCCCTTCAAATACAGCAATCCGCTGCTGTCGCTGGGGTTGCCCGTGCTGATCACCCTGCTCGGCGGTATCGGCCTGCCCGGCGGCGCGGTGTGGGTACGCACGTCGTGGATGACCAACCGGCAGCGGACGATCGTCAGCCTTGCCGGGCCCTTCATGAACGTGGCCCTCGCGATCATCCTGCTGGTGCTGACCAGGCTGTTCTACGACCCCGCGCACCTGGTGTTCTGGGCCGGGGTCGCGTTCCTGGGCTTTTTGCAGATCACCGGCGCGGTGCTCAACCTGCTGCCGATTCCCGGGCTCGACGGTTACGGGGCGCTGGAACCGCATCTGAGCCCCGAAACCCAACGCGCTCTGGAACCGGCCAAGCAGTGGGCGTTCTTCATCTTCCTGCTTTTGTTGATCGCGACGCCGCTCAACCAGTACTTCTTCGCGATGGTGGGCTGGTTCTTCGACTTGTCCGGGGTGAACCCCGGGCTGATCGGCGCCGGCTTCAACCTGACGCGCTTCTGGTCCGCCTGGTTCTGAGCCTTGCGACATATGCGTGTTTACGCATATATTGCCCGCTATGGGTGCTGGTCACGATCACGGCTCGAAGGACGCCCGGGTCAGTCGGATGCTCATCGCCGCGGCGATCCTGACGACGTTCTTCGTGATCGAGTTGGTGACCGCGCTGTGGATCAACTCGATCGCGCTGCTGGCCGACGCCGGCCACATGCTGACCGACCTCGTCGCAATGTTCATGGGGCTGACCGCGGTGCTGCTCGCCAAGCACGGCAGCGCGTCACCGGCCCGCACCTACGGATGGCACCGGGCCGAGGTGTTCACCGCCGTCGCCAACGCGGTGCTGCTGCTCGGGGTTGCGGTGTTCATCCTGTACGAGGCCTTCGAACGACTGGGGGACGCACCGGAGATCCCCGGTGTGCCGATGATCGTGGTGGCTCTGGCAGGCCTGGTCGCCAACGCCGCGGTGGTGTTGCTCTTGCGGTCGCACTCCGAGAGCAGTCTCGCCGTCAAGGGCGCCTACATGGAGGTCGTCGCGGACACGGTCGGCAGCATCGGCGTGTTGATCGCGGGTGTGGTCACCGTGACGACCCGGTGGCCCTATGCCGACGTGGTGGTCGCCGTGTTCGTCGCCCTATGGGTGCTGCCGCGCGCCATCGCCCTGGCCCGCGCGGCCCTGCGGATCCTGTCGGAAACCTCCCCCGCGCACATCGACGTCGAGGAACTGAGGGACGCGCTGTGTGCCGTTGACGGCGTGACCGAAGTCCACGACCTGCACGTGTGGACGCTGGTGCCGGGCAAGGACATGGTGACCGCGCATCTGACCAGCGCGCGGGACGCGGCACTGGTTCTCGAGGACGCGCGAGCGGTGCTGTCTGCACGCGGACTCGACCACGCCACGGTCCAGGTGGAAGGGCCGGAAGGGGCCGCCGACTGCAAATGTGAAGCGGAGTCGTGACGGCCGGTCAGCGGCCGATGAGCGCTTGCGCGAAGAGCGACTAGCCCAGCCCGAGTGCGGGTCGCGCCGCGGGGTCACAGTCGTCGAGCAGATCCACGCACCGCTGATACTCGTCGGTCTCACCGATCTGATCGGCCGCCCGCGCCAGTGCCGCCACGCAGCGCAGGAACCCGCGGTTGGCCTCATGTCCGTAGGGGACCGGACCGAAGCCCTTCCACCCGTTGCGGCGCAGCTGATCGAGTCCGCGGTGGTAGCCCGTTCGGGCGTAGGCGTAGGCGGTGATGGCCTTGTCGTCGGCGAGCGCATCCTCCGCGAGCACGGCCCACGCGATCGACGCTGACGGATGTGCCGCCGCCACGATCGCCGGATTCTCGTCGGCGGCCAGTTCGGCCTCGGCCGCCGGGTCGCCTGGAAGCAGCACTGGATCCGGTCCGAGAAGGTCACCCATCCGCGTCATGGCCCCATTGTGCCGTGCGGCTCACGGCGACCGGCTCCCCGGATGGTTAAGCTTTGCGGCCGAAGCGTTGTAACGGAGGACTGCAGCAGCCATGTCGAATCCACAGGGGCCCGATCAGCCGGATGACGTCGCCGATGACGCGACCGACACCGCCGAAGGTGAGCCCGCCACCGAGGTGATCTCCACCGAATCGGCCCAGGAGCCCGAACGCCGGTTCACGGCTCCGTCCGGATTCGACGCCGGATCGACGACGCGGATCAACACCCCGTCCGAGCCGGTCACCGAGGTCATGGAGACGGCCGCCGCGCCAGCCGTGAAACCCGTTCCACCACAAGTCATTCCACCCCGCGGCGACGCGCCCAAGGCTGTCTCGACGAAACGACGTAGCTGGGGATGGGTGATCGCGCTCATCCTGGTGATCGCGGCACTGGTGGCGGTCGCGGTGCTCGGCACTCTGTTGCTCACTCGCGACTCCGAACCGCAGGCCTCCCAGGAGGACCACGTCCGCAAGACCATCGAGAACTACGACGCCGCGATCGCCAAGGGCGACCTGGCCACACTGCGCGGCATCACCTGTGGCAAGGCGCGCGACGACTACGTCGCCTACAACGACAAGGTGTGGAGCGACACCCATGCCCGGGTGGCCGCCGCCAAGCGGTACCCTGTGATCGCCAGTATCGACCAGGTGGTCGTCAACGGCGATCATGCCGAGGCCAACGTCACGACCTTCATGGCGTATGCCCCGCAGACCAGGTCGACGCGGAGCCTGGACCTGGAGTTCCGCGACGACCAGTGGAAGATCTGTCAGGCGCCCGACAGTTAGCCGGCGCCTGTGGCTGAATTGCCGGCTCAGCCGGCAGTCACCGACCGGCCTGCGCTGTGCAGGTCCCGGCACGCCTCGATGACGCGCTCGGTCATCGACGCCTCCGCCTTCTTCAGATAGCTGCGCGGGTCATAGGCCTTCTTGTTGCCGACTTCGCCGTCGACCTTGAGCACACCGTCGTAGTTGCTGAACATGTGCGCCGCGACAGGACGGGTGAAGGCGTACTGCGTGTCGGTGTCGACATTCATCTTCACCACCCCATAGCGCAGCGAGTCCTCGATCTCGGACTTCAGCGAGCCGGACCCGCCGTGGAAGACGAAGTCGAAAGGCTTTGCATCGCTGGCCAATCCGAGTTTGGCGGCAGCGACCTTCTGGCCCTGGTCGAGGATGTCGGGACGCAGCTTGACGTTGCCCGGCTTGTAGACACCGTGCACATTGCCGAACGTCGCGGCCAGCAGGTACTTGCCGTGCTCGCCCGCCCCCAGCGCCTCGATGGTCTTCTCGAAATCGTCGGAGGTCGTGTAGAGCTTGTCGTTGATCTCGGCCTCGACGCCGTCCTCCTCGCCGCCGACCACACCGATCTCGATCTCGAGGATGATCTTGGCGGCCGCCGCCGCCTTGAGCAGTTCACGGGCGATGTCGAGGTTCTCGTCGATCGGCACCGCAGAGCCGTCCCACATGTGCGACTGGAACAGCGGGTTGCCCCCACCGGCCACCCGCTGCGCGGAGATCGCCAGCAGCGGCCTGACGTAGGTGTCCAGCTTGTCCTTCGGACAGTGGTCGGTGTGCAGCGCCACGGTGATCGGGTACTTCTCGGCGATGATGTGGGTGAACTCCGCAAGGGCGACGGCGCCGGTCACCATGTCCTTGACGCCGAGTCCGGAGGCGAATTCGGCACCGCCCGTCGAGAACTGGATGATGCCGTCGCTACCCGCGTCGGCGAAACCCTTGATGGCGGCGTTGACGGACTCCGAACCCACGCAGTTGATGGCGGGGAACGCGAACGAATGTTCCTTGGCCCGGCCCAGCATCTCTGCGTAGACCTCGGGCGTTGCGATAGGCATGTGCGTTCCTCTCTGGGATGCGTATTGCTGCGATTCTCTCAGGGACGCCGCTGAAGTTCGAGGGCACGCAGGCTCGACCGGTATCTTGGGGCCTTGTGACGACCTCCGCCCTGGCGGCTGCCAATCAGCTGGCGCTCATGCCGGATTTCCTCGACCCCATGACACTGCTCGGGTATTTCGGCACCTGGGCGCTGGTGGGCCTGCTGGTGGTGATCTTCGTCGAGTCGGGAGTGCTGTTCCCGGTCCTGCCCGGTGACTCGCTCCTGTTCGTGGCGGGCATGCTCGCCGCGGGCACCCAGCGGCTGGCCGCCGACGGCGGCGAGACGATCAACTTTCAACTCTGGCAGCTGCTGGTGTTCATCCCCATCGCCGCGATTCTCGGCGGACAGGTCGGCTACTGGATCGGTCGCAATCTCGGGACCGCGATGTTCAAGCCCAACGCCAGGATCCTCAAGCAGAAGTATCTCGACGAAGCGCACGCCTTCTTCGAGCAGCGCGGCCCGTTCGCCATCGTCGTCGCGCGGTTCGTGCCGATCGTCCGCACGCTTGCGCCGCTCACCGCGGGCGCCGCGAAGATGAACTACGCGGCGTTCACGTTCTTCAACGTTCTGGGCGCCGTGGTGTGGGGCGTCGGGCTGACGCTGCTCGGGTACTGGCTCGGACGATTCCAGATCATCCAGGACCTCCTCGAACCGATCGTCATCGCGATCGTGGTCGTGTCCGTGCTGCCGATGTTCATCGAGTGGTACCGGCGACGGAAGGCGGCCAAGCGGGAAGCGGGCGAAACCGCCTAGGACCGGCCTTCCTCGAGCGCGCGGATCAGACTGGCCGAATCCCAAGGTCCCTTGTGCCGCTTGCCGTTGACGAAGAACGTCGGCGTCGAGTTGAGATCCATCGCCTCCGCGTCCTGAGCGTCGTCCTGAACGCGGTGCAGCACCTTCGACGGGTGCACGCGAACGTCCTGATCGAACTGCTCCAGATCCAGTCCGACGGTGTTGGCGTAGCGGTAGATGTCGGACCACTCCAGATCGTCCTGGTGCGCGAACAACTCCGCACCCATCTCGAAGTACTTGCCCTGGAGACCGGCGGCCTCGGCGGCGCGTGCCGCATCGAACGCGCGGGGATGCACGCGCTCCAACGGCAGGTGTCGCCACACGTAGCACAGGTCGTCGCCGAAATGCGTCCGTACTTCATCGATTCCACCAGTGGCACGGCTGCAGAACGGACACTCGTAGTCTCCGTACTCGACCAGCGTCAGCGGAGCATCCGGATCACCTCTGATGTGATCGCGTTCGGCGTCGACGCGCCGGATCAGTTTGAGGCCGATCGGTTCGGGTGGACTCACCAGGTCGGTGATGCGGAAGATCGCCCAGCCGGCGACGAAGGCGATGAGCGACGCGGCGATGACGCCGATGCGCGCCTGGTCCTGTCGCGCAGGATCGTCGATCGCGATGTCGACGATGAAAAGCGAAATGGTGAAACCGATTCCGGACAGCGCCGCGCCACCTGCGACTCGACGCAGCCGAAGTCCGGGCGCCAGCTGCCCGAGACCCGTGCGGCTCATGAACCACGTCGCACCGGTGATTCCGATGAACTTGCCGAGAACGAGCCCGGCGACGATGCCCCACGTCAACGGCGACCGCGCCGCGGCGGCCAGGCTCGCCGAGTCGAGGCGAACCCCTGCGTTGACCAATGCGAACAACGGCAGCACCAGGAACGAGACGTACGGCCCGACGTCGGTCTGCAACCGCTCGTTGATGGAGATCGACTGTCGCAGACGGCGAGTGGCCGTGCGGGCGTATTGCGAGTTGGGCGACTGGCGGAACGCCCTGATCACCTCGACGGCATCTTCGACCTGGCTGCGCACGGGAGCGAACACCGGAATGAGCAGTGCGAGCGCGACACCCGCGAGCGTCGGGTGGATACCGGCGAGATACAGCGCAATCCACAGCGCGAAGCCGAGGATCGCGTAGGACGGCCCACGCGCGGCGGGCAGGAAGCGCACCAGTGCTATCGCGATCAGCAGCAGGATCGACACCGCGAGCGGCACCGCCTGGATCGCGTCGGAATAGAACACCGCGATGACGATCAGCGCGCCGACGTCGTCCACGACAGCCAGGGTCAGCAGGAAGATGCGAAGACGCCCAGGGAATTTCGGCTTGATGATGGCGAGCGCGCCGACCAGGAAAGCGGTGTCGGTGGAGATCACCACGCCCCACGCAGCGACATTCTCACCCGACGGGTTCAACGCCAGGAAGATGACCGCGGGGACTGCGAGTCCAGCGATGGCGGCGACGACCGGCACCGCTGCTCTGGATCGATCGGTCAGCTCGCCGATCTTGAACTCCCGCGTCACTTCGAGCCCGACGATGAAGAAGAAGAACGTCATCAACCCGTCGTTGATGAGATGTTTGACCGACATCTCGAAGTGACTGTCACCGAAAGCAACACCGACGTGTGTGTCCAGCAGGCCCCAATAGGTCTGCGCCCATGGCGAATTCGCCCAAAGAATGGCGACGAGGGTGAATGCGAGCAGCAAGCCCGCCGCGGCGTTTTCCCCAGGTTTGAAACGTTTGGGTGACGTCACGTGTTGGATATGGTGTTAGATTCGCCGCTCGCGACGGTGTGCGCCGCTTCCAGCAGCATCCAGCCCGACAGCTGCACCGAGAGATCGCGTTCGGGAATCTCGGAGGCGTTGACCGCACCCTCGACGAACTCGGCCTGTTTGCCTGCCGCCGTGGGGATCTCGGCGGTGCGGTCCCAGAAGGCGGCGAACAGCGGCAGGTCCTCGACCGTCTGCCGGTTCTCCCACACCGCCTCCGCGGAGGTGAGTACCAGCTTGCGGGCGGTGTCTCGAGCCGCTTCGTCGTCGGCGTCATTCTGCGGCAACGAGGTGGCCACCAGCGCCAGGTACCGCGCGAGGATGCCGTTGAACAGGCCGCCGTCGCCGCCGCCCGCGCCCTTGATGATGCCCTCGGGAGCCATGTGGTCGCGCACCGCGGCGACCAGGCGATGCACCCGCTTGGCGTGGTCGCCGTCCTCGGTGCGCGCTGCGAGTTCGGTCTCCAGGCCCAGCACGACGCCCTGGCAGTAGGTGTACTGCGCGCGGACCATCGAACCGGACTTGATCCCGTCGAACACCAGATGAGTCTCGGGGTCGATCAACGTTTCGTCGAGCCAGTCCGACATCTGCTGGGCCCGGCGCAACCGGTCGTGGCGAGCCAGGAAGATCGCCGCCGGACCGTTGGCAGGTGCGTTGAAGAACTGATCCTGCTTTCGCCACGGGATTCCGCCGCCGTCCTCGGGAACCCAGGCGTTGAGGAACTGCTCGGACAGCTTGTCGAGCGCTCTCGGCCGCGGGACGTCCGCCAACCGCCCCGCGCGTTCCAGGGAGATGGCCAGCCACGCCATGTCGTCGTAGTAGTCATTGGTCCACCGCAGGTTGTTGCGCAGCCGGTGTCCGCGAATCTGCCGGGCGATCTTGAGCTTCCGTTCGGGCTGGGGATCGCGCACCTGGGCGTCGACCAGGCAGTCCAGCAGGTGAGCCTGCCACCAGTAGTGCCAGGTGCCGAACTTCCGGTACTTGCGTGCGGCGGGCCACGCGACGACGCCCAGTTGTGTCCCCGGCACTCCCCAGAGTGTTTTCAGATGCCGCTTGGTGATCGCCGCCTCCGCGCTCCCCGCGCGATTGGCCCATAGCTGATCCATGGCATTGATCCTGCCCTACCAGGCCTGCGAAATGTCTCCATGTCGAGCGATCCAGGCGTGCATCGCGATGCCGGCGGCGACACCGGCATTGATGCTGCGGGTCGAACCGAACTGCGCGATCGACACAGTGACCGCGGCACCGGCCCTGGCCTCGTCGGTGATGCCCGGCCCCTCCTGACCGAAGATCATCAGACATTCCCGCGGCAGCGGCGTCGACTCCAGTCGCGAGGCACCGGGCACGTTGTCGACGGCGACGACGGTCAGCCCAGCTTCGGTGGCGTACGCGAGCAGGTCGGCGGTGGTGTCGTGGTGGCGCAGCCGCTGATACCGGTCGGTCACCATCGCCCCGCGCCGGTTCCAGCGGCGCCTGCCGACGATGTGGACGGTGTCCACCGCAAACGCGTTGGCCGTCCGGACGACCGCACCGATGTTGGCGTCGTTGCCGAAGTTCTCGATCGCGATGTGCAAGGGATGCCTGCGCTCGTCGATGTCGGCGACGATGGCCTCGCGAGTCCAATAGCGATATGCGTCAACCACATTGCGGGTATCGCCGTCGGCCAGCAGTGCCGGGTCGTAGCGCGGATCGTCGGGAGCCGGACCCTGCCACGGACCGACACCGGGGCTCTCACCCCATTCGGTGGGCCCTACGTCAGTCATTCCTCGTCCACACCGCCGCGTGCGTCCCGATCAGCGACAGCGTCGGATAGAGCAGCGCGTCGTTGATGTCGCCCTGCACGCACAGCGTCACGCCCATCTGGACCGACTCGCGCGAGCGTTCGGGCAGCAGCAGCACCGACGCACCGTAGACGTCGCAGGCGTGGCTGAGCCCGGGCACCGGCAGGGTCGGGGACATCACCACCATCGTCGGTCCGCCGCGGCTTTCCGAAACATCCCGATACTTCGTTGCCACACTTGTGATGTCGAGCCCGAGCAGCATGTAACCCGCACCGGTGAACGCATCGGCGTCACCCAGCTCGGTGGGGTTGACCATGGAACCGTCCGCGCGGAATGCGTCCACGCTGGTGGTTCGCAACGACAGCCCGGTGTCGTCGTCCTTCGTCGGCGGTAACCCGACCGGAAAGGCCGCGGGGAACGCAGCGGTGGTACCCGGCATCCGGTCTCCGGTCGAGTACACGTAGACCCCGCGCACCTGGGACTGATCGCGTTGCGGCCCAAGGCACACCGTGCCCGTCAGGCGGTCTGGCGCCGGCGCCGACAGCGGCTGCACGCTCAGGTCGGTGACATCGCGGCAACCGCCGAGCGCGGGCGCCTCGAGCGGATGCGCCAGAGCGCCGTAGAGCCCGAACCGCAGGTCCTTGGGATCGGCGTGGGGACCGTCGCCGGAGGGCGACGCGTCGACGTCGATCAGCACGTTGTCGCCGTCGAATCGGATGTTCGACACCGACATGTTCCAGCCCAGAATGGCCTGCGATTCGCCGACCGCGACGGTCGGTACCGCGTACGGGTCACCGGAGTCGTCGCCGGAGCACGCGGAGGCCACCAGGACGACCGCGGCGAGGCACGCAAGGACAGAACGCACGGACACGTGTGCTGCGACTCAGGTTCTATCGCGGCCGCGGCCGACCACTTTCGTCATGGCCCGCACCACATTCCGCGGAACCATTCGGCCACCGGTCGTGAGTACCTTGTATTGCAGGCCGGGCACGATCACCACCTTGCCCCTCGCGACGTCGGCCATCGTATCGCGGACCACGTCGTCCACCTCCAGCCACAGAAACGACGGAGTGTTGGCCATGTCGATGCCCGCCCGCTCGTGGAATTCGGTGTGCACGAAGCCCGGGCAGAGCGCATGGACGCCGACGCCGGTGTCGCCGAGCGCGTTGGAAAGCCCCTCGGAGAAGGCGACCACCCACGCCTTCGACGCGGAGTACGTGGACCCGCGTCCCGGTAGCAGCCCGGCGACGCTGGCGACGTTGATCACCGTCCCTTCACCTGCCGCGAGCATCGGCGGCAGGGCGGCGTGTGTCAATTGCATGACCGACGTGACGTTGACGTCCAGCTGTGACTGCAGCATCGCGAAGTCCGCCGTCCAGAATTCGCCAGAGGTTCCGAAGCCGGCGTTGTTGACCAGTACCCGCACCCCGGCGGCGAGCCGGTCGGCCACCTTGGAGCGGTCGGACGCCTGCGCCAGATCGGCGACCAGCACCTCGACGTTCGCGCCCGCCTCGTCGTGCAGTTCGGCGGCCAGCGCTTCGAGCCGCTGGGCGTCGCGCGCGACGAGCACGAGGTCGTAGCCGTCGATGGCGTACCTGCGCGCGAATCCCGCGCCCAGTCCGGATGTGGGTCCGGTGATCAGTGCGACAGGTCGGGACATGCCTAGGAGACTACTTACCGCTGATAGTGCGGTGACTGCCGTCCGTTACGCGACTGCGGTGGTGGGGGCGAGACCGGTGGACGACCCTGCTCGGGGCGTGCGGGTACCTCGGAGCGCTCGGCACGCGGGGGGCCGGGCTTGAGGGGACGGCTCGGCGATCCGCTGCGACGGGCGACGGGCGGACCCTCGGCGCCCTGCGGGGTCGGCGGCAGCACCCGCAGCAGGTCGTTGAACTGACGCACCGTGCGCAGGCCCTCGTCCCACTGGGCCCGCGTGCTGGTGACCGGCATCGACACCAGCGTCCAGTGCTGCTCGTTCCACATGATCTCTGCGCAGTCGGGCGCGGTGTGGGCGAACGTCACCATCCGCCGGTCGCAGGCGCGCCGCGCCGCGTCGAGGTTGGTGGAGTACACCATCCGCGGACCGATCGCCCCCAGCAGCCAGATGTCGTTCTCCCGCGGCTCCTTGATTCCCTTGAGCCGCAGATCGACGACGACGTTCGTCCCGACCTTGCGGTGCAGGGCGATGACGGTGGCCACGTCCTCGAGGTCGAAGATGAACACCGCCTCGCCGCGAATCTGTCCGAGCACGACGTTCTTGGCGTTGATGTCGCCGACCGTGGACATGACGCCGCGCTTCCAGCGCTTGATGATGTCGCTGGACTCGTGCTCGTAGTCGAATCCGTGCGACTTCGCCCAGGACTTACGGCGACGTCCCAGCCCACGTCGACGGTCGATGTCGACGTACAGGAGCACTGCCGCACCCACGAAACAGAGTGCAGACAGCGTGAACCAAAGCGGGACCATTGGCTTAAGAGTATCCGCTCGAGCCGACGAATCCCGAACTCGATCGGATCACAGCCCCATCACAGGCCGACGGCCCTGCGTCAGGCTGTTACTGTGCACGGCAAATGACCAGCGTTCGGCAAAAGCTGCAGCACTTGTCCGAGTCCGGGCGCGCGGTCGGGCGACTCTTCGCCAGCGGCATCGTCGACGTGAAAGACCTGGGCTCCACAGTCCAGGGGGCCAAGCTGTCGCGCGCCTACGGTCCGCAGGCCACGATGGCGATCCTGGGTGGCCGCAGGTACGCGGCCTTGCCCGCGATCGTCGATGAGCGCGGAACATTGACGTACAAACAGGTCGACGACCGCTCGTGGGCATTGGCACATGGGTTGAAGGGGCTCGGCGTGGCTGCGGGTGACGTCGTCGGCGTGCTGTGCCGCGATCACCGCGGACTCGTGATCACCATGGCCGCCTGTGGAAAGCTCGGCGCCCGCATGGTGCTGATGAACACGGGGTTCGCCAAGCCGCAGTTCGCCGAGGTATGCGAGCGCGAGAAGGTCGGCGTCATCCTGCACGACAGCGAGTTCCTCGGATTGCTGGACGCGCTGCCGCCCGACCTGCCCCGCGTACTGACGTGGGTGGACGACGGAGTGGACGTGCCCGCCGGCGCGCAGACCCTCGACGACATCGTGGCGGCGAACTCCACCGAGCCGTTGCCGCCGCCGGCGAAGGCCGGTGGATCCGTCATCCTCACCAGCGGCACGACCGGTCTGCCGAAGGGTGCACCGCGGGACACCGTGAATCCGCTCGCGACCGCGCAGATCGTCGACCGAGTCCCGTTCCCCCGCAAGGGCACCATGGTCATCGTCTCGCCGATCTTCCACAGCACCGGGTGGGCGACGTACACGGTCGGTGCCGCGCTGGGCAACAAGATCGTGACCGCCAGGCGGTTCAAGGCCGAGGCGACGCTCGAGCTCATAGCCAAGCACCGTGCCGACATGCTCGTCGCAGTCCCGACGATGCTGCACCGCATGGTCGAACTTCCGCCCGACGTCATCGCCTCCTACGACACCTCATCGCTGAAGGTGATCCTGATCGCCGGGTCGGCGCTGAGCCCCGAGTTGTCCACTCGCGTGCAGGACACCTTCGGCGACGTCCTCTACAACATGTACGGCTCCACCGAATGCGCGATCGCCACCATCGCCACCCCGGCCGAACTTCGCGCCGCGCCCGGGACCGCGGGACGCGCTCCGGTGACCTGCGAGGTGGTGCTCTACGACGAACACGACCAGCGGATCGAGGGGCGCAACCGCCGCGGCCGGATCTTCGTCCGCAACGGGGCGCCGTTCTCCGGGTACACCGACGGGCGGAACAAGCAGATCCTCGACGGCTACATGTCGACGGGCGACATGGGGCACTTCGACGACAGCGGGCTCCTGTTCGTCGACGGCCGCGATGACGACATGATCGTGTCGGGCGGCGAGAACGTCTTCCCGCAGGAAGTGGAGAACCTGCTCGAGGAACGCGATGACGTCGCCGAGGTGGCGGTGGTCGGCGTCGATGACGTCGAGTTCGGAAAACGTCTGCGCGCCTTCATCGTTTCCGAACCGGGCGCGAAACAAGACCCGGCGGAGATCAAGCAGCACGTCAAGGACAACCTGGCACGGCACAAGGTCCCTCGCGACGTGGTGTTCGTCGACGAGCTGCCCCGTAACGCCACCGGGAAGCTGCTCCGCCGGGTCCTGGCCGAGATGAACCCCTAGCCCAGCACCAATGAGTCGCCGTCGGCGCTGAGGTTGACCGGCACGACGTCGCCGTCGTGCACCTCCCCTGCCAACAGCATCTTGGCGAGCTGGTCGCCGATGGCCTGCTGGATCAGCCGCCGCAGTGGCCGGGCACCGTAGAGCGGGTCGAACCCACGCTCGGCCAGCCACTGCTTGGCGGGCAGGGACACCTCGAGGGTGAGCCTGCGCTGCTGCAGTCGCTTGGCCAGCTGTTGCAACTGGATGTCCACGATCTCGACCAGCTCGTCGGGGTTGAGCGGATCGAAGACGATGACGTCGTCCAATCGGTTGATGAACTCGGGCTTGAACGCCGAGCGCACCGCGGCCATCACCTGTTCCTCGGTGCCACCGGCGCCGAGGTTGGACGTCAGGACCAAGATCGTGTTGCGGAAGTCGACCGTCCGGCCCTGGCCGTCGGTCAGCCTGCCCTCGTCGAGCACGGCCAGCAGCACGTCGAACACGTCCGGGTGGGCCTTCTCGATCTCGTCGAACAGGATCACCGTGTACGGACGCCGCCGCACCGCTTCGGTCAGCTGACCGCCCTGGTCATAACCGATGTAGCCGGGAGGCGCACCGACGAGGCGGGCCACCGAGTGCTTCTCGCCGTACTCGCTCATGTCGATGCGGACCATGGCACGTTCGTCGTCGAAGAGGAACTCCGCCAACGCTTTCGCGAGCTCCGTCTTACCGACACCGGTCGGGCCGAGGAACATGAACGATCCCGTCGGCCGGTTGGGGTCGGCGACACCGGCACGGCTGCGGCGCACCGCGTCGGACACGGCCTGGACGGCCTTCTTCTGCCCGACGACGCGCTTGCCCAGCTCGTCCTCCATGCGCAACAGCTTGGCGGTCTCGCCCTCGAGCATGCGGCCCGCCGGAATTCCGGTCCATGCCGACACCACATCGGCGATGTCGTCGGGTCCGACCTCCTCCTTGAGCATCACGCCCTCGCGCGCCTCGGCATGGGGCAACGCCGCATCGAGCTTTTTCTCGATCTCCGGGATGCGCCCGTACCGAAGCTCGGAGGCCTTCGCCAGGTCACCGTCGCGCTCGGCCCGGTCGGCCTCCCCACGCAGCGTCTCGAGCTGCTCCTTGAGCTCACGCACCACATCGATGGCGCTCTTCTCGTTCTGCCACCGGGTCGTGAGTTCGGCCAGCTTCTCCTTGTAGTCGGCGAGCTCGGCACGCAGCTTCACCAGCCGTTCCTTGGAGGCGTCGTCCTCCTCCTTGGCCAGCGCCATCTCCTCGATCTCCAGCCGGCGCACCAAGCGCTCGACCTCGTCGACCTCGACCGGCCGGGAGTCGATCTCCATGCGCAGGCGCGACGCGGCCTCATCGACCAGGTCGATCGCCTTGTCGGGCAGGAAGCGGCTGGTGATGTAGCGATCGGACAGAGTCGCCGCAGAAACCAGTGCGGAGTCGGTGATCCGCACGCCGTGGTGCACCTCGTAGCGGTCCTTGAGCCCGCGCAGAATGCCCACGGTGTCCTCGACGGACGGCTCGCCCACGAGCACCTGCTGGAAGCGACGTTCGAGCGCGGCGTCCTTCTCGATGTACTTGCGGTACTCGTCGAGTGTGGTGGCGCCGACAAGCCTCAGCTCGCCGCGGGCCAGCATCGGCTTGATCATGTTGCCCGCGTCCATCGCAGATTCGCCGGTCGCGCCGGCGCCGACGATGGTGTGCAGCTCGTCGATGAAGGTGATGATCTGACCGGCCGAGTTCTTGATGTCGTCGAGGACGGCCTTCAGCCGCTCCTCGAACTCACCGCGGTACTTCGCGCCGGCGACCATCGAGCCCATATCCAGTGATACGACGGTCTTGTCGCGCAGGCTCTCGGGTACGTCGCCGGCCACGATGCGCTGGGCCAGGCCCTCGACGATCGCCGTCTTGCCGACGCCGGGCTCGCCGATCAGCACCGGGTTGTTCTTGGTACGACGGCTCAGCACCTGAACGACGCGGCGAATCTCGTTGTCGCGCCCGATGACCGGATCCAGCTTGCCTTCCCTCGCACGCGCGGTCAGGTCGGTGGAGTACTTCTCGAGCGCCTGATAGCTGCCCTCGGGGTCGGGGCTGGTGACACGGGCGCTTCCACGCACCTTGGTGAACGCCTCGCGCAATGCCTGCGGCGAGGCGCCGTGGCCGGTGAGCAGCTTGGCGGTGTCCGAATCGCCGCTGGCCAAGCCGACGAGCAGGTGCTCGGTGGAGACGTATTCGTCGTCCATCTCGGTGGCCAGGTGGGTGGCCGTGGTGATCGCAGCGATCGACTGGGGTGCCAGCTGCGGTTGCGTACTCGACCCCGATGCGCTGGGCAGTCGGTCGAGTAAACGCTGCGTCTCTGCGCGGATTGTCGCGGGTTCGACGCCGACGGCCTCCAGAAGCGGCGCGGCAATACCGTCGTTCTGAGTCAGCAGTGCCATCAACAGATGGGCGGGCGTGATCTGCGGGTTGCCCGCGGCGGTAGCCGCTTGCAGCGCCGCAGTCAGGGCCGCCTGGGTTTTGGTCGTCGGATTGAACGAGTCCACGACGCCTCTCTTTCTCTGAAGGTCAGAGCCGCACAAACGGCCCTCAAAATGCTTGTCGTGATGTCCAACGTCGTCAAGGTTGAGTCTGTTCCGCTCAACTTTAACAATTTTTCGACCACTCCGTGCCGGGGGTACCGGTCAGACCGCGTGCGATCGGTCGAAGTCGCTCTACGATGACGGAAACAATTCCCGCAGAGGAAGGGCATTTGGACCTACATACCGTCACCGAGGTGGTCCGGCAGCCGCTCGATCCACCCGGGGCGCAATGGCGGGCAGGCGATGCATTTCTCGCGGGTGGTACGTGGCTGTTCTCCGACCAGCAACCTGATTTGCGGCGGATCATCGACCTCGCGCCGCTCGGCTGGGACGCGCTGACTGTCAGCGAGTCCGGACTCGAGATCGGTGCGATGTGCACCATTCGCGACCTGTACGCACTCTCCGCGCCCGGCGACTGGCCGGGCGCGCAGCTGTTCACCACCAGCTGCGAGGCGTTCCTCGCCTCGTTCAAGGTGTGGAACGCCGCGACGGTCGGGGGGAACATTTGCATGTCGCTGCCTGCGGGCCCGATGATCACGATGATGGTGGCGCTGGAGGCCACCTACACGTTGCTGTCACCAGACGGGTCCCAGCGCGTCGTCGACGCTGCCGACTTCGTCACCGGAAACAACGCCAACATCCTGACGCCCGGTGAGGTGCTGAGGAGCATCGACATCCCCGCGACTGCTCTGCGAAAGCGCCATGCGCACAGGCGATTCACGCTGACTCAGCTCGGCCGGTCCAGCATCTTCATGATCGCGACCCAACACCAAGACGCCGACGACCTGCTGCTGACGATCACGGCGGGCACCACCCGCCCCGTCCGGCTGGCGTTCGGGGCGATACCTGACGCCGATGAGCTGGCGCGGCGCATCGACGAACTGCCCGACGACATCTGGTTCGACGACCCCAACGGCAGTCCCGACCATCGGCACCACCTCGCCACCCACTACGCCGAGGAGATTCGGGCCGAGCTCAGCGCAGGAGGCCGGCCGTGACCTACACCGTGAACGGCAAGACCTTCGACGAACAGCCGCGCCCTGGTCAGTGCCTGCGCACATTCGTGCGCTCGTTGGGCTGCCATGGCGTCAAGAAGGGGTGCGACGCGGGTGACTGTGGAGCATGCACGGTATGGCTCGACGGCGCTCCCGTACACAGCTGCATCACCCCGGCCTTTCGCGCCGAGGGTCGTGAGGTCACCACCATCGAGGGCCTCGGCACGCCCGAAGACCTGCACCCGATGCAACAGCGGTTCCTGGACGCCCCTGGGTTCCAGTGCGGATTCTGCACCGCCGGGATGATCATGACGTCGGCGACCTTCACCGACGAGCAGAAGCAGGACCTGCCGCGCGCGCTGAAGGGAAACCTCTGCCGCTGCACCGGTTATCGCGCGATCGAGGACGCGGTCAACGGTGTCAAGGCGGTCGAGGACGCCGCGCCCGGCAAGAGTGTCGGCGCCAGCGTGCTCGCTCCCGCCGCGGCCGGTGTGGTGACCGGGACGGTCGAGTTCACGATGGATACCGAGTTGGCAGGCATGCTGCATCTCAAGGTGCTGCATTCACCCCACGCCCACGCGCGCGTCATCTCCATCGACACCTCCGCCGCGCTGGCTGTCCCCGGCGTACATCGGGTGTACACATGGCAGGACGTACCCCGGAAGCGGTACAGCACAGCTATTCACACCGATCACCTGGTGGATCCCGACGACACGTACATGCTCGACAACGTCATGCGTTTCGTCGGGCAGCGGGTGGCGGCGGTGGTCGCCGACTCCGTCGGCGCCGCCGAAGAGGGTTGCCGCAGGATCGAAGTCGAATACGAGGTGCTACCCGCGGTCTTCGACCCCGAGGAGGCCATGGCTGCAGGCGCGCCCGTACTGCACAGCTATGACGACCCGTTCGCCCACGACAAAGAGCGCAACATCCTGCTGGAGTTGCACAGCGAGGTCGGCGATGTCGAGGCCGGATTCGCCGCGGCCGACGTGGTTCACGAGGCCACCTACTTCACGCCGCGCGTCCAGCACGCGCATCTGGAGACCCACGGCTCGATCGCGTGGATGCAGGACGATCGGCTGCATGTGCGGACGAGTTCACAGTCACCGTCCGTCGCCAAACTCAAACTCTCCCATCTGTTCAGCCTCCGCCCCGATCAGCTCCGGGTGTTCTGCATGCGCGTCGGCGGCGGGTTCGGCGGCAAGCAGGAGGTGATCTCCGAAGACCTGGTGGCCTTGGCGACGCTGGACACCGGCCGGCCGGTCTGCTGGGAGTACACCCGCGAGGAGGAGTTCACCACGGCCTCACCGCGCCATCCGATGAAGATCACCGTCAAGCTCGGCGCCAAGGCCGACGGAACACTGACCGCCGTCGGATTCCGCAATGTGTCCAACACCGGCGCGTACGGCAACCACGGCGGCGAGACGCTGTTCGCGGGTGGCGCCGCGCTGATGCAATATCGCTGTCCCAACAAGAAATTCGACGGTTACTCGGTGTACACGAACACGGTGCCCAGCGGGGCGCTGCGCGGCTACGGTATGACTCAGCCGGCGTTCGCGGTCGAATCCGCCATGACCGAGTTGGCGGTTGCGCTGGACATCGATCCGATGGAGCTGCGCAGGCGCAATGTGATCGCCCCCGGCGACGCGCTGGTGGCTATCGGCGAGCATCCGGAAGATGTGACGTTCACCGAGGACGGTCTGACTGCATGTATCGACCTCGTCGACGGTGCATTGCGCCGCAGGCCCGCCGAGCCGGACTTGGGACCCGATTGGCTGATCGGTACCGGCACCGCGAGTTCCATCCACGAGACCGCCCCGCCGACCGACCACGTCTCCGAAGCGTGGGCCACCCTGAAGGACGACGGCAGCTACGAGATCGCAGTCGGGACCGTCGAATTCGGCGAAGGCACGTCGACAGCACATGTCCAGATCGCGGCGAGCGTCCTGGGCACCACGCCCTCGCGAATCCAGCTCGTCCAATCGGACACCGACCGGACCGGATTCGACACCGGTGCGTTCGCGAGCGCGGGCCTGTTCGTCTCGGGTAACGCCGTGCGGTACGCGTCGACCGCGCTTCGGGACAGCATTCGGCACTTCGCCGCGCGTCACGTCGGCGTCGAGGTGGATGCGTGTTCGATGGACGACGACGGGGTGCGGTGCGGCGACGTGCGGTTGACGCTGGCACAGCTGCTGGAATCCGCCGGCGAACGCGGAACGCGGTTCACTGTGTCGCGCAAGGCTTATGGTTCCCCGCGCAGCGTGACATCCAACGCTCACGGCTTCCGGATCGCCGTGCACCGGATCACCGGCGAGATCCGCGTCCTGTACAGCGTGCACGCGGCAGACCCCGGCGTTGTGATCAACCCCCAGCAGGTGCGCGGTCAGATCGAGGGCGGCGTGGCCCAGGCCATCGGCTTCGCGCTGACCGAGAACTTCCGTGTCGACGAGAGTGGCAGAGTCATCAACCCCAACCTGCGCAACTATCGCATCCCGACCTATGCCGACATCCCGCGCACCGAAGTCCTTGTCGTCGAGACCCACGACTCGGTCGGGCCGATGAAGTCGAAAGGCATCGCCGAGTCGAACGTCAATCCGGTGGCACCGGCGCTTGCCAATGCGCTGCACGACGCCACGGGGGTCCGGTACCGGGAACTGCCGTTCACTCCCGAGCGCATCTACCGCCGCCTCCTGCTCGGCACACCATGACCACCACAGGCGCCACCGGCACCGCAACGGTCATCATCGGCCAGCGCATCCGGCCCGGCCAGGACCAGGCGTTCGAGGCGTGGCAGTCGAACATGAACCGGGAGGCCGCCAAGTACCCGGGCTTCATCGCCGCCGAGGTGAATCCCCCGACCGCTGTGCAAGCCGACTGGGTGATCGTCTACCGCTTCGACTCGATCGCCAACGTTCAGGCGTGGCTCAACAGCGCCACCCGTCAGCAACTACTCCACGATGCCCAACAGTTTTTCGACGGCCCCGGCACTCAACAGGTCATCGGCGGCGGTGCCCGGCAATCGGACTCGCTGGTCACCGTCGTGGTCACACACCGGGTGGACCCGGCAGCCGTCGACGAGTTTCTCTCCTGGCAGGAGCGGCTGAAAGTGGCCGAGAGTTCGTTCCCCGGCTTTCGCGGGACCGAGCTGTTCCGTCCGGTCGAGGGCATCCAGGAGGAATGGACCGCGCTCTACCGGTACAACACCGCCGATGATCTCGACCGCTGGCTGGTGTCGGACGAGCGCAAGGAACTCCTGGCCGAGGGCGAGAAGTTCAACGACTATCAGTCCCGAACCATCGACAACTCGTTCGGCAACTGGTTCGCCTTCGACGAGCACGGGTCGGAGGCGCCGCCCCCGTCCAACTTCAAGACGTCCCTTGCGGTGTGGGTCGGCGTCTACCCCACCGTGGTGTTGATCGCGCTGGCGCTGTGGTCGTTGAGGTTGCCGATGTGGTTCAACCTGCTGATCGGAAACCTGTTGTCCAGCTTGGCGCTCAGCTACTTCGTCATGCCGTATTTCGTCAACCCGCTGCTGAAGAACTGGCTGCGCCCGCCGCCGGGCATCTCGGTCAGCAAGACGAACGTGCGCGGATTCGTACTCATCCTCGCCGTCATGACAGTGTTGAGTGCGTTCTTCTATATCGTGACGCGGGTGTTGTTGCACATGCCCTAACGGCCACCGAGCGGCGTCTGGCCGGCCGGCATCTTGGGGAGGGTGGTGAGCAGCTTCGGCACGACGGTTTTCGCGTCGGGCGCCGGGCGCTCGAAGGCGTACTTGCGGACCTCCTGACCGCCGGGAATCGACCCCGCCACAAGGAGATCCGCGCCGTAGAGGGTGCTGGTCGTCGCAACGGTCGCGGGCCCTTCGAACGGTGCGAACGACGCGATCTCGGCGTACTCGATGTTCTCCGAATGATGGTTCGGACTTTCCAGGTACATACCCGGTTGGCCGTCCAGCTTCGACCCGCTCGACCAGACGCGCACCCTACCCTTGTCACCGAGTTGGCTGGTGACGATGCTCATCGCACCGCCCTCACCGCCCGCGACCCAGCCGGTCGTCAGTGCGACCCCATCGGAGTAGTTCTCGTCGTACGCCAGGAATTGCGACGTCATCTTGGGGTCTTTGGGGCTATTCGAATGTTCCTGTGTCGCTGTACCATTGGCCTGCGCCCGCGCGGTCGGCGTGTAGAGGTCCCATCGGAACGTCTTGACCAAGGGCGGCTCGCCGGGTCCGGGGGCGGTGACGATCGACTCACGGCCGGATCCGAACTCCACCATCCCGGTGGCCATCGTCACCCCGGATTGCGATCCGGGATACGGCGTGAACGTGGAGAAGACTTCCGGGGCCTTGCCCGACTCGGACGGGAGTGTCGAAGAATAGACCTTGACCTGCGACTCGGTTCCCGGGCCGGTGCCGACGATGATGTTGTCCGCCATCGCATTTCCGTCGATGTCGGCACCGGCGACCGCCACCCCGCCGGTGAATTCGGCGTCGAACGGGGCGAACCGCGCGATCTCCGTCCTGAACTTCCCGAAGTCGGTGTCGTTGCCGTCGAACACCGCCACCTCCGGGGCCACGCCTGCGCCGGTGCCCGCAACCAGATCGAGGATCATGTCCCCGTTCACGTCGGCCATCGCAACCGAAGGGGTGCCCTCGAAATCAGGGAACGGATTCACGGTCTGGATGACCTTGTCGCCGTTGCCGTCCCGGATCTGAACGGATGCCGGCTTACCCTTCGACCCCGGTATCGCCACGGCGTAGGTCGACACTTCCGGGATGACGTTGATGGTGGCCATCAACCCGTTGTCCTCGTGGTTGAGGCGGTGGCAGTGGATCACGTAGGTGCCTGCGAACTCCAGGAACTCCTGGCGCAGCGTCAGTGTCGCCGGGGTGCTCACCACGTGCATATCGTTGAATATCGGTGCGGGAACGTTGACGTTGTCGAGGCCCCACGGCTGCACGCCCGTCTTGCCCCGGTTCGGGTCGTCGATGCCCATGACCTGGAAGTCGTTGACGTGGATGTGCATTGGATGCGCATCGTTGTTCATGTTGATGATCTTCCATTCCTCAACCGAGTTGAGTCGTGGCTGGATCAGACCGACGTTCGGAAATCCCGACGGCTCGAACATGTAGATGACAGCCTTGGGATCGTTGTTGCTGGCAAGCCCGCCGCCGATGGTGTCGGTGATCGTCATCTCGCGTGTGACGGACGGTGTCATCACCGCCGTGTCCACGAACGATGTGTAAGCATCGAGGTTCTGGCCCGGTTCGAATGCCGTGGTCTCACCCTCACCGCTGGTGTCCTGCGTGGCGCGGATCAGGGTCTGCGTGGGAAAGACGAAGAACCCGTCGGCGAAGCTGAGGAACTTCGGATCCACGGTCAGCGTCCCCAGCAATGCGGGCGTGTCCTTGGTGCCGTTGTTCGTATACAGCACACCAGGATTCACGATCGGCTTGGCTTTCGGATCCGGTGGGAACTCCAGGACCAGATCGCCCTCCGTGGGCATCGTCACCGCGATCGCATAGCGCGATCCCGGCGGTACGCTCAGGGTCGTTCCGTCTCCGTAGACCGGCCGGCCGACCTGGGTGTAGGGGTTGCCGTCCTGGCCGACGATCGCGAACTTCGGATGGTTGCCGGTCGCGGTCTCGGTCAATCTGACCGTCATGTAGGCGATGTCACTGATGTTGGCCACAACCCAGATCTCCGTCTGACCCGGCTTGATCTTGAGCTCCGGCTGGAACTGACCGTTGACAGTGAACTGCACATCGCGCTGATTCTCCGGCAGCTCGGGGTCCTCGGCCACCTTTGTGGTCGGGCTGTCGAAACTCATCAGGTTCGACGGGATGAACTGGGTCTGACCTCGGTTGTTCAACGGGGACAGCGGGCCGGACCACCAGGGCGTCAGGTATTGGGAGCCCATGGAGGTGTCGGCGATGTTCACCGGAGCCAGGCTCGGCCGATACGTGCCGTCGGCGAGTTGGGTCCCTTCCGGGGGTTTGAGGGTGCTCGCCCACTGCGGCCAGCTGTAGTTGTTGAGCTGATGACCTTCGCCCTTACGGTCGAACACATAGTTGTACTGAATTGCCATGTTGCGTATGGGGATATCGTTCTGCGTGACCAGCGGCAGATTCCCGTCGGGACGTCCGATCTCCAACAGCCCGGCCAATCCGGCGTACGTCTGCTGGGAGGTCATGGTGTGGCGGTGACTGTGATACCAGTACAGCCCGTTGGGCATGTTCGCGGGCACATCGTAGGTGAAGGTGTTGCCCATCCCCGGGGGGATCGACAGCAGCACGTTGTCGGCGTTGCCCGACGGGCTGATGTGCAATCCGTGGGTATGCAGGTTCAGCGGCGACTCCTTGAGTTGCGGCGGATACAGCGGCACCTCACCGCCCTTGGGCGTCATGGCGGGGTCGTAGAAGTCTTCGATGGTCAGATCCTGAAGGTCGTTGTCGTAGCGGACGATCAGCTTCTCGCCCGGCTCCACATGCAGCGTTGGCGCGGGATAGAGATTGTCACCCTTCGTCGATCCGTCCGACGAGGAACCCTTGATCAGGTCGTACCCGAAGACGAGGAAATTGGTCACCGGCTCTTTGACGGTGTCGAGATTGACGGTGCCCTGGTGCGCCGACAGCCGAACCTCGAGCACCCCGTCCGCACTGGAGAGCCGCACGGGTTCCCTGAACGGGGCAGGCTTGCCGTCGGGGCCCGCGTTCACCCCGGCCTGCGGCACGGGCGACTCTTTGGTGCGCGAGCAAGCCGTCGTCGAGGCGGCCGTCATCGACAGAACGGCGAGCAAAGCGACAAGGACACGTAGGCCGGGACGAAGCCGCATGGCCTCTCCATTCTCCACGGGGTGGCTACAAAGCGGCGGTAACCGATGTGCAGCCTAGCTGGGAAAAGAGCTGCAGGCGGCGATTTCAGCTCAGGTTGCGGTCTCCTGAGCGGACAGCGCCATCCACTGTCCGTTCCGCAACTCGAAGACGTCGGTGAATCGCTCGACGCCGATCACCTGGCCGCCTTGCATCAACGTGTTGACGCCGTGGACGACCGCGGTGTTGCCGGCGATGTCGACGAGCTGCTCGGACGGGTTCATCGTGAACGGTAAGGGCTGGGTGCTCGCAATCTCCTCGGCACGGTCGATCAGCCGGCCGTCGGAGTTGATGTGTTTGAATGCCGGACCCAGGATCGACTCGACGGTCGCGACGTCGCCGGCCGTGATCGCCGCCAGCCATCTCATCTCCTGTGCGAGCACGTCGGCGCACGGCTGACAGGTGTCGGCAGCCGCGGGTGCGGGAACGTGGATCGCGATCGCCGAGAAGGCGTACGCAAGGGCCAAGGGTGTCCATCGGTTCATACGATCCGTCCTGCCGGCCAATGATTGCTAGGTTGCATGTCGAATGATGCGACGAAAGGGCGAGCATTGTCGGGCGATTGGGGATCGGTACTTATCGAGCTCGTCCCGCTGGCTCTGGTCGTGGCGCTCTCGCCGATATCGGTCATCCCCGCGGTGTTGGTGCTGCACACCCCCCGCCCGCGACCGGCGGGGCTGGCCTTCCTCGCGGGTTGGCTCGTTGGTCTGGCAGCGCTGACGAGTGTCTTCCTCGAGCTGTCGAGTCTGATCGGGGGCCTCGGCGGCAAGCCACCCGGTTGGGCGTCCTGGTTGCGCATCGTGGTGGGCGCATTGCTGATTGTGTTCGGCATCTACCGATGGCTCAATCGCAAGAAGTCTGCGCACACTCCCAAATGGCTGCAGAGCATGTCGAAGCTCACTCCCGCTCGCGCGGGCCTGACGGGCCTCGTCCTCACCATCGTCAACCCCAAGGTGCTGTTCATATGTGCCGCAGCGGGTTTGGCCATCGGCACGACGGGGATGGCAGATACCCGCGTGTGGCTCGCCGTCCTCTGGTTCGTCGTGGTCGCCGGTTCGACCGTCGCGCTACCGATCCTGGCCTACGCGGTGTCGCCTGAGCGGCTCGATGCGCCGCTGACGCGGCTCAAGGGGTGGATGGAGCGCCAGCACGCCGTGCTCATCGCGGGAATCCTGGTCGTGATCGGACTTTTGGTGCTGTTCAAGGGAATTCACGGGCTGAACGAAACTCACCCCACGTCGGGCAGCCCGAGTTCATCGGCGTCAGCAGTGAGGTAGCGCGTCACCGTCGGCGCGATCAACCGCACCAGTTCGTCGTCGGACAGCGTCGCCAGCGGTGGCACCTTCATCACGTAGCGCAGCACCGCCGCGCCGACCAGCTGGCTCGCGGCGAGCATCGAGCGCAACCGGGCCTGTTCCCCACCCCCGAGCACACCGGACACGGCGGTCAGCACGTAGTTCTGCATGAACGCGCGGAACGCATCGTGGGCGTCGGAGTTGGAGGTGGCCGACTGCAGCATCGCCACCATGCTCGGTCCGGTGTCGGGTGCTTCCCAGATTCGCAGGTACGTCCGCACCATCCGGGTCCCGATGTCGGGGTCGTCGTCGGAGCTTCCAGTGAGCGCGGCCACCAGCGCGCTCGGATCGACGATGAGCCGCAGTGACTCGCGGAACAGATCGGCCTTCGAGCCGAACAGGTACAGCAACATCGACGGGTCCACGTGGGCGTCGTCGGCGATCGCCCGCAGGGTCGTCTTCTCGTAACCCTCCGTCGCGAACCGCACCTTTGCCGCTGCCAGGACGGCGTCGCGCGATACCGGATCACCCTGGCGGCGCCCCCGGCGTTTGGTCGTCTTCGCTGGTGACGGCATCTATCGACGATAGCATTTCAATGACTGTTGAAATCATCGCGCCCGCGCGTTACGCTCAGCCGCATTAATTCAACGATGAATGAAAAGAGGTCGATGATGGTGACGGACACCGCGCACCGGCACACCCACGCCGTACCCGTACACGAGCCGCCCGCCGCGATCCGGGCGACCGGCATCATCGCGGTGCTCACCGTCGCGATCGCCCTCGTCGCGATCGCGTTCGCTCTGCCCGCCGCGCGTACAGCACCGCACGCCGTGCCGATCGGCGCGGCCGGCCCCCAGTCGGCAAGTGGAGAAGTCGCGGCCACTCTTCAGAAGCAGGCGCCGGGCGCCTTCACGATCACCTACTACCCCGGCGAGGAGGCGCTGCGGGATGCGATCCGCAACCGGGACGTCTACGGCGGCATCGCTTTCGGCCCCGACGGACCGCGTCTGCTGACCGCCACCGGCGGCAGCCCGATGGTCGCGCAGATGCTCACCCAGATGGCCAATGGCATCGCCGCGAAAACCGGAGTTCCCTTGGCCACCGAGGATCTGGCCCCGCCGACCGTCCAGGATCCGCGCGGCGCCGGGCTGGCCGCGTCGGCATTACCGATCACCCTCGCCGGACTGCTGCCCGCGGTCGCTCTCGTGCTCGCGCTCAAGCGCGAGGTCTGGACCCGGTTCACCGCCGTCGTAATCTTCGCCGGTGTCGCGGGTGTGAGCATCGCGGCGCTGTTGCGCTACGTCCTCGGCTCGATCGACGCGAACTTCTGGGGCGTCGCCGGCGGCTTGTCGCTGGGCATTCTGGCCGCAGGGTTGACCATGCTCGGGCTCGGCTCGCTGTTCGGCCGGTTCGGGCTGGCTCTCGGCGCGGTCGCCGCCCTGTTGATCGGCAACCCCCTGTCGGGGCTGACCAGCGCGCCGGAGATGCTGCCCACCGGCTGGGGTCAGCTGGGTCAATGGCTACCCCAGGGCGCCAACGCCACCCTGCTTCGGTCAACCGCATTCTTCGACGGGGCCGGCGGCGCGCTGCCGATCGTGGTGCTGACCTGCTGGTCACTGCTCGGTATCGCACTGGTGGTCACCGCGGCGCTTACTATCGAACGACGTGGGGCTCGATGATCGTGATGCGCTGCGAACGCTGCGTGACGCCGTCGACCCTGCGCTCGGCTCCGACGACCTGATCCGGCGTTTCTACACCCGCTGGTTCGCCATCGACACTTCCGTTCGCGATCTGTTCCCCCCGGACATGACCGCGCAGCGCAGCGCCTTCGCGCAGGCAATGACGTGGGTGTTGGGCGAGCTCGTCGACCAGCGGGCCGAGGCGCCGGTGGCCTTCCTCGCGCAACTGGGTCGCGACCATCGCAAATACGGTGTCACGCAACGGCATTACGACAGCCTCCGGGATGCACTGCTCACGACGTTTCGCACCCAGCTGATCGACGCGTGGGATGACAGGCTCGAGCAAACGGCTCACGACGCGGTCGCACTGTTCGTCGGGGTGATGCGGGGTGCGGCGGACGCCGAGCAGGGTCCGCCCTACTGCGACGGCACGGTGATCGAACACATCCGACCCGCCCGAGACGTCTCGATGATCCGGTTGCAGCTCGACCACCCGCTGTACTACCACCCTGGTCAGTACGTCACCGTCCAGGTGCCGCAGTGGCCGCGCCGGTGGCGCTACCTCAGCCCATCGATCCCCGCCGACCGCGACGGCAAAATCGAATTTCACGTCCGTTCGGTGCCCGGCGGCATGGTGAGTCCGGCGATCGTCGGTGAGACGAGGCCCGGCGACCGGTGGCGCATGTCCAACCCGCACGGCGGCATGCACGTAGACCGCGACGGAGGTGACGTCCTCATGGTCGCCGGCAGCACCGGCCTCGCCCCCCTGCGGGCGCTGATCATGGATCTCACCCGCAAGGCCGTCAATCCGCGGGTGCATCTTTTCTTCGGTACCCGCTTTCCCTGCGAGCTCTACGATCTGCACACCCTGTGGCAGATCGTCTCGCAGAATCCGTGGCTGTCGGTGACGCCGGTGTCGGAGTTCAACACCGATCCGCCGTGGGCAGCGGACTTCCCCCTCGTCTCGCCGCCGCGCGGTCTGCATGTCCGCCAGACGGGGCTGCTCCCGGATGTCGTCACGCGGTACGGCGGGTGGGGTGATCGGCAGATCCTCATCTGTGGCGGTCCGGAGATGGTCGAGGCCACCAAGGCGGCACTGCTCGCCAAAGGCGCTCCGGCCGAACGTATTCAGCACGATCCGTTGACGGGCTGATCGGTTACGACGCGACCGCGAGCATGGCAGGATCTCGGACATGCCCGATTTGGAGCCCATAACGATTCACGACCCGTCATCCTCGCTGACGGCCACCTTCGTACCGGGCGCCGGCATGATCGGCACCTCGCTCGCCGACGGCGTTGACGAGTTCCTCGGGCAGCGCCGCGGACTGGACGCCTATGTGAGCAACGGCAAGACGATGGGCATCCCGATCCTCTACCCGTGGGCGAACCGGCTGGGAGCCCGCGAGTACGAGAGCAACGGCGTCCTGGTCACCCTCACACCCGGGAAAGGCGGAGTGCGCACCGACGACAACGGTCTGCCCATCCACGGTGTCCTCGCGGCATATCCGGGTTGGCAGATCACCGCACAGTCGCCGACCTCGCTGACCGCCGTCGTGGACTTCGCAGCGCAGCCAGCACTGCTTGCGGCCTTCCCGTTCCCCCACGTGCTGACCCAGGCCGTCACGCTGTCGGATCGCACCCTCACCATCGAGACCACCGTGACCGCGACGGGATCAGCCTCCGTGCCACTGTGTTTCGGCTATCACCCGTACTTCACGATACCCGGCGTGCCGCGCGCGCAGTGGCGGCTGAGCACCCCGGCGATGCGGCATCTGCCGGTGGACAGCCGGGGTATCCCGACCGGACAGCACGACGACTGGGACGCCCTCGACAAGTCGCTGGAGTCGGTCACCTATGACGACGGCTTCGACAACGTGCCCACCGGGGCAGTGTTCTCACTCACCGGAGGCGAACGCCGCATCGATGTTCGGTTCGAGACGGGTTATCCCGCAGCGCAAATCTTCGCACCCGACAGCGACGACCTCATCGCCATCGAACCGATGGCCGCGCCGACCGATTCGCTGCGCAGCGGCGGATACCGCTCCGCGGTGCCCGGCGAATCGGAGACGGCGCGCTTTACGGTCACGGTGACCTAGTGCAGGTCAAGGGAACAGCCACACTGACCACGGTCGGTGTCCTACTCGCACTCGCAGCGGGCGCCCTCGTCGCGCTGAGCACAAACGTCGTGTCGAATACGTGGCTACTCATCACAGAGCCGTCCAACGTCATTCCCCGCGAATCGTCATTATGGACGTTTACGCCCACTGTGATGAACAGCGGATCCGGCGACTGGTGGCTATACGGCGAGGATGACGAAAACTACTATTACTTCACGGGATCCGGCGATCGCCCCTACATCGCCGCATCGAAGGTCGACAGTCGCGGCTGCGCGGGATTCGACAGTAAAGACTTCCAGACGTGGTGCAGGTGATCCGACTCAGCGCTTGTGGCGAGGCTGCCAGACTACCAGGGCCGTGCTCTTGCCCCTGGGGGCCGAACGCAGCTCGTCGATCTCGCGAGCCATCTCCTGCAGGCGGCTCTGCAACGCCTCCACCTGGTTGGTGAGCTCGATGATCCGCTTGATGCCTGCGAGGTTGACACCCTCGTCCTGCGACAGTCGCTGCACTTCGCGGAGCAGATCGACATCATGCTGCGAATAGCGCCGCCCACCGCCGGAGGTGCGCTGCGGACTGACCAGACCGAGCCGGTCGTATGTGCGCAGAGTCTGCGCATGCATACCGGCCAGCTCGGCGGCCACCGAGATCAGGAAGGTGTGGGCGCCGTCACTCGATCGCTTGGCGCTCATCACGCACCCGCCCAATTCGCCCGCGGATCGAAACCACTGGCCTTTTCGGCTTTCGCGTAGGCCTCCAACGCTTCGGCGGCCTCACCCTCCACGTCCGGCGGCACCGCCACCTTCACGGTGACGAGCAGATCGCCGTGGCCGCCCGACCGCTTCGGCACTCCACGTCCGCGAACCCGAAGAATCCTGCCGTCGGACGTGCCCTTGGGCACCCGGACACCGACCTTGCCTTCCAGTGTCGGGACTGAAAGTGTTGTGCCGAGGGCCAATTCGTGAAAGCTGACCGGCACACTGACGGTGAGGTCGTCACCGTTGCGGCCGAACACCTTGTCCGCTTTGACGTGCACGGTGACATAGAGGTCACCCGAGGGAGCGCCGCGCAGCCCGGCCTCGCCCTGGCCGGCCAGCCGGATACGCTGACCGTCCTCGACGCCCGGTGGGATCCGCACGTTGATGGTGCGGGTCCTGGTCGTCACACCGGTGCCCTTGCATTCGTCGCAGGGGTTTTCGATGATCGATCCGCTGCCCCGGCACTCTGTGCACGGTTCGGAGAATCCGAACGCCCCCTGGTTGCGGTTGATCACGCCCGACCCGTTGCAGTTCGGGCACACCTTCGGGCTGGTGCCCGGTCGTGCACCGCTGCCATGGCAGTTGGTACACGGGGCGGGGCTGGTGAGCCGCAACGGCATCATCACGCCCTTGGTGGCTTCGAGAAAGGACAACTCGGTCTCGGTCTCGAGGTCGTTACCCCGTCGTGGCCGAGAAGGCCGCGGCTGTTGAGCTCCGCGCCCGAACAGACCGCCGAACAGATCCCCGATGTTGGCGCCGCCGGTCTGGCCCGCCGCGTCGAACAGATCGTTCAGGTTGAATTCGCCGCCCTCGGAACCGAATCCACCGAAGTTGCCGCCACCTCCGCCACCGAAGCGACCGCGACCGAACCCGCCGTTGGCGAAAAGCCTTCTGGTCTCGTCGTACTCCTTGCGCTTGGCAGGGTCCGACAGCACTTCCTTGGCTTCCGACACGGCCTTGTAGCGGTCTTCAGCCGCCTGATTGCCGGGGTTGCGGTCGGGATGGTTCTCCGCGAGCAGCTTTCGGGCCGCCCGCTTGATGTCCTGCTCGCTGGCGTCAGAGGCGACGCCGAGCTCCTTGTAGAAGTCCTTTTCGACCCACTCACGCTGGGCCATACCGCGTCACCTCCTTACCTGATGACTAGTTCTTAGTCTGATTCTGCGGTGTCTTGTGCGTCTGAGCCGGTGTTATCGGCGGCATCGGGGATCGTGTCGACCACGCCCACCATGGCGTGGCGCACGACTTGGTCGCCGACTTTGTAGCCGCGGCGCATGACGGTTCCGACGATCGGGTGGGTGCCCTCACCTTCGTGTTGCACTGCCTCGTGCAGCGCGGGGTCGAAGGCGTCGCCCTCCTCACCGAAGCCCGAAAGGCCGAGTCCCTCAAGGGCGGTCGACAGCTTGTCGGCGACCGACTTCAGCGGACCGGCATCCAGGTCACCATGGCTGCGCGCCCGTTCGAGATCGTCGAGAACCGGAAGCAGCTGCTTTATCACCGACGCTTTGGCGCGATCGGCCGTGAGCTGCTGGTCGCGCATCGCCCGCTTGCGGTAATTGGCGAAGTCCGCCTGCACTCGCTGCAGGTCCGCGATCAGCTCCGCCGCCTTACCCGCCTCCTCGGGACTCTCGCCCGGGAAGTCGTCCGGTCCCGGCCCACTGGGGCTGGATGTCGCCGCCCCAGCGGCTCCGGGGGCCGGACTGGCTCCCGCTTCACGGATCTCGCCGGTGTCCGGATCGATGCGCCGTTTGTCGGTGACAGTCACCGGCTCGTGCGAATCGTTCTGGCTCACTTGCGCTCCTCATCGTCGTCGACGACCTCGGCGTCTACCACGTTGTCATCGGCCGGACCGGCTGCCGACTCGCCGGCTCCGCCAGCGGTCTGCTCGGCCTGGGTGGCCTCGTACAGTGCCTGACCCAAGCCCTGGGCCTCCACGCCGAGCTTCTCCATCGCCGCCTTGATGGCCGCGATGTCGGTGCCCTCGAGCGTCGACTTGGCTTCGGCGACCGCGGAATCGACCTTGTCCAGCGTGTCCGCGGGGATCTTCGATCCGCCTTCGGCTTCGCGCTGCTCTTTGACGATCTTCTCGGTCTGGTAAACCAGCGACTCCGCCTGGTTGCGGACGTCGGCCTCCTCACGACGCTTGCGGTCCTCCTCGGCGTGTGCCTCGGCGTCCTTGATCATCTGGTCGATCTCCTCCTTTGAAAGGCCGGAGCCCTCCTGGATTCGGATCGTGTTCTCCTTGCCGGTGCCCTTGTCCTTCGCGGTCACATGCACGATGCCGTTGGCGTCGATGTCGAACGTGACCTCGATCTGGGGCACACCGCGCGGAGCCGGCGGGATCCCCGTCAGCTCGAAGCTGCCGAGCAGCTTGTTGTGCGCGGCGATCTCACGCTCACCCTGGAAGACCTGAATCTGCACCGACGGCTGATTGTCATCGGCCGTGGTGAAGGTCTCCGACCTCTTGGTTGGGATCGTGGTGTTGCGCTCGATCAGCTTGGTCATGACGCCACCCTTGGTTTCGATACCGAGGGACAGCGGCGTGACGTCAAGCAGCAGAACGTCTTTCACCTCACCCTTGAGCACACCGGCCTGCAGCGCGGCGCCCACGGCGACGACCTCGTCGGGGTTCACGCCCTTGTTGGGCTCCTTGCCGCCGGTCATTTCCTTGACCAGCTCGGAGACCGCGGGCATCCGGGTCGAACCGCCGACCAGCACCACGTGGTCGATGTCACCCACTGAGATGCCCGCGTCGGCGATCACCGACTGGAACGGCTTGCGGGTGCGGTCCAGCAGATCCTGTGTGATGCGCTGGAACTCAGAACGCGTCAGCTGCTCGTCGAGGAACAGCGGGTTCTTGTCCGAGTCGACCGTGATGTAGGGCAGGTTGATCGAGGTGCTCTGCGAACTCGAGAGCTCGATCTTGGCCTTCTCGGCAGCTTCACGCAGCCGCTGCATGGCCATCTTGTCCTTCGTCAGGTCGATGCCCGACGTGCCCTTGAACTTGTCGACGAGCCATTCGACGATCCGGTCGTCCCAGTCGTCACCACCGAGGTGGTTGTCACCGGAGGTTGCGCGAACCTCGACCACACCCTCGCCGATCTCCAGCAGCGACACGTCGAACGTGCCACCACCGAGGTCGAAGACCAGGATGGTCTGTTCCTTCTCGCCCTTGTCCAGCCCATAGGCCAGCGCCGCGGCGGTCGGCTCATTGACGATGCGCAGCACGTTGAGGCCCGCGATCTGCCCGGACTCCTTGGTGGCCTGCCGTTGGGCGTCGTTGAAGTACGCCGGCACGGTGATCACCGCGTCGGTGATGTCCTCGCCCAGGTAGCTCTCCGCATCACGCTTGAGCTTCATCAGCACGCGTGCGCTGATCTCCTGAGGGGTGTATTTCTTGTCATCGATCTCGACGGACCAATCGGTGCCCATTTCGCGCTTGACCGAACGGATGGTCCGGTCGACGTTGGTCACCGCTTGGTTCTTGGCGGGCTGACCGACCAGCACCTCGCCGTTGCGTGCGAACGCGACGACGGACGGCGTGGTGCGGGAGCCTTCTGAGTTGGCTACGACAACGGGGTCGCCACCCTCCAGTACCGCGACGACGGAGTTGGTGGTCCCGAGGTCGATTCCGACCGCACGAGCCATGGTTGTTCCTCCTGAATTAGTCCATCTATTGGGTCTGAGTGCACCGCACTCAAGACTGCTCCGGCCAACCTTATCCTGTCAACCCAGACTTGAGTGACTTACGCTCAACTGTCAGTGGGGTCAACGGCATGCTTCGCGGATTTGTTCCCGGCCCCCTTCAGGCGGCTAAATGTGGCTCTCTCGAATTCGGGGCCGGCGCTAAATCATGTCCTTGGCCGTGAACCACCGTGTCACCCCCCACCCCACGAACACCGGCAACCAACACGTGAGAATCCGGTACAACAACACGGACGGAACAGCCACGGCAGCGGGTACTCCGAACGCTGCGAGACCTCCGATCAGCGCGGCTTCGACCGCTCCCACACCGCCTGGCGTCGGGGCGGCCGACGCGAGAGTGCCGCCGATCATCGTGACTACGGTGACAGTCACGAACGTAGCGGCGCCGCCAACCGCCTCGATGCTGGCCCACAGCGCCAACGCGCCACCAAGAGTCGTTGTCGCACAACCGAACACAATGAGCGCGAGCCGATGGGGTGCCCGGGCGAGAGTGACTAGGTCGTCCACGACCGCGGTCACGCGCGGACGCACCGAGGTGCCCAGCCACCGCCGCAGCCTCGGTACGAACATCAGCAGCCCGACGATGCCGAGTGCGGCACCGGCCAAAAGGAAAAGCACAGTCGCACTGGGAACGAAGTGTGAAAGGTCCGCCGATACACCGGCCGCGACGCCGAAGAACGTCAGCAGGGCGATGTGTGTGATCACCTGCACTGCTTGTTGCAGTGCCACCGCCGCAGTGGCACGGACCGAACCCTGTCCGTTCTTCTGCAGGTATCGAGCACTCAGCGCCAGCCCACCCACACCAGCCGGGGTGGTCACAGCAGCAAACGTACTGGCCACCTGCACCACCACCAGTCGCCTGAAATTCACTGTCCTGGAGGCGCACACCCACAGCGCTGTCGCCGCACCCAAGTACGTCAGGACCGACGCTGTCAGCCCGAATGCGACCCACCACCAGTTCGCTGTCTTCAGCGCAGAGTGGAACGTCGGCAGTGTGCTGAGGAACGGATAGGCGACATAGACGAGCGCCACCAGCAACACCAGTTGGATGATCTGGGTGCGCGAGAATCGGGTGACCGTCTCCGGCGGAATCCGCTCGGCACCGGTCCGCAGCATCACTTCCCGGCGTAGGAGGGCCACCACCGCGTCGAGGTCCCCGACGGACGTTCGGATCCGCCGCGGCAACGCGGATTTGGTCAGTCGTCCCGACGCCGCCAGCACTGCATCCTCACCGAAGACGGCGATCGCCGCCCCGACCGCCGTCCCCGACCCATCGGGCTCGCTGGTGGCGATAAGAAGTTGGGCTATATCGGACTGGAGTTGAGCGTCGGTCGCACCGAACTCCGCATGCTGGAATCCACCGAAACGAGCGGAGCCGTCCTCGACGGTGATCTCACTGCGTCTCAAATCATTATGGGCGATTTCCCGAAGGTGCAGCACGCCAAGCGCTTTCCACGCGGAATCGACAGAAGACGCCCCCATGCCTTCGGCAATCGGTGTGCCCCTGACCGGCGTGTGTGCGTACATGATCCATCCCCGTCGGAGTGCGGTGAATGCCATCGTCTCGATGTTCGCAACACCCGCATCGGCGACCGCGATCGCCATGAGCGCCCGGTGTTCCACGACGCGGTGCAGCGATGCCTGCAGGGGTGGGGCTTCGTCGGATCGCAGGCGTACCGACCGCCATACCTGACGCAGAGCTCCGCCACCGGTGTGATTGGGGCCGTACAGCTCGATGACGGCACGTGAATCCGACACGTCGGATACCGCCGAGAAGATCAGCGGACCCCGTCCGGCAGGCCGCAGCACGGTGAGTCCGGTCGCGAGGAATCCTCGTTTCGCCATCGCTGCGACAGCCTCCTCGACGGGCACCTCGAGCGCGGACGTATTCGCCACGAGGGCAACCGCTGCGCCGACGAACCAACCGACAGACAGCCCGAGCAGGGACCCGGCCGGCACCTCAGCGCTGAAGACCAGATGCATCGGCCCGAAAGCCAGGAGCAACGCCCAGCCGCTCCGCCGCCAGCCGACGGAAAGCCACGGACCCGAAACCGTCAGAACCGCGGCGATCATTGCGACCCACCCGGGATCATCGAGGAACCGCGACACAGCGACGACCGCGACCAGTCCTGCAGCCACAGCTGCCCGCAGGATCTTCCAGTGGAACAGACAGACTGAAAAGTATCCCCAACGGCAGGAATATCAGCGTGCTGCCGTACATCAGGTAGAGGCGCCCAGACCAGTCAGGGCTGAGCACGCCGACAATCCCCGATATCGACCGCTCGAGGGCCACGACCGATTCCTCGGGGACCATCGCGGAGCCCGCGGCAGCCAGTGCCGAGATCAACGCTGCCAGCACGAGCCGACGGAGGTCATCGCCTCGTCGGAGCAGAGGCTGTAGCAAGCTGCCCGCGACGGCGACCTCGCGTCCGTCAACCTGCATGTCTGAACGGCCTTCCACCGGATTGCCCCTTCGAGGCTCGACGGCCGCGCGTCGCGCCCATAGAGCCTTTCGACCTGGGTCCACGAAGACTTTCGACCGTAGGCAAGGTGGCCGATTCCACTATCGCCCGACCAATCGCGAAGAGCAGCGTGGACGAGGTGAACCCGAACCTCGTACGCCAGGCACGGTGGCGAGCGCTGCTCGAGCCGCTTCTGGTACTCGTCACTCTCGGCGCGCTGACCATAGGCGGGGTCTTGTGGCTGACGGGACTGCGTGAGGCGGCAGACCTCTGGTGGATGACCGGCACGTTGATCGCGCTGGGGCCTGCGGTGTTCTGGGTCGTCGCGGCGCTGCGGCGCGGTCGGGTCGGTGTCGATCTGATCGCCGTGTTGTCGCTCCTCGGCACGATCCTGGTAGGCGAATATCTCGCCGGCGCACTCATCGCGGTGATGCTGGCCGGCGGACGCGCACTCGAAGCCGCAGCGCAGCGTCGAGCCTCCCACGATCTGCGAGCCCTTCTCGAGCACGCTCCCCGATCGGCACGACGGCGGATCGGCTCGGATGTGACGGTCATTTCGATCGCCGACGTGGCCGTCGGAGACCTGTTGGTGGTCGGACCCGGTGAGGTCGTGCCGGTCGATGGGCGCGTCGTCGGCTCGGTCGCCGTACTGGACGAATCGGTGCTCACGGGCGAACCGCTCCACGTCGAACGCGTCGCCGGCGAACCGGTTCGCAGCGGCGTGGTGAACGCAGGCGGTGCTTTCGAGCTGCGGGCCACCGCGACCGCGCAGGACAGCACGTATGCAGGCGTGGTGCGATTGGCGCAGGAAGCGGGTGCCGAAAGCGCGCCGATCGTGAGGTTGGCCGACCGCTACGCAGCGTGGTTCTTGCCGTTGACACTGATTGTCGCCGGTGGAACCTGGCTGGCCTCTGGGTCCGCAGTGCGCGCAGTCGCGGTCCTGGTGGTCGCGACGCCGTGTCCGTTGCTGCTCGCCGCGCCGGTGGCGATCGTATCGGGGTTGTCACGCGCTTCCCGCCACGGCGTCGTCATACGAAGCGGCGGCGGTTTGGAAAGCCTCGGGAGCGCAACCACTTTGGTGATGGACAAGACCGGAACGCTCACCATGGGACGCCCCGTCGTCCTGGATGTGGCCGCTGCACCGGGGAATGAGGCCGCCGAGATCCTTCGATTGGCGGCATCCGTGGACCAGGTGTCGCCACACGTGCTGGCCGAGGCGATCGTGACCGAGGCCGCGACGCGCGGCTACAGGCTGTCGTTGCCGCACGATGTCGTCGAGGAGGCCGGCCGCGGTGTCACCGGGACCGTCGGCGGCCACCGCGTCCGGGTGGGAAAGTCGACCGGAGACGGCGTGGACGCTGATTGGGCACGGGCCACCGTCAACCGTGCACGCCTGGACTCGGCAGCGATCGCGTGGGTGTGGGTGGACGAGAAACCTGCCGGCGCAGTGCTGTTGCAGGATCCGTTGCGTCGCGATGCGCCCCGCACGGTCCGACGTCTGCGTTCATCGGGGCTCAACCGCCTGGTCATGTTGACCGGAGATCGCGCCGAACCTGCCCGCGAAGTCGCCAACATCCTCGGTTTGGATGAGGTGTACGCCCAGCAGAGTCCGGCCGACAAGGTGGCCGCGGTGCGCGCCGAGAGGGAGCGTGCGGTGACCGTGATGGTCGGCGACGGCGTCAACGATGCTCCGGCGCTGGCCGCGGCCACCGTCGGTGTCGCGATGGGTGCACGGGGTGCCACGGCGTCGTCGGAAGCCGCCGACATCGTGTTGACGACCGACCGGCTGGACCGGCTCGCCGATGCGATGGACACTGCCAGATGGTCTCGTCGGATCGCCGTCCAAAGCGCGGTCGTCGGCATGACGCTGTCTCTGGTGGCGATGGCAGTCGCTGCGCTCGGCTGGCTGCCTCCTGCGGCAGGTGCCCTTCTTCAGGAAGGCATCGACATCGCCGTGATCCTCAACGCACTTCGCGCATTGGGCGGAAACCCGGCGGTGGAGGTCAACCTGTCCGCCGACACAGAGAACATGTTGCGGCGCTTCGCATCCGAACACGATGACTTGCGCGATACCGTCGACGTGCTACGTTCTGCCGCCGACAGCTTGGTCGCGGCTGCGGATCAATCGGCGTTGGACTCGCTCATCCGCGCGCACAGCTTGCTCGTCGAGCGGATCCTGCCGCACGAGCAGGCCGAGGAGAACCGCCTCTATCCCGCTCTGGCACAGCCTCTCGGGGGCGGGGAGGCAACTGCCACGATGAGCCGTACGCACGCAGAAATCCAGCGATTGTCCGACCGGATCGGAGCGCACGTCGCGGTCGCCCGGGCGAGTAACGCCATCCAGCCCGACCAGATCGACGACCTGCTCGCCTGCCTGTACGGACTGCACGCCGTGCTGCGGCTGCACTTCCTGCAGGAGGAAGAGAATTACTTCACCCTCGCCGAGGTTGATCCGGGCAAATCGCCTTAAGGTCTACCCATGACCGCAGCCCAGCGCGAACGCGCCGCCCTCGTAGCGACGATGAGCGACACCGGCCCCGATGCGCCCACCCTGTGCGAGGGATGGACGACGCGAGACCTCGCGGCACACCTGGTGGTCAGGGAGCGCAGGCTCGACGCCGCACCCGGCATCGCAATCCCGTTTCTCGCCGGCTACACCGACAAGGTGCAGCGCCAGACCGCCTCGTCCACCGGGTGGGACGAGCTGGTAGACAAGATCGCGTCCGGCCCGCCACTGCTGTCGCCGTTCAAGCTTTTCGATGCGGTGGCGAACATGGACGAGATGTTCATCCACCACGAAGACGTCCGCAGAGCCCAATCTGGTTGGGAGCCACGCGCTCTCGATGCCGAGACGCTCAACGCGTTGCGGCGGCCGCTCGCCATGATGGCCCGGCTGACGATGGGCAAGGTGCCCGCGCGGGTGACGCTGCTGACCCCTGACGGCGAGAAGGTCGCGGTCGTCGGTAGCGGACCCGAGCTGACGGTCACCGGTGACATCGGGGAACTGACGCTGTTCGTCGCGGGCCGCGACGAGGCTCGGCTGACCTTCTCCGACGCGCAGGCCGCTCAGGCGGTCCGTTCCGCACGCCGCGGCTTGTAATCTGTCGCCATGCCTTACCGGGCGAAAGTCGTCCTCGCCGTTGGTCTTCTGCTGTCCACGACCATGCTGGCCGCTGGCTGCGGCACAACCATCGACGGCAATCCGGTCGCATCCAGCGGGTCGCCGACCGAGCCGAGTTTTCCGACGAGCAGACCGACACGAACCCCGTCGACCAGCAGCCCGACCCCGTCCGCACCACCGACGTCTCAGCAGCCCGGCGCGTCGACGCTGACACCCGACGAATCCGGCTATGTGTTCATAGAAACCAAGTCGGGGAAAACACGGTGCCAGATCTCCGAGGCCGATGTCAGTTGCGAGACGCAGTTCGACAGCCCGCCGGAGCAGAACGGCATGCCCGCCAACGGGGTCAACCTCACCGCCGACGGCAGCATGACCTTCGTGGTCGGCAACCTCGGCAACATCCCCGTCGTCACGCTGGACTATCAGACCTACCGTGCGCTCGGCTGGACGATCGAGGCGGGCGGCGACGGTACCCGGTTCACCAATGACGGGACCGGCCACGGCATGTTCCTCAACACGTCGGGCCTCGAGGTGTTCTGAACGCCTGGCCATGGCCCACGCCTAGGCTGGCGCCCATGGCTTCGTCACTGGACTTCCGCGTCTTCGTCGAACCCCAGCAGGGCGCAACATACGGCGACCAGCTGGCGGTCGCCCGCACCGCCGAGGCCGCCGGGTACTCGGCGTTCTTCCGCTCCGACCACTTCACCGCGATGAGCGGAGACGGGCTGCCGGGGCCCACCGACTCGTGGGTGACGCTGGGCGGCATCGCGCGTGAGACGACCTCGATCCGACTCGGCACGCTGGTCACGTCGGCCACGTTCCGCTACCCCGGCCCGCTGGCGATCGCCGTCGCGCAGGTCGACGAGATGAGCGGTGGGCGTGTGGAGCTGGGCCTCGGGGCGGGCTGGTTCGAGGCCGAGCACAAGGCCTACGGCATCCCGTTCCCGCCACTGGGTGAACGCTTCGACCGGTTGACCGAACAGCTGAGCATCATCACCGGGCTGTGGACGACACCGGCGGGTGCGACCTACGACTACTCCGGCACCCACTACACCGTCGCGGAGTCACCGGCCCTGCCCAAACCTGTCCAGTCGCCACATCCGCCGATCATCATCGGAGGTGCCGGGGCCAAGCGCACACCGGCGCTGACCGCGGCATTCGCCGCTGAGTTCAACATCCCGTTCGCGCCGCTGGAGGTGGCCAAGACGCAGTACGAGCGGGTTGCCGCGGCGCTGGCCGACGCCGGACGCGCCGCCGAATCACTGACCTACTCCGCCGCGTTTGTCGTGTGCGCCGGTCGCGACGACCAGGAGATCGCCCGCCGCGCCGCCGCGATCGGCCGCGAGGTCGATGAGCTGCGCAGCAACTCCCCGCTGGTGGGGCGCCTTCCGAGATCGCCGACAAGCTCGGCCCCTACCTGCAGCTGGGTGTGCAGCGTGTTTACCTGCAGGTATTGGATATGTCCGACCTCGACCACGTCGATTTCTTCGCATCTGAGGTGATCGGCCAGCTCGGCTGAACAGGCGTAGGTGCGCAGGTCGCGGATACTATCGGTGGCCGTGGCAGGCCGGCGCCAGGATGACGACAAAGAGGAGCCCTGGTACAACCGCACGCCAGAGGTCGTCGGGGCAAGCCTGATCGCGATCGTGGTCATCGGCATCCTCATCGCCGCCGCCATGGCGGTGGCCCGCCAATTCGGCGAACCGGAACAGGCCCCGATCGACTACATCGCGCCGACGTATTCCGCGACCGCCTCGGAGTCTGCCACGACCGGCACCACCACCCAGACCATCACAAGTACCAGCCCGCCGCAGACAACCGACATCGACGGACCGTCGGGTTCCGCGTCATCGTCGTCATCATCGTCCTCGTCGTCATCGACCACGTCGAGCAGCAGCGAGACCTCGACCGAGCCGACGACCGCTCGCACCGAGGAGGAAGAGACTGCCGAGCCCACCCGAACGACTCGGCAACGACCCCGCACCAATGTGACACGCACGTTCAATCCGTTCCCCTGAGCGCCTACTATCGGTGGCCGTGGCGCGATACGGACCTCCCGACGACCAGAACCATCCGGACGACGACCCGACCGTCTACGCCAACTACGGCGGTGGCGGATACGACGAACCCCCAGGCGATCCGGTGCCGTGGTATCGCAAACCCGCCGCTCTCGTCGGCTTCGGCGCCCTCGGCGCGGTGGTGATCGCGTTGATCGTGTTCGGGCTGGCCAAGCTCATCACCGGCGGCGACGAGCCCTCCGAGCAGACCACGTTGACACCGCTCACCACGACGTCGAGGTCGGTGACGCCGACGACCACGAGCACAAGGGCGCCCGAGACCGTCACCGAGACCTACACCCCGACGACCACCGAGTCGACGACAACGACCACGACGCCGCCGACCACCACGCCGCCGACCACCACCACGACGACGACCCCGAGCGTCAGCACGAGTATCAGCACGAGCACCGAGACCAGCACCGTGACCGAAACGGTGACACCGCCGGCTCCGTGACACCCGGCCGCCGAGCGCACGGTTGTTGACGCCCGCACTCGCGATTTGTGTACAACAACCGTACTTTCGGCGGTCCTAGCGGCCCTGAGCGGCGTACTGCGCGACCATCGCCTCGGCGCTACGGACCGCCGCTCGGCAGGCGCGCGTGGTGAAGGGATCGTTGAGTGGATGTTCGGCCCGTCGACGCCAGCGCTGAGCCGCCGCGAAGGCAGCGCGCGGGCCGTCGTACGGCGCATCGGGTTGCAGGCCGAGTCTGCTGGCGGCGTCGGTGCCCGAACCGCCGATGATGCGCCGCAATGAGGCCATCTCGTCCTCATTCAATGTGGTTGGCCGAGAACGTAATTGACTGAGCAACCGCAACTCTTCGAACGCATGGGTGTCGGCGAGCAGCGGGTCGATGTCGGCGATGATGTAGGAACTCGCGTAGATGGGGTTCTTCTCGACGAACCGCCGCAGTGACACCAGCGCGGTGTGAGCCTTGAGCAGGTCGGACCGCTGCGCGAACTGTTGGTCGATCACATCACGCAATGCCACCAAACCGCTGCGTTCCAGCAGTTCGTCGGCCAGTGCCACCGAATCGTTGACTCCCGCGCGCAACACCGCGATCGAGATCCGGATCCCGAACATGCCGAACCGTTCCAGCAGCGCGGCCCGGGTGGCGGCATCGACCGGCAACGAACTGTCCTCGCGGACGAATCTGTCCACCGACAGCATTGCCTTCGTCAGCTCGACGGCGTCGACGGCGGCCAGCTTCTCCAGCGCGACGAACTCGCTCTGCCGGAGCGTGCGCGCGGTCAGTGCGAGCAGTCCCGACACCGGCACCACCGCCTGGCAGATGCCGGTCCTGTCCATCTCGGTGGTGAACCGCGCTGCCACGTCCTTGGCCGAGAGCATCGCGTCGATGCGGCCCGCGCCGATCTCGTCGGCGCGCGAAGCGACGCCGATCACCCCGAGCGCCCCGGCCGACCCGCCGACCAGCTCGCCGATCTGCATGAGCAGCGCGATGTCCGCGGCGTTGAGCGTACGCAGCAAGAACACCACGGCGTCCACGCGCGGAACGCCGTCGTCGGGGACCAGCAGCCGCAAGGTGCGCTGGGAGACGTCGCGGGACAGCGACGACGTTCCCGGGGTGTCGATGATCGTCGTGTCGATCAGTTCGGTGGCCGGCCACTCCACATCGAGGTCGACGACGTCCTCGGGATCGAGGTCGGCGAAGTCGAACGTCAGACCACCTTCGACGGCGTTGCGCCCGATCGGCACGTTGGACCGGCGGCCACCGCGGTGGTTGGCGGTCACCTTCGGAGTGGGACCGTGCCGGAACCAGGTGACGATGCGGGTTGCCTCGGTGGCGTCGGTGGGCGCGATGTCCTCTCCCACAAGGGCATTCACCAGGGTCGACTTACCCGCCTTGAGAGTTCCCGCCAGTGCGATGCGGATCGGCTGATTGAGCCGGCGGGCAATCCAGTCGAGTTCGTTGTGCACGTCCGGACGTTGCGCGTACGCGGGGTCGGACCGGTACGCCTGGACGGTACCGTCCAGGATTGTCCGCACCTGGTCGCTCGTGCTCATCGAGTGACCAGCTTAGGTGCCCTGTACCGCGAGCTTCTCCGCGTGGTCGGTCACCTGCTTGAGGATGTTGAGTTGGCGCTCGAGTTCCTTGACCCGGGTGTCGCGTTCATTCTCCTCGAGTTTCGCCGAGGCGATAGTCGCCTGCAGTGACTCGTTCAGCGAGCGAGTCGTCTGGTTGGCGATGCCGCGATAGTGATCACGCAGTTGTCGCTGGATGCCCTTGAGCCGATCTCGCGATTCCTTGTTGACGACGAAGGAGACGTCGTCGATGAACCGGCGGGCGTTCAGCTTCGCCTCGTTGCGTACCCGCATCATGCGGTTGTCCATGTTCTCTCGGTAGGCGCTGCGGCCCATCAGTAGACCGGCGCCCAGCGACAGCGGGTTGAACATGCCGAGGCCCGCGAACGACGTCATCATGCCGAACATCAGCACACCGCCGTAGGACCCCTGCATGCCCATCGTGAGCTTGCGGACCTTACCGACCGGCTTGGCCTCCAGACTGGCCAGCGATTTGACCTCGCCGAGGCTGGCGCCCATCTCCCGGGCATCGATCTGCGGCATCTTGACCGCGTCGAGACCGGCCTCGGTGAAGGTTCGGCCGACCTCTTCGGCCAGCACCTGGGCGCGTTGGTAGGCCCAGACGAAGTTGTCCCCTACCGCGGTGGCGATCGCGTTCTCCAACTCGGTGCCGATCTCGGCCCAGTGCTGCGTCGGATCGCAGGAGTCGATCTCTTTTTCGATGTGCTGGCTGATGATCCGGAACCGGCCGCGCAGATCGTGATCGATATCGGCTGTGAGATCGGCGATTCCGTCGTTGAGGACCTGCTGCCAGAGCGCTGTCTGCTGCAGCGCGTCGGAGGCTTCCTCCTTGCGACGCTCGAGTTCCGCCTTGAGCCTCTCGCGAACATCGGGATCGTTGAGCGCCGCCAGCTCGGTGTCCACTTTGAGGGTCAGATGTTCTGCGGACGAACGTATCTCGGCGAGGACCTGATCGCGAATGTGGTCGTTCTGCCGGGAGAGCACCTGGTCGCCGAGGAACTTGACGATGGCTCCGAAGTTGGACTCCTCGTTGAGTTCCTTGTCGTTGAGCTGGATCGCGTGGCTGCGCAGCAGCGAGGACGACGGGATGATCGGAATGGGCAAACCCGCGCGATCCAAATGCCCCTTGTTGGTCTCGACGATGGTGCGCCAGTGCGGATACAGGTCGGTCTTGGTGGCGATGATCGTTGCCAGCGGGCAGATTTCGAATGCCTGCCGCATGAAGGTCAATTCGGGTTCGGTGAACTCCTGGCTGGTGTCGCTGCACATCAAGAGCGCGTCGGCATCCGGCAGCAGCCCCAGCGTCGCCGAAAGATGCGGCTGACCGTGCCCGCCGACCCCCGGCGTGTCCACGAACGCCAGTCCGTTCTTGAGCAGGGGGCTGGCGGCGGTGACCTCGACCCGCAGCACCTCGCGCCCGCCCGCCTGCGGGGCGCGGCGCAGGTCGTTTTTGATGTCGGCCATCTCGATGTCGATCGCCTCGGGCTCCGCCCCGTCGGGCCGCGCGACGATCAGCTTCGCCGAGGTGTTCTCGCTGTAGGACACCACGGTCGGCAGCACCGTGCTCTCGTCGTCGCCGACGCGGGACACCGGGACGTTCAGCAGCGAGTTGAGCAGCTGACTCTTGCCCTGCTTGAGCTGCCCGGCGATCACCACCCGGATCTGCGGGTCGGTGATCCGAGCCTTGGCCCTCGCCAGGCGTTCGACCAGATCACCGCGCTCATTCGTATCGGCGATCTTGCTGGTGTGGTCGATCAGCTCGACGATCACCTTCACCGGTCTGGCCGGCTCGCCGGCCTTGCGGGGATCACTTGGCTGCGTCATGTGGTCTTTCGGTAAACGGGCTATGCCCTAACGGTAGATGCGCCAACTGGCGGGGATCGACTTTCGATCCCCGCCAGTGGCGGTGTTTCGTGCTGCGATCAGAACAGGCTGGCGTCGACCGAGTTGTCGACGTCGATGGAAGTGTCCACCTGGGCCGAGTTGTCGACGGAGCTGTCCACCTGGGCCGAGTTGTCGACGGAGGTGTCCACCGAGTGGTCCTGGCCGGAGTTGTCCACGGTGGCGAAGCCGCCGGAGACATCACCCGACGCATCGCCGTCGACGGTGGTCTGGTTTCCGCCGATGCTGCTGGTGTCGTTGTCGACGATCACAACGCCGCCACCGGAACCGCCGGCCCCGCCCGACGCGTTGCCGCCGTCATTGCCGATGCCGATGAGGCCCCCGCCGCCGTCTCCGCCGACCGCGCCGCCACCGTTGCCGCCGCTCATGTCGTTGTCGTTGATGACGGGTCCGTCGTTGTCCGAGATGACGTCGCCGCCGGCGGTCTGGTCGCCGCTGTCGTCGATGTCGTTGTCCTCACCGATGTTGACGTTCGAGTCGTCGATGTCGCCGGTGTTGACGTTCTCGTTGTCGTCGCCGACCACGTTGCCGTCACCCTCGACGTTGGTGGTGTCGATGTCACCCGCGGTGCCGGTGTTGACCACGCCGCCGTCGGTGGCGGTGTTGGAGGTCTTGTCACCGAGGGTGATGTCACCGAAGTCGAGGTCGAAGTTGCCGACACCCTGCTGCTGGTCCTCGCCCGCCGAGTTGGCGATGTGGGTGTCAGGGCTCATGAAGCGGGTGTCGTTGTGGCTGAGTGTGTCGTTGTTCGACAGCACGTCGGTCTGGCGCTGCGGGGCGAACGCGATGCCGTGGGTCTGGGCAACGGCCTGCTGCAGCCCGTAGACCGGGTCGCCGCCGCCGTGGACGAGTGCCGCAGGCGCCACCGTGGCGGCGACGGCCTGAACCTGGGCCGCAGTCACGTTGGAGACGCCGGCCGCAACCATGGAGCGGCTCGGGTCGGTGATGAACTCCTGTGCCCGAACCGGATCACGGAAGAGGTCGAGGAGCCAGTCGATTACGTTCGTCATTTCTTGTCCTTTGTTCGTGTTGTCACCGGGCTTGTCACCGGCTGCTCCGGTGGACTGATCACCACGTTATGGAGCGGACAACCCCGGTGAAACGGGGTCGCAACCCCTCCCTTTCCAGGTGCCGTCCGGGTTGACACTCGGGGCGCGGTTAGGGGATTAGGGGGTCGTTAGGGGCTGGCTGCGCCATGCCCGGAAAACGAAACTGCGCGGCCCGTTCGGGCCGCGCAGTCGTGGTGGTGATCGGTGGTGGTGATCAGAAGATGTCGAATCCCGACGGATCGGAATCCAGGTCGCCGACCTCGATGATGGTCGCGCCGAAATCGCCGTCGACCGGCACGTCGATCGCCGGGAGATCGTGGATCACCGGCTGGTCGAACTGCAGCGCTGCGTCGTCGGAGGCGACGACACCCGGCATCGGCGCGTCGGAGAGCGCGTGCAGCACCTGATCGGGCGAGTCAGCGATATCCGAGTAGTCGTTGATCACGGTATGCACGTCGTCCTGCACATCGTCGACACCCTGAACTGGCACTTGATCGCCGAACGCGTCGAACGCAGCCGTCGCCGCACCGCTCGCCCAGACGTTGTCGGCCCCCTCGACGATGCCGTCGGTGCCCGTGGTGGGCGCTGCCGAGCTCAACGATTCCGTGACAACGGGGATCAGATTGTGGACGTCAGCACTGGTCACGTTGGTGAGGTTGGCGTCGAAGATGGCCTGGTCCGGGTCGTCCGCGAAGCGTGCTGCGGCGTCGGGATCTCGCACCAGGGACATCACGAAGTCGAGCAGCGAGTTGGCCATGAAACACCCTCCTTCCCAAATCGGATATATGTCGTAGTAGCCAGACGGCTTGTCACGATGCTATCGACGGTTGTCGCCGCTGAGATCGGTGTGCAGCCCACCTCTGAACCCAGGGCATTAGGGGGCCCGGCGTTAGGGGTTCTCGCGGCATAGGGGGCTATCGTGATGGTCGGCCGAAATGCAGAGGAAAAGATGAGCGACTCTCTCGGGTTGTCGATTGGGATGACCAATCTGGTGGCGGCTCGCATGGGCCGGCCCCCGGTCATGCGCCGATCGGTGCTCACGGTGTTCGACGACCGCGACGCCGAGGTCGGGCTGCCCTCGCAATATTCAGGAAATGCTTCGATCCATCAGCCGGGCATGGTGCTCAGCGGATTCGCCGAGCGGGTGGGTGATCCGGTCCCGTTGGTCGCCGCCGACGGCTCGGCACATCGCGGGGAGCAGGTTTTGGCCGAAGCCCTCGACGCGATGGCGCGCACCGTGGACGGCGGGACGCCCGTCGCGATCGCGGTGCCAGCGCACTGGGACGCCGCGACGGTCGGGGCGCTGCGTGGCGCACTGCGCGCCAGGCCCAACCTGTCGCCGGGCGGCGTGGTTCCCGCGCTGGTCCCGGACTCCGTCGCCGCGCTCTCCGCACTGCAGGCCGCGCCCGGATTGCCGTCGAACGGCGTCGTCGTGCTGTGTGATTTCGGGGGCAGCGGCACCAGCATCACCCTGGCCGACGCCGGCGCCAACTTCGACACCATCGGCCAGACCGTCCGGTATCCGGACTTCTCCGGCGACCAGGTGGATCAGGCTCTGCTCAACCATGTGCTCGCAGGCATCGCAGAGGCAGGCGACTCCGATCCCGCGAGCACGGCCGCCGTCGGCTCACTTGCCCGGTTGCGCAACGATTGCAGGCTGGCCAAGGAGCAACTGTCCGCCGAAACGGCGGCGGCTGTGCACGCCGAACTGCCCGGTTTCGCCTCCGATGTCCGCATCACCCGCACCGAGTTGGAGCAACTCATCGCCGGGCCCCTGAACGGTGTGCTGAACACCGTCGAGGAAACGTTGCAGCGCAACAATATTGCGGCATCAGATATCTCAGCGATCGCAACAGTCGGCGGCGGAGCCAACATCCCGTTGGTCACCCAGCAGCTCTCGGCGCGGCTGCGCGCTCCCGTCGTCACGACGCCGCAATCGCAGCTGAACGTGGCCGCAGGCGCTGCGGTCCTTGCCGAAAGTGCCGAGGCGGCAACCGGAATGGCCACCACCGCCGATGCCCCGACAGGCATGGCCCCGACCGCGGGCTGGGTCGCAGGAGCGGCCGGAGCCGCAGCTGCGGGTGCCGCGGCGGCGAGCGCCGCCGCCGACGGTGGGGATTCGTCGACGTTCCGTGCGCTCGCGTGGTCACAGGACGACGTTCCTGCCGGCGGTGAGCCCGTGCCCTACACCGGCGAGGACTACACGTTCGACCCGGCGACGGCCGGCGCGGCCCGTCCGCCCATGGAGTTCAGCCACGAGGAAGAGGGTTTCACTCCCGAGGAGCCGGGACCGCTGCCCTGGTACAAGCGGCCCACCATCCTGTTCGGGGCCGCAGCGGCCGCGGTGCTGTTAGCCATCGGCGGTCTCGCGGTCACCTTGACCGGCACGTCGAGCAACACCGGCCCCGTCACCGAGACGGCGACCACCGTGGAGACCGGCCCGTCGCCCGCAGGCCCGCCCGCGACATCCGAGACCATCACGGTCACGGGCTCCGACGGCCGCCCGAGCACCACCGTGGTGCCGCCTCCCCCGTCGTCGTCCACGACGACCACCGCACCGTCGACCACATCGAGCACGACAACGACGACGACAACAACCACCACGACCACCACCACCACCCCGCCGACGACGACGACGCCGCCGACCACCACCCAGCCAACGACCACCACGCAGCCGCCGACGACCACCGAAGAACCGATCACCACGACCCCTGACGTGGTGATCCCCGACGACGGCGCGTGACCCGTGCAGCGCGTGACATCGTCGCGGCGCTGACCGCTGCGCCGGGCGAACCGGTCAAGCTCTTGGTGTCCGGTGGGATAGGCAGCGGTAAGAGTTCCGTCCTCGCCGCGGTCCGCTCCGCCTTGCGAAGCGCCGGAGTCACGGTACTCACCCGGCCACCGCGCAGCGGCGACGAGCCCGGTGCCGCGGTGGTGATCGACGATGCCCACCTGCTCGACGACGGTGAGCTCGAACAGCTCGTCGATCTGGTCGCAGATCCCGCATCGACGGTTGTCGTCGCGACCGAACCTCTCGCGCACCGGCCGGCGTTACGCGCCTTGGCCACGGCGATCGAGCGTGAGAACCCGGTCGTGTCGATCGGTGCACTGAGCCTGCCCGATGTCACGCACATGGCGACCGAAATCCTCGGCGCCACACCGGCACCCGAGTTCGTCCGTGCGCTCATGGTGTCGACCGCCGGACTTCCTTTTCTCGTGCAACCGGCCATCACCGCGACAGCTACTCGGGACGAGGAGGCACTGGCAGCCGCGATCGAGGAGGCGGCCAGCTACGCGCTGATCGAGCGGCTGCGCCGCTTGGACGAGCCGGCGTTGGACACCATGCTGGTGACGTCGTTGAGTCCCGAACTCGGACCCGACGACGTCGCGGCGACGCTGCGAGTTGGGGCACAGGACGCCCAGCTACTGGTGGACCGCGCCCGCGCCAGCGGATTGATCGAGCCGTCGCACAGCCAGATGTTCCTGCGTTCGGTACATCGGTGCATCGCCCAGATCCTCGGTGCGGCGCGGCATCACGACACCGAGACCGCACTGCTGGTCTCGCAGATCGAATCGTCGACGCTGTCAGCGGATCTCGCGTTGCGACTGGCCGAGCATGGACTGCGCGACGACCGGCTGGCCGATGCGTTGTCGAACATTGCCGCCGACAACCACCGCCAACCAGCAAGGGCCGCAAGGCTTTACCGTGCCGCCAAGGAAGCAGGCGCGACGAAGCTCAATTCGCGACTGGCGGATGCGCTGGCCCTGACCGGTGATTGCGCGACCGCGGGCCGCATCGCCGATGAACTGCTCGGCTCGCAAGACCCCGCCGAACGCGCCGCCGCGGTACGCATCGCGGCCAGCATCGCCGTGCACGACGGCAGCGCCGCCCAGGCGGCCGACCTGTTCCGCTGGCTCGGCCCGTATCCCGACGCGTTCGTCGGCGCGGCAGGCGCCATCGTGTCGGTCGCGGTGGGTGATCTGCCCGCCGCCCGCGCCGCACTCGGCGCCGAGAGCGCGGGCCCGCCGACGTCGACTTCGCGCGCCGCCCGCAGCCTCGCCGAGGGCCTGATGTCGTCCCTCGAGGCGCCCTACCCGGCGGCCGTCGCCCGGCTGGGCCAGGCCATCACGGCCGAACAGCAGCCGACCGGCGTCGCGCCGGATACCCCCGCGGCGCTGGTGACACTCGCAGCCCTGCACGGCGGCGATCCGGTGCGAGCTCGCAGCGTGATCGGCCGTGCGGTACGCGCCTCGCTGGAGGACAGCCCCGACAACACGGCGTTCATCGCGCGCAGGCATCGCTTACTGCTGGGCTGGGTGAGGATGCTGGACGGCCATCTCTCCGCCGCCACCGCCGACGTCACCGCGGTGGCCGCCGACACCGATTCCACTGCCACGCTGCACCGGCGTGATGCGCTGTGGGCGGCGGCGCTGCAGACGGCGATCGCGCGCCGCAGCGGCGACAGCGGAGCGCTGCAGAGGCATTGGTACGCCGCGGCCGAGGTGCTCGCCGAGTACTCGATGGACCTCTACTCGCTGCTGCCGTTGGGCGAGCTGTGGGTGGCCGCGGCCCGGCTGCGACAGGTCGATCGGCTTCAGCACACCATTGACGAGGCGTTCGCACTGCTCCAGTCGCTCGGCAACCCACTGCTGTGGTCGGTGCCGCTGCACTGGGCCGGTGTGCACGCGGGGATCTTGGCCAATTCTCCCGATGCGGTGGCGCCGCACGGCCAGGCGCTGACCGCAGCGGCCGGCCAGAGCCCGTTCGCGAAGGCGTTGTCCACGGCCGGGCGAACCTGGTTGCGGGTGCTCGCCGATCACGTCGACACCGACGAGGTCGGCGCGGCGGCCCGCGCGCTCTCGCAGTTCGGCCTCACCTGGGACGCCACCCGGCTGGCCGGCCAGGCGGCTCTACACACGCCCGACGGACGAGTTTCGGGCGCGATGCTGCAGCTGGCTCGCGACCTCAAGCAGGCCACCGCACTCGATGCGACGCCAACTGCCGGCGGTGCCGACGTCGCCGACACCGGAGCGCCCGGTCCCAGCCGTACGTCATCGACGAAGCTGTCGGACCGGGAGCGTGAAGTCGCCGAACTCCTGCTGCTCGGTATGCCGTATCGCGACATCGGGACACAGCTGTTCATCTCTGCCAAGACCGTCGAACATCACGTCGCGAGAATTCGGCGCCGGCTGGGCGCGGAATCCCGTTCGGAGATGTTGTCGATGCTGCGCGCGATCGTCACACCGCAGACCTGAACCGCACCGGCTCACTGGCAGCGACGCCAAGTTAGGTCAGCCTGCCTAGCGTTGTTTCTCTGCGGGGTGCAACTATGAGCAGGCATGCAGCGAAAGTTACTGATGGGTAACATTCATTAAGTTACTCGTGGGTAACTTAGAAACGGGAGGCGCGCGGTGGAAACCCAGATGCTGATCAGGATCGTCGCAGTGGTCCTGATGCTCGCCGTCGTCGGAGTATTCGCGCTCAAACGCGTTCTCTTCCTGACGAACCTCATCCGGTCGGGCGCGAAGACCAGCGTCGAGAACAACCGCAAGGACAACCTCAAGAAGCGCATCACGACGCAGTTCGAAGAAGTCTTCGGGCAAACCCGACTGCTGCGCTGGTCGATTCCCGGTATCGCGCACTTCTTCACGATGTGGGGCTTCTTCATCCTCGGTTCCGTCTACGTCGAAGCATTCGGTCAGGTCGTCGACCACGACTTCCACATCCCCATCGTCGGCCGCTGGGCCGTCCTCGGTTTCCTGCAGGACTTCTTCGCCGTCGCGGTGCTGCTCGGCATCATCACGTTCGCGATCATCCGCATCGTCCGCGAGCCCAAGAAGCACGGTCGCGACTCCCGTTTCTACGGCTCGCACACCGGCGGCGCCTGGCTGATCCTGTTCATGATCTTCAACGTCATCTGGACCTACGCGTTGGTCCGCGGCGCCGGAGCCAACACCGGTGCGCTGCCCTACGGCAACGGCGCGTTCTTCTCGCACTTCATGGGCTGGATCCTGCATCCGCTCGGCGAATCCGCCAACGAGTGGATCGAGACGCTGGCGCTCCTCGGCCACATCGCGGTCATGCTGGTCTTCCTGCTGATCGTGTTGCACTCCAAGCACCTGCACATCGGCCTGGCCCCGGTCAACGTCACGTTCAAGCGGATGCCGGACGGACTGGGCCCGCTGCTGCCCGTCGAATATGACGGCGAGCGCGTCGACTTCGAAGATCCCGCCGAGGACGCAATCCTCGGCCGCGGCAAGATCGAGGACTTCACGTGGAAGGCCTACCTCGACATGACCACGTGCACCGAGTGTGGGCGCTGTCAGTCGCAATGTCCCGCGTGGAACACCGGCAAGCCGCTGTCACCCAAGCTCGTGATCATGAACCTTCGCGATCACCTGTTCGCCAAGGCGCCGTACATCCTCGGCGACAAGGAATCTCCGCTCGAGAACACCCCGGAGGGCGGCCTCGGCGAAGAAGTTCGTGGTGAGAAGCACAGCGAGGAACACTCGCACGAGCACGTTCCCGAGTCGGGCTTCGAGCGCATCATGGGCTCGGGTCCGGAGCAGGCCACCCGCCCGCTCGTCGGCACGCTCGAACAAGGCGGCGTGATCGACCCCGACGTGCTGTGGTCGTGCACCACCTGTGGTGCCTGCGTCGAACAGTGCCCGGTAGACATCGAGCACATCGACCACATCGTCGACATGCGCCGCTATCAGGTGATGATGGAGTCGGAGTTCCCCGGCGAACTCGGTGTGCTCTTCAAAAACCTTGAGAACAAGGGCAATCCGTGGGGGCAGAACTCCAAGGACCGCACCAACTGGATCGACGAGGTCGAATTCGACGTGCCGGTCTACGGTCAGGACGTCGAGTCCTTCGACGGGTATGAGTACCTGTTCTGGGTGGGCTGCGCGGGCGCCTATGAGGATCGGGCCAAGAAGACCACCAAGGCCGTCGCCGAATTGCTGGCCACCGCGGGCGTGAAATTCCTGGTGCTCGGCGAGGGCGAGACCTGCAACGGCGACTCGGCCCGCCGATCGGGCAACGAGTTCCTCTTCCAACAGTTGGCCGCCCAGAACGTCGAGACGCTCAACGAGCTCTTCACCGGTGTCGAACGCGTTGACCGCAAAGTCGTAGTGACCTGCCCGCACTGCTTCAACACGCTGGGTCGCGAGTATCCGCAAGTGGGCGGCACTTACACCGTGCTGCACCACACCCAGCTGCTGAACCGGTTGATCCGTGACAAGAAGCTGGTGCCGGTGAAGCCGGCCGACGGCGGACAAGACGTCACCTATCACGATCCCTGCTACCTCGGCAGGCACAACAAGGTCTACGAGGCGCCGCGCGAGCTCATCGGCGCATCCGGGGCGAAGCTCACCGAGATGCCGCGTCACGCCGACCGCGGCCTGTGCTGCGGCGCCGGCGGCGCGCGCATGTGGATGGAAGAGCACATCGGTAAGCGCGTCAACGTGGAGCGCACCGAAGAGGCGATGGACACCGCGTCGACGATCGCCACCGGCTGCCCGTTCTGTCGCGTGATGATCACCGACGGTGTCGACGATGTGGCCGCGACCAGGGACGTGCCGAAGGCCGAAGTGAAGGACGTGGCACAGCTGCTGCTGGAGTCGCTCGACACGAGTGGCGTGACGTTGCCCGAGAAGGGCACCGCCGCAAAGGAAGCCGAGGAGCGCGCCGCACGCGTCGGCGCCGAGGCGCCCGCCGTAGCGGATGCTGCGGCGGAAGTGGCCGAGGAGGACGCCAAACCCGAGCCGGAGGCGTCCACCGCAACCATCGACTCGAAGCCCGTCACCGGTCTCGGCATCGCGGGCGGTGCAAAGCGCCCCGGGGCCAAGAAGCCCGCCTCGTCCGCAGCGCCGGCCGACGAGCAGCCCGCCGCTGCAGCGGCGCCCGTGAAGGGCCTCGGTATCGCGGGTGGCGCGAAGCGTCCCGGCGCCAAGAAGACGGCCGCCGCCCCGGCCGCCGAAACCCCGGCCGCCGAAACCTCTGCCGATGCCTCCGCCAAGGCGGAGCCGGTGGCTGAGCCCGAGGTCAAGGGCCTGGGCATCGCCTCGGGGGCACGCCGTCCCGGTGCCAAGAAGGCCGCGCCCGCAGCGGAATCCAAGGCACCCGCGGCCGAACCGCAACCCGAGCCGGAGGCACCAGCCAAGCCGGAACCCGAGGTCAAGGGCCTGGGCATCGCGGCAGGCGCTCGCCGTCCCGGCGCCAAGAAGGCCGCACCGGCGGCGTCGGCCCCCGCGCCGAAGCCCGATTCGCCACAGCCGGAGTCAGAGTCCAACGGCGAATCCGGTCCTGCACCCGAGGCATCTGCGGACGGCAATGGAGGCACCCCGTCTGCGCCGGTCAAAGGCCTGGGGATTGCGAAGGGGGCTCGCCCGCCTGGCAAACGCTGATCAGCAATATTGGATATTTGCTGGACGGCAATGAGACCATGGAAGGCGTGACAACGCACCACGTGTCCGCCGGGCACCATCCGCGGCAGCGCACGTTCACGCAGTCGTCGAAACTGCAGGACGTCCTGTACGAGATTCGTGGCCCCGTGCACGAGCATGCGTCGCGCCTGGAGGCCGAGGGGCACCGCATCCTCAAGCTGAACATCGGCAACCCCGCCCCGTTCGGCTTCGAGGCACCGGACGTAATCATGCGCGACATGATCCAGGCTTTGCCGCACGCGCAGGGGTACTCGGATTCGAAGGGCATACAGGCGGCCCGGCGCGCGGTGTTCACCCGCTACGAACTGATCGAGGGCTTCCCCCGCTTCGACGTCGATGACGTCTACCTCGGCAACGGCGTCTCCGAGCTGATCACGATGACGTTGCAGGCGCTGCTGGACAACGGCGATCAGGTGCTCATTCCCGCGCCGGACTATCCCTTGTGGACCGCCTCGACGTCACTGGCCGGCGGGACGCCCGTGCACTACCTTTGCGACGAGACCCAGGGCTGGCAGCCCGACATCGCCGACCTCGAGGCCAAGATCACCGAGCGCACCAAGGCGCTCGTGGTGATCAACCCGAACAACCCCACCGGTGCGGTGTACGGCACCGAAATCCTCGAGCAGATGGTCGAATTGGCACGCAAGCATCAACTGTTGCTGCTCGCCGACGAGATCTACGACAAGATCCTCTACGACGACGCCGAACACATCAGCCTCGCGACGCTGGCGCCGGATCTGCTGACGCTGACGTTCAACGGCCTGTCCAAGGCCTACCGCGTGGCCGGCTATCGCTCCGGCTGGCTGGTGATCACCGGCCCCAAGGAACACGCGGGCAGCTTCCTGGAGGGCATCAGCCTGCTGGCCAACATGCGACTGTGCCCGAATGTGCCCGCGCAGTACGCCATTCAGGTCGCCCTCGGCGGGCATCAGAGCATCGAGGATCTGGTGCTGCCGGGCGGACGGCTACTCGAGCAGCGCGACGTCGCGTGGTCGAAGCTCAATGAGATTCCTGGCGTGTCGTGCGTCAAACCTCAGGGCGCGCTGTACGCCTTCCCACGTCTGGACCCCGAGGTCTACGACATCGTCGACGACGAACAGCTCGTCCTCGACCTGCTGCTGCAGGAGAAGATCCTGGTCACCCAGGGCACCGGCTTCAATTGGCCCACACCGGATCACCTGCGCATCGTGACGCTTCCGTGGGCACGTGACCTGGCCAATGCGATCGAGCGGCTCGGCAACTTCCTCGTCGGTTATCGCCAGTAGTCACGGCGGGTAGGGCAGGCCGAACTCATCGGCCAGCAGGCTTTGCACGATGATCATGGCCGCCTGTGCGCCCCCCGCGATGGCACCGGCGACGTCGGGATGCTCTGTGCAGATGTCCCCCGCGGCGAAAACGACGGCAGTGCTGGTCCTGTGCAAGTTGTCGACATCGACGGAATCGGCGCCCACGGGTCCCGGTTTGCATGCGGCGCCCAGCTTTTCGGCCAGCCGGGACCGCTGCTGCAGTGGCGCCTCGACGAGTAGGCCAGTCGCGCGATCGGTCGCTCATCGATTCCTACGTTGGCAGCCTGCAGCCGTTGTCTCCCGTCGGCGTCGAGCTCCGATGGACCGTTAGTGAGGAGAACGACGTCATCGCTCCATCCTCGCAACATCAACGCCGAGTGGACGCCCGCGTCGCCGGCTGTGAGTGTGGCCAGTCGCTGGTCTCGCATTTCCCAGCCATGACAGAACGGGCACTGGAAAACCGTTCTGCCCCATAGCTCGTCGACGCCGTCGATCTCCGGTGGACAGTAATCCATGCCTGACGCCAGCAGCACCCGAAGAGCATTGATCTCCTCACCGGTTTCGAGCAGGAGCCGCGATCCTTCGTCTCCTACCGTGCCCTCGACGACGGCACCGCGACGATAGGAGACACTGGGATACGCCGACAGCTCGCGACGGCCCGCCGCGTACAGCTCGGCCGGCGGCACCCCCACCGACAACGACGCATTCCCAGGGAACATCCATTCCGCAGCGGTGCCCGATGTGACGCTGCGTAAACGAACTTTCACGCGACGTTTGCATCGACTACGCCCGGGTGCCTCTGCGGGGCCGTCGCTTCCAGTCCACGGGATCCCATGTCGACGGGGGCAGTCTTCCTGCTCGTCGGTGTTCTCGGCTTCGCAGGCCATCACTCGAATGCCGCGCTCCTCGGGATATTCAACGTGTCGGTGCTACACAACCTGGTGCACTTGGCATTCGGTGTGGCCGGTATCGCGCTGGCCCGTGCGTTCAACGGTGCCCGTCAACGACGCGGACAATTGGTTGCATCTGGGCCTTGCCGTGGCGATGGTCGGACTCGGTGCCGCGCTGGGCGGCACGCGGGAGGACGCCGGCAGGCCGGTCGGTGCCGAGACGACGGCCTCCCGGCCCGGTCCGAAGTCACAGTAAGAGCCTCTACCCTGTTGCGGGTGACGCACTCGCACGCGCATTCGCACTCCCTGAGCGGACCATCGCCGTTCGCACCGCTGGTCGCCAAGATCGTCGTCGGAGCGCTGCTCGCCATCGGTGTCGTGACCCTGGCCGGGGCTGCATGGCTGTGGCCAAGCCAGCAGAAGGTCGACATCCCGCTGCCGTTCCAGAACTCCGCAGGCGGTGCGGTCACCACAGAGGCAGGCCACGTGGTGTCCACCAGCGCGGCTCCGTGTGGCTACCAGTCGGTGGGGGCGGTCCTGACGTCCCCACCGGCGCCAGCCCAGGGTGACCGCAGTTGCGTACAGGCATTCATCGCAATCGACTCCGGCCCGAACGAAGGTGCCAACACGCTGCTCGAGTTCAGCGGTGGGCCCGGTCAGCCCCAGCTCGCGGTCGGCGACCAGATCCGGATCACCCGCCAGGTCGACCCGACCGGCGCGACCACGTACTCCTTCTACGACTACGAGCGCGCATGGCCGTTGATCGGTCTGGCTGTGGCCTTCGCGGTGGTGATCGTCGCGGTAGCCCGTTGGCGCGGATTGCGAGCGCTGATCGGCATCGTCGTGGCGTTCGGTGTCCTGGTCGTGTTCATGTTGCCCGCTCTGCGCGACGGCACCGCCGCCATCCCGGTCGCGCTGGTGGCCTCGTCGGTGATCCTGTACGCGGTCATCTACCTGGCGCACGGTGTGAGCCTGCGCACCAGCGCCGCGCTGCTCGGCACGCTGGCATCGCTGCTACTGGCCGCCGTGTTGTCCTGGGCCGCAATCGAGTTGACTCATCTGACCGGACTCTCCGAAGAGGAGAACAACGCGGTCGCGACGTATCTGGGCAACGTGTCGATCACCGGCCTGCTGCTCGCCGGATTCATCGTCGGCTCATTGGGTGTGCTCAACGACGTCACCGTGACGCAGGCGTCGACGGCGTTCGAACTGGCCGCGATCCAGGGCACGTCGCGGCGTGCGGTGTTCGTCGGCGCCATGCGGGTGGGCCGCGACCACATCGCCAGCACCGTCTACACCCTGGTGCTCGCCTACGCGGGTAGCGCGCTTCCGCTGTTGTTGTTGTTCAGCGTCGCCAACCGCTCGCTCAGTGATGTGCTGACGAGCGAAAGCGTGGCGATCGAGATAGCGCGCTCCGCGGTGGGCGGGATCGCACTCGCGCTATCGGTGCCGTTGACGACGGCGATCGCCGCGATGCTCGCGACTCCTAGCGCTCCAGCAGCCCAAGAAGATAGCCGCCATATCCGGACTTGAGCAGGCCCTTCCCAAGGGCGGCCAGCTGCTCGTCGTCGATGAACCCGGCACGCCACGCCACTTCCTCGGGGGCGCCGATCTTCAAGCCCTGCCGACGTTCGATGGTGCGCACGTAGTCACTGGCGTCCAGCAGCGAGTCGAACGTGCCGGTGTCCAGCCACGCGGTGCCGCGCGCGAGGACCTCGACCGCAAGCCGCCCCTGGTTGAGGTATGTCTGGTTGACGTCGGTGATCTCGTATTCGCCTCGGGCGGAAGGCTTTATCGAGCGCGCGATCTCGATGACATCGTTGTCGTAGAAGTACAGGCCCGGAACCGCATAGTGCGACTTCGGGGTAGCGGGCTTCTCCTCCAGTGACAGCGCGGTGCCGTCCTCGCTGAACTCCACGACACCGTAGGCAGACGGGTTGGCCACCCAGTACGCGAAAATCGCACCGCCACTGAGGTTTTGGAACCGAGTGAGGCTGGTACCCAGGCTCGGGCCGTAGAAGATGTTGTCCCCCAGCACCAACGCGGCCGAATCGTTGCCGATATGGTCGGCGCCGATGACGAACGCCTGCGCAAGCCCGTTGGGTTCGTCCTGCACGGCGTAGGTGAGATTGATGCCGAAATGCGAGCCGTCGCCGAGCAGCCGGCGAAAGGCGGGGGCGTCGTCCGCCGTCGTGATCACCAGGATGTCGCGAATGCCCGCCATGATCAACGTGGACAGGGGGTAGTAGATCATCGGCTTGTCGAAGACGGGCACCAACTGCTTGCTGACACCCATGGTGATCGGGTACAGCCGGGTCCCCGATCCGCCGGCGAGAATGATGCCCTTCATCAGCCCGCCACGTCCTCTTCGCCCAACTCGGTGGCCGCCAACGCCGACGCGAGATCGTCGTGGCGGAACACCGAGGTGACATGATCGTGCACAACACGGAAGGCTGCGGCCTTACCGTCCTCCTCCTCGGCGACCACCACTCCATCGCGGACATACATCCGGCCGGGGACGGCCGCCGTCGTCGCCAACGAACTCGCCCATTCCCGGAGCGCCGCGTGGCCCTGTCCTGCGCCGTTCGCGTCGCCGAACTCGATGTCGCCGCTGGACACCTGAATCAGGGTGTCGAGGTCCCGCTCGTTCAGGGCGTCATGCCAGGCGAGCACGGTCGCGATTTCCGAGGTGGTCATGGTCGTGAAACTACCAATCAGAACGGTGTGCGTTCGAGCCATGTGTCCCAGACGCCGGTAGCGCCGAAGACCTCGACATCGAGTTCGGACGCCCGACGTCTGCGCACGATCGCCAGGAGCAGGTCCCTCGCCGGCCCGCGCAGCGCGACGTCACCCTTGCCGTGGTCGTGCGTCCAGGACACTCCGGCCTCGTCGTTCACGATCGTCCACTCGCCCGTCGGCCCGAGCCCGGGGTCGGTGGCATGGAGGTGCAGCATGCGTCCACGCTCGACCGGAGGTGAATGCCTGTCGGCTTGCACGACCATGAGTTCGACCCACTCGCTTATCGCGTCCGCCGCCAGCTCCGGTGCCGGGTCGAAGTCGGTACCCAGCGCGAGCGCGGCGTCAGCGAGGTGCACGCACACTTCGTGCAGGCGCCTGCGTATCCACCAGCCGGCGGGCCGCGGCCCGTTGAACGTCCATACGCGCGCGTCGGACCCGACCTGTTCGACGGCGACGACGATCGCCTGCGCGCCGCCGTTGAGCCATTCGATCGCGGCGTCGGGCTCGTCGGGCGGCCTGCCGTCGCGTACCTCCTTCGGATCAAGGGGTTCGCTGCGGCGATCTGCGATTATCTGCGCGGCCCAACGGTTTCCGCGTCCGACATGGCGAAACAACTGCTTGATGGTCCAGTCCGGACACGTCGGTACGGGCGTCGACGGATCGGCGTTGCGAATCAGTTCGCCGAAAGCCTGGGTCTGGTCGAGCAGGGCGGCTCGGAAATCCACGTCACGAACTTAGCGCGGCGCGCGCCTTCCCAAGTGAGATCGGCAGCGACGACCATCCGCGCAGCACCCTGGTCGGGCGTCGGCTGCCGCCTCCGGCCAGTCGGGCGTCCGGGAAACGCTCGAAGAACGTACGCAACCCCACTTCCCCCTCGGCCCTGGCCAGCGCCGCACCCAGGCAGAAGTGCCTGCCGCCGGAGAACGACAGATGCTTACCCGCGTTGTGGCGTTCGATGTCGAACCGGTGCGGGTCCTCGAAGACCTTGGGGTCACGGTTGGCGCCCGCGAGATACAGGATCACGCCCTGGTTGCGCCGGACCATCAGCCCCTCGATCTCGGTGTCCTTCGTCGCGATGCGTGCGCTGAGCTGCACCGGCGACTCCAGTCGCAGAACTTCCTCGACCGCCGTCGGCCACAACTCGGGACGGGCCGCAAGGGTGTCGAGATGCTCCGGCGTGTCCAACAGCATCCGGATTCCGCTGCCCAACAGGTTGACGGTGGTCTCGAAACCCGCGGCCAGCACGAGGCCTGCGGTGGCCAGCAACTCCTGATGGGTCAGCGGACCGCCCTCCGCGTCCTCGGAAGCCACGATGATCTGACTCATCAGGTCGTCACCGGGATTGCGGCGCAGCTCGTGGAGGTGGTTCGACAGCCAGTGGTCGAAGAGCCTGATCCCGCGCTGGACCGACTGGTACTGGGGCCACGTCAGGCCGATGTCGAGGCTCGGGGCAGCGAGTTCACCGAACTCGAGGATGCGTGGCCGCGCATCGTCGGGTACCCCGAGGATGTCACCGATGACCGTGACGGGGAGTTGGCTGCAATAGCGTTCGACGATGTCGACGTCATCGGTATCGGCGAGGTCGTCGAGAAGCGCGTTCGCCGAGTCCTGCACGCGGTCACGCAGCGCGGCCACCGCGCGGGTGGTGAACACCGATGACACCAGCTTGCGGTAACGCGTGTGCTGCGGAGGCTCGACCGACAGCATCGACGGCGGCTGAATCGGATGCAGCAGGTCGGGTCTCGTGCGGTCGGCGAGCCATTGCAGCGGCTTGGGCAGGTTCGTGCCCATCCCGAACACATGGAAGTCGTCAGACCTCAGCAGGTCGTTGACGATCTTGTAGTCGACAGTCATGTGCACGAGGCGGCATTTGACGATCGGACCCATGGCGCGCACTTCTTCGATGAACGGGACGGGGTTGGCCCGCACGGCCATGTCGGAGATCATCCGCCCCTGCGGGTCGCCCCTGCGGGCGACGACCCTGGAGATTCCCCGGACCGATCCGTGCACCGCGAGCCAGTGCATCCGCTGCTTGATCGTGTTCTGAGCCATTCCACCCCTTTGACTTGCCGACACGGTCAACCGAATCTCGATTCGGTTATGGAATGGCAGCTTACCGAATTATCATTCGGTATGGCAAGGAAGCGGATACCCGCCGAAGAGCGCCGGGTTCGCATCCTCGACGCGGCTGTGGCGGTGTTCGCCGAGCACGGGTACACCGCCGCCAAGATGTCCGACATCGCCGCGCGCGCCGGCGTCGTCCCATCTGTGCTCTACGACCACTTCGGCTCCAAGCGCGAACTGCACGTGACACTGCTCATGGCGCACGCAGAGCAGTTGAGGGAGCGCTCGCTTCGTCGGATCGAGGGAGCGACGGTCGAAGAGATGGTGCGCGCCAACGTCGAGAACTACTTCGCCTTCGTCGAGGAGGACCCGTTCATCTGGCGTGTCTTCCACCAGGACGTGCCCGCCGACCCGGAGATCGCCGAGGTTCGCCAGGAGTTGGCCGACCGCGGCACCGCAGGAATCGCCGATTTGATCCGATTCGGCGCCGGTGACTCAAAACCGGTGAAGGGCATCACCATTGACGAATCGGCGTGGATCCTGGCCAGAGCCACCCAGGCGGCGTGTCACGGCGTCGCGAGCTGGTGGTACGAGAACCGCGACGTGCCGCGCGAGCGCGTCGTCGAGCTCGTGTTCATGCTGCTGTGGCAGGGCTTCGACGGAATGCTCAAACAAGCGACGGCGGACTGACCGCGCGCGGACTCCTGCCGAGGCAATACACCTGCCACCCCGCATCGGTCCAGGCCTCGACGTCGAGGCAGTTTCGGCCGTCCACAACGACTTTGGCGTGAACGGTGTCAGCGAGGTCGTGGGGGTCGAGTTCGACGAACTCACGCCATTCGGTCAACACCAGCACGGCATCGGCACGTTCGCAGGCCTCCACCACCGACGTCGAGTAGTTCAGCGTCGGGAACAGCCGACGCGAGTTCTCGATCGCCTTGGGATCGTAGACGTTGACCGTGGCGCCGTTGAGTTGCAGCAGGCCTGCGACGTTGAGCGCAGGTGAGTCGCGCACGTCATCGGATTCAGGCTTGAAGGCCGCGCCGAGAACCGCAACATTGGCGCCGAGAAGCGAACCGCCGCAGGCACTTGTCGCCAACTCCACCATCCGGGTGCGGCGACGCATGTTTATGCTGTCCACCTCGCGGAGGAATGTCAGCGCATGGTTGGCGCCGAGCTCGCCGGCCCGGGCCATGAAAGCGCGAATGTCCTTGGGCAGGCATCCCCCGCCGAATCCCAGGCCCGCGTTGAGGAATCGCCGACCGATACGGGAATCGTGCCCCAGCGCGTCGGCCAGCATGGTGACGTCGGCGTCGACGGCCTCGCACACCTCCGAGATCGCGTTGATGAACGAGATCTTCGTGGCAAGGAACGCGTTGGCCGACACCTTGACGAGTTCCGCGGTCTGCAGGTCGGTGACCAGGAAGGGTACGTCCTCGTCCAGCAGCGGTGCGTAGAGCTCGCGGACGGCCGCTTCGGCGGTCACCGAATTCTTCGGTACGCCAAGGACGATCCGGTCCGGATGCAGTGTGTCGTGCACAGCGAAACCCTCGCGAAGAAACTCTGGGTTCCACGCGATCTCGACGTCGATGCCTTCGGGGGCAAGGGCCCGTGCCCTTGTCACGAGTTCCGCGGCGGTCCCGACGGGGACCGTCGACTTGCCGACGATGACCGCTGACCTCTTCAGCCGCGGCACCAGGGTGTCAATGACGGCGTGCACATGCCGCAGATCAGCGCCGTATTCGCCCTTCTTCTGCGGAGTTCCGACACCGAGAAAATGCACGTCGGCGAACTCGGCGGCGGCGTCGTAGTCGGTGGTGAATCGAAGACGGCCGGCTGCGATGTTGTCGCTCAACATCTTTCGCAACCCGGGCTCGTAGAACGGAATATCACCGGACGCGAGCTTGGCGACCTTGCCGGGGTCGATGTCGACCCCGATCACCTCGTGCCCGATTTCGGCCATTCCGGCGGCATGAGTCGCACCGAGATAACCCGTGCCGAAAACTGCGCATCGCATACCACCCTTTTAGGCAGCCGCGATGAGCTGATCGCTACGCGACACTGAGCAGCACACCAACGCTAGGTTACGAGTGAACGCGGCTTCAGCGGCTGCAGAAGATCAGGAAGCAACCGCCACCGCCGCCGTTACCGCCGCGGCCCGACGAACCCGACCCCGGGTACTGGGGACCACGACTCGAGCCGGAGCCCGAGCCCGAGCCATTGCTGCCGCCACCGTTGAATGACGGCGACTGCGGGCTCTGCGGCACCTGGGGGACCTGCGGGGCCTGTGGGAGCTGCGGAGTCTGCGGCAACTGCGGCAGCTCCGGCTGTTGCGGCAGCTGCGGCGCCTCGGGCTCGTCGTCCTCCCACGGCGGGTTCCACTGCGGCGGCTGCCACGGCTTGGGCAGATAACGCGGCTGCCACGGCGGATTCCACGGCCGGTAGACCGGCGGCGGGTTGTACACGGGCGGAGGTACGTACACCGGGGCCGGGATCGGCGCGGGGGCCGCGGGCGCAGGCGCGGGCGGCGGTGCCGCAGGAGCCGGCGGAGCCGCAGGCGGCGGTGCCGCGGGTGGCGGCGCCTCGACGTAGACCGTCCGCGGCGGTGCCTGCGGAACCTGCTGCGCCACGGGCACCGGCGGCTTGATGGTCTGTGCCGCCGTCGGCGGTGGTGGCGGGGCCTCGACCGGAGCCGCTTCGGGCGCGGGCGCGGGACCGGGCGCGGTGGGTGCGACGGTCGGGACGAGGGCGTTCTGGCCGGGGCTGGGCCGCTGATCGGCGGTCGGGCGGATGCTCACCGCCAACGAAATGACCAGGGCCACAACGCCGACGATGAAGATCGACGTCAGTGCACTGCCGACGAGCAGGAATGGCTTGCGGTCCCCGGCGGGCAGCTGCATCTCGGTCTGGGGGTCGTAGTCATCCAGGGATGCCCCGTCGGAGCCGACCGCCGCCAACTGTGTCTCGGCGTTGGCGAGGCCTGCCAGCGCCGAGCCCGCGGTGGGTCCATCGGGGTCCTGCGAGTAGGCCAGCCCGACGGTCGACGACTCCAGCGCCGGAGCGTTGGCCGCCGCCAGCGCGGCGCCGCGAGCGAGTGCGAGTTCCGGCTCTTCGGGCGCACTGACCGGGAGGGTAACCAGGTTCCGAAGGTGTTGCTTGACCGACGAGACGTCGACGCCGGAGCCGACGACGAACATCCCCTGCGGCGGGGAGTCCTGCGCGTCGACGGCGGCCGCCATCTCGGTCAGCACCGCCATCGCATCCGTGCTGTGCAGGCTGCGACTGAGCACCTTCACCACCGACCCGTCGTCGGTCTGTACGACCGACAGCGTGGCGGTGTCGCGGTCGACGAACAGCAACGCTGTGGTGTGGTGGCCGACCGCGCGACCCGCAGCCTGCGCGAGTTCCGCGGCAGCGTGGCCCGCCGACACGAGCATGACGTCGTCGAGGCCGTTGGCGGTGAGGGCATCACGCAGCGCCGCGCCTTCGGCGTGGTCACTCCACGTGACGCCGATCGCCTTCAGAGAATGGCCGCCCACTGCGGCGCTTTCCTGGGTGCCAAGCACCGCCTCGACGACCTGAGTGGCTGCCGAGTTTGCCGAGCCGTCGTTCGCAGTGACGTCGAACGAGTCGTGGTCGACGATCAACCCGTCGCCCATCTCCCCTTCGACCAGCACCATGCGGACCGTCGTAGGTGTCGTCGACACACCCAATACGATGTCCACTGACCCCTCCAATAAGTTTGCTAAGCTATCTAGTTCGCTGTAGGACCGCGCAATCCGCACGAATCGACAACTAGTACTTAATCGGCCTGATCAGCAGGTGCGTTACAGCCGTGAACGCATTTGCTGCGGGCGATCGAGCAGTCGTCGAACTCAGGCAGCTCCGGCGCCCCGACGACGCCGGTATCTCGACCTTACTCGGCTCAACGGTCGAACGCGCGCGGCCGTTCACCCGGCCTGAAAAGTTTTTTCAGTCCTGACTGTCGTCGACGGTTTCGGGGCGCTGCGGCAGCGTAGCCGGGCCACCGAGAGTCGGTCGTCGTCCCGGCTGATGCCCGTGCACCCCCTCGGCGTATGCCGTCTCGGCATGCTGGGTGAAGTCGACGCCGGTCGTCTCGTCCTCGGCGCTGATGCGGAACCCGAAAGCGCGGTCGATGATCTTGGCCAGTACGAACGAGACGGTGAAGGCGTACAGGCTGACCACCAGGGCTGCCAACGCCTGCTTGCCGAGCTGGATGAGCCCACCGCCGTATAACAGGCCCTCGGCGCCGGCCGTCATCACCGCGGTGGCGAGGAATCCGATCAGGAGCACACCGACGAGGCCGCCGACGTAGTGCACACCGACCACGTCGAGCGAGTCGTCGTAGCCCCACCTGAACTTCAGTCCGACCGCATACGAGCAGACGACCCCGGCGGCCAGACCGACGACCAACGCACCCAGGGTGTTGACCGTTCCGCATGAGGGGGTGATCGCGACGAGGCCGGCGACGACGCCGGATGCGGCGCCGAATGTCGTGGGCTTGCCGTCGCGGAAGCGCTCGACGATGATCCAGCCGAGCATGCCGAGACATCCGGCGACCAACGTGTTGAGGAACACCGCCGCCGCGGTGCCGTTGGCCGCAAGCGCCGAGCCGGCGTTGAACCCGAACCAGCCGAACCACAGCAGACCCGCACCGAGCAGAACAAAGGGCAGGTTGTGCGGCCGCATGGCGTCCTTCTTGAAACCGATGCGCGGGCCGAGCACCAGCGCCAGCGCCAAAGCTGAAGCACCGGAGACGATTTCGACGACCAGCCCGCCCGCATAGTCGAGCACGCCGAGGTTGGACAGCCAGCCGCCGGGTCCCCACACCCAGTGCGCCACCACGGCGTAGACCGCGACGGTCCACACCGGGACGAAGATGACCCACGCCGAGAACCGCGCGCGGTCGGCGATCGCGCCGCTGACGAGCGCGGCGGTGACGATCGCGAAGGTGAGCTGGAAGGTGGCGAACAACAGTTCTGGCACCGTTCCACGCACGGTCGTCGGATCGATACCGAGCATGCCGAAGTGCGAGAGGTTTCCGATCAGTCCGCCGCCGGTGTCCTCGGAGAACGCGACGGTATAGCCGAGCAGCAGCCAGGCCACCGTGCACGCCGGGATCGAGATGAAACACATCATGATCATGTTCAGGACACCGGTCGTGCGGACCATGCCGCCGTAGAAGATGGCCAGACCCGGGGTCATCAGCAGGACCATCGCGGTGGCGGCCAGTAACCATGCGGTCGCGGCGGGATCGATCTCGGGCACGTCAGCTCCTTCGGCGAAGTTCCGACGAGCATTTCGGCCCTACGTTTCAGCTGCGCGGCAAAAGTGTTTCCGGCATGTTTCGTGTTTCGGCCCGATTACCGAAACCTCACCATCAGCTGGACTTGATGAAGTTCTGATACGAGCGCGACGGCGTGGGCCCGCGCTGACCCTGATACTTGGAACCGGCCTGCGAGCTGCCGTAGGGGTGCTCGGCGGGACTGGTCAGCCGCAGCAGGCAGAGCTGGCCGATCTTCATGCCGGGCCACAACGTGATCGGCAGATTCGCCACGTTGGACAGCTCGAGGGTGATGTGGCCCGTGAACCCAGGGTCGATGAACCCGGCGGTGGAGTGGGTCAGCAGGCCGAGCCGCCCGAGCGAGGACTTACCTTCCAGCCGGCCCGCCAGGTCGTCGGGCAACGAGCAGCGCTCCAGCGTCGAGCCGAGGACGAACTCGCCGGGATGGAGCACGAAGGGCTCGCCCTCCTTGGGCTCGACCAGCGTCGTGAGGTCGTCCTGGCGCATCGCCGGGTCGATGTGGGTGTAGCGGGTGTTGTTGAACACCCGGAACAGGTTGTCCAGCCGCACGTCGACACTCGACGGCTGAACCATGCCTTCCTCGTAGGGATCGATACCCAACCGCCCTGCGGCGATTTCGGACCTGATGTCGCGATCGGAGAGCAGCACGCGACGAGCGTAGCCGCTCGGATGTTAGCCTTCGTGGGCACTGGCAGGGGGAGTAACCGAGCCAGTCGCGCCGATGTAGTTCAATGGCAGAACATCAGCTTCCCAAGCTGAATACGCGGGTTCGATTCCCGTCATCGGCTCTCTTTGACCAGAGTGTGAGCTACGTCGTGGAGGCGAGTGGATCTGATCCGTCGGCGACGACGATCCGACCGGGTTCGCCGACCGCTCTGCCGAAGAAGGTCGCGTAGAACGCCATGCTGAACACGGCCATCGCCACGACGATGAGCGGGCCGAAAATCAACGGGTGGTGCGCCATCGCCTCTGCCAGGTAGCGGCAGCACAACAGAAGGACCACCAGGAACGCTGAGCCGAAGGCGACGAGCGCCCGAGGCGACCGGATACGTTCTGGCACCGGTTCGCGCAGCGCCGACTCCACGGTCAAGCACAGCACCGCGCCTGCCACCAGGTCGACGCCGTAGTGGTAGCCGAAGCCGAGCGTCGCCGCGATGGTGCCCACCAGCCAGAACGTGCCTGCCAGCCGCATCCAATACGGCCCACCGCGGGAGTGGATGAAAACAGCCAGCGCCCAAGCGGTATGCATCGACGGCATGCAGTTACGTGCCGTCAAGTCGTCGAAGGCGACGGCCACGGGCGTGAGGTCGACCGGCGGAAGCGCGTGCGGCCAGTAGTCGCCGACCGCGAAGCCATGGCCTGCACTGCCGAAGGCGTAATCCGGTCCGACGACCGGAAACAACACGTAGATGGCCGGCCCGATCAAGCCGAGTACCAGAAATGTTCGGATCAGGAAGTGACGCGGCCAGACGCCGGTGCGGACATTGCGCAGTTGATAGATCGCGACAACCATTGCCGCGACGGGCAACTCGATGTACACCCAGTGCAACAGGGCGCTGGGGACCGGGCCGCCTGCCTCCACGAGCCTGCCCATCAACCATGACACTTGTGCGAGTGCGTGGTCAGCCAGGAGCGCGTACTCATCCAGGACCGTCGGCCGCACGGCCGCGGTGATCCGCAGCCACGTGTCGCCCACTTTGGTCGCGATGATGAGCAGGAATCCGAACGCGATCCCGCGAAGAGCGGTGGTTCGTTCGGCCCCCGTCCACAGCCGCCACGCCATCACGGCCAACCCTGTGAGCACGAGCAGCGGCCCGTTGCCGAGCGTCAGCGCGCCACCACGTAGGACGCGCTCGGCGGCGAATCCGATATCGAGCGCGGCGGCCACCGACAGCGCCAGGATCCGGCATCGGTTGGTCAACCCGACGAGGGCCACGCCCAGAGCCACCCAACTCACCGTCGCCGACTTCGGAGTGGCGACGTAGTCGCTTATCAGGCTGTGCAGCGGACCCTGGAAACCCGCGACGCTCGCGGTGACCTGTAATGCGCCCAGCAACAGGACGACCGCCGCGATCGTCACCCAGGTGCGGGTCGACCTAGCGCGCAACTGCACCCGTCGCACGTCGCCGATGAACACACGCCGGATACTAAGTGACGGCAAGTACAAGAAGAGTTGAACGTTGCGGTTTCGGTGCAGATCCCCGGGGGGAGGGCTGATGAGTGCCCAACGAGTGACTCCCTCGCGTTCGGATCTGCGTCGGTGGCGACAACATCTTGCGGACGAACGCGCTGAGGCAGCGATCTACCGCGATCTCGCGCATCGGCGCGACGGTGCCGATCGCGACATCCTGCTGGCGCTTGCTGATGCCGAAGCCCGCCACGAGCAGCATTGGCTCGATCTTCTGGGTACACACGTCGGTACGCCGCGCCGCCCGACGCTTCGGACCCGAGCGCTGGGCTTCTTGGCACGCCATTTCGGGTCCGTGTTCGTCCTCGCGTTGGCGCAGCGCGCCGAGGCTCGATCCACCTACGAGAGCGACGCCGACGCGACGCCCCGAATGGCCGCCGACGAGCGTGTGCACGAGGAGGTCGTCCGTGCCCTGGCCGCCCGCGGGCGCAGTCGGCTCTCCGGCGCATTTCGTGCCGCGGTATTCGGCGCCAACGATGGCCTCGTGAGCAACCTGGCGCTGGTGCTCGGTGTAAGCGCTACCGGCGTGAGCACCCACACCTTGCTGGCGACCGGGATGGCCGGACTGTTGGCCGGAGCGTTGTCCATGGGTGCCGGGGAATACGTCTCGGTGCGCTCGCAGCGCGAACTGCTCGAAGCCTCAACACCGAACCCGCATACTCGTGCCGCGCTTCCCCAGCTGGATGTCGACGCCAACGAGCTCGCATTGGTGTACCGCGCGCGTGGCATGAATGAAGCCGAGGCAGACGCCAAGGCGGACGAGGTCTTGAGGGCGCTGGGCAGCGCGGACACCGGCTCGATCGACGATGCGGCACATGACGACTCCCATGAAGCCGTCGGCAATGCGCTCACCGCCGCAGTGTCGAGTTTCTGCTGCTTCGCCGCGGGAGCACTGATTCCGGTCGTGCCGTTCCTGTTCGGCCTGCATGGCACCGCGGCAATCGGCCTGTCGGCGGGATTGGTCGGCGTGGCGCTGCTGGGCACCGGAGTTGTTGTCGGGCTGCTATCAGGAGGACCACCCCTGCCACGCGCGCTGCGGCAATTGCTGATCGGCTATGGCGCGTCCGCAGCCACGTACCTGCTCGGGCTCATGTTCGGCGGTGGTTTCGGATAACCGACGGTTTCCATCCTGATACCGCGGGTATTGGCTAACTCGGACGTCGATGGCCGCCGTCAGCAACATGCCAAGGGAGCCGCCACGCCGATGGACAGCTACTCCGCCGCGCCAGAAAAAGTCGCCGGGCCGCCGAACGAACGTGTGCGTCGCGGCGAAACTCCGATCTCGCCCGACGACGACCCGTTCTACCAAGCGCCATTGGGCTACGAGCACGCGGACCCGGGCACGGTGTTGCGATCGCGTGACGTGGAAATCGGGTTTCTCGGTCTGGTCAGTCAACGTGTGAAAGCCACTCAGCTGCTGTACCGCACCACAAACCTGCACGAAGGGCCCGAAGTCGCTGTGACGACCGTGCTGGTCCCGGCGCATCGGGAGTCAGACGTCGCTTATCCGGTTCTGTCCTATCAATGCGCGATCGACGCCGTGGCGTCGCGCTGTTTCCCCTCATACGCCATGCGGCGCGGCGCGCGACCGATCGGTGCGTTCGTCCAAGCGGAGTACCTACTGGTGATCGCCGCGCTCGCCGAAGGCTGGGCGGTTTGCGTACCTGATCACGAAGGCTGCCACGGCATGTGGGGTGCCCCCGTCGAACCCGGTTACCGGATTCTGGACGGGCTACGCGCCGCGATGCGGTGCGAGCGCTTGAATCTGTCGTCCTCTGCACCGGTAGGCCTGTGGGGATACTCAGGGGGTGGCTTGGCGTCGGCGTGGGCGGCCGAAGTGTGTGAGCGATACGCACCAGAGCTGAATGTCGTTGGGGCGGTGCTGGGTTCGCCCGTCGGCGACCCGGGGAGTGTGGCACGCCGTCTCAACGGCAGCTTCTTCGCCGGTCTTGCCGCACTGATGATCTCCGCGCTGACGCAAGTCTTTCCCGGCGCGCAGGACGTCGTCGACCGGCACGCAACCGAGGAGGGAAAGCTGCTGCTGGACAAGTTGCAGACGATGACCACGGCTCAAGCCCTATGGCAGTTCCGCCACGTCGATATCGGTTCCTACGTCGACATGACAGCCGACGAGCTGTGGGACCTACCCGAAGTTCGCCACATCTTCGACGAAACCAAACTCGGCAAATCACGGCCCAGCTCTCCGGTGCTGATCGTCCAAGCGGTGCACGACGAAATCATCAGTGTCGACGATGTCGATGCACTGGCGGCCGAGTACCAACGCATCGGCGCATCGGTCACCTATCACCGCGACGGGCTGTGTGGTCATCTGCTGTTGCACCCGCTGTCGGCCCCGATGACGCTGAGGTGGCTGCGGGATCGGTTCACCAACCGGCCGGTCGACGAGCACAAGACACGGACGATGTGGCCGACGATTCTCAACCCGTCCACGTACCTCGGAATGGCCAAGTTGGGCCTCATCACGGCGAAGGTCGTCCTCGGGCAGTCCGTCGAACGCCAGCCGCTGTCGACGACGGACGCCCGGTAACTCCCCGGCCTTCCGGCATCTATTCGACGCAAGAATGGTTCGCCCCGGCGCCGGGTGCATCATTCGCACCACGTGCGCTCTCGAGGGATGCACCTTTCGCTGAATGCTCTCTCCTCACCCAGAGACATATGGTTTGTCGACCGTGACGTCGGCGCAACCGCCGTCGGTTTGACGTTCCGGCTGATTGAATGAATGCAATAGGCGCGAGCAAAATCAGAGACAGGGTTATCAGCACCGATGGATGACACGGTCATCGACGGCGGGGACGACGCCACCGAAGGCGAGGGCTCTGCTAACGGCGGGGACGCCACCTCGGGCCCAGTACCGCAGGAGAGCTTCGGTCGCTATGGGCTGCTGTCGCTGGTCGGCGCGGGCGGCATGGGTCAGGTCTGGCGGGCACGCGACTCGCAGACCAACCGCGTCGTCGCGCTGAAGGTGCTCCCTGAACACTCCGCAGACGACGACGAGTCGCGCGAACGGTTCCGGCGGGAGTGCGAAGCGGTAGCGCAGCTGACCGAGCCGCACATCATTCCGATCCACGACTTCGGCGACGTCGACGGTCGGCTGTTCCTGAACATGCGACTGGTCGACGGGATCGATCTGCGCACACTGATCAAGCAGGAAGGCGCTCTGGCGCCGGCTCGTGCGGTCGCGATCATCGTCCAGGTGGCAGGCGCACTCCAGGCGGCGCACGACGTCGGTTTGGTGCACCGCGACGTCAAACCCTCCAACATCCTGGTGTGCGCCAACGATTTCACCTATCTCATCGACTTCGGGATCGCTCACGCCTCCGGGGACGCCACGCTGACCAAGGCGGGTGAAACCATCGGCACCGCCGCCTACATGGCGCCCGAAGCGATCGGCGCTGCGGTCAAAACCCATTCGCGGGTCGACGTATACGCGCTGACCTGCGTGCTTTACGAGTGTTTGACCGGCCAGCCACCGTTCACTTCCGACCTGGGCGTTCAAGGCATGATCGCTCACCATCTGCATACCCCGCCTCCGCAACCCAGTGTCGCCAACACCGACGTTCCCGAGGCCTTCGATGTGATCATCGCCAAGGGGATGGCGAAGAATCCCGACGACCGTTACGAGTCCGTGCAGGAACTCGCCATGGCAGCCCGCGCTGCGGCGGGGGATCCGACGCTGCCTGCCATGCCGGTCGCCAAGCCACCCACCGGAGGGCGAAAGCGACTGTCACGCAAGAACATTACGATTCTGGCCGCAGCTGTCATCGCCGTTGTGGTCGCGGTCGCGGCGGCAGTCGTCGTTGTCGGGCGGCAGTCGGCAGACAGCGGCGGTACCACCGCTGTACCCGCAGGACAGGGTTACTCATCGCAGGTTGCACTGCCGTTTCCGGAGCTTCGCGTCGCCGGCGGGATCGACGTCGATCCTGGTGGGAATGCCTACGTCACGGGTATCGGCACCGATGTGGTGTGGCGATTGGACGCAGGCGCGGCTGCGGCGACTCGGCTGCCATTCAGCGGCCTCAAGAACCCACATGATGTGGCGGTCGATGGGAAGGGCGACGTGTACGTCACCGACTCGAGCAACGACCGGGTCATGTGGCTGCCCGCGGGCGCGACTGCGGCGGCTACGCTGCCGTTCACCGGACTCAACGACCCCCGTGGCGTCATCGTCAGTCCGGCAGGCGACGTCTATGTAGTCGATGGCGGAAACGATCGGGTGCTTTATCTGGAGGCGGGTGCCACGACGGCGACCACGCTGCCCTTCGCCGACCTGAACGACCCCCACGGCGTTGCTGTCGATCCCGCAGGCGGTGTCGTTGTCACCGACACGGGCAACAACCGCGTGATGCAGCTAGCGGCAGGATCGACTGAGCCCAGGGCCCTACCCTTCACCGGCGTCAACGATCCCCACGGCGTGGCTGTCGACTCGAAGGGCAACGTGTACGTCACCGACCGTGGTAACGCCGGGATCGTCGAACTCGGTCCGAGCGCGCCGGCGGCGATCCCGCTGCCCTTCACCGGGCTGAACGACCCTCAGGGAGTTGCGGTCGACGACGCGGGCAATGTCTATGTCACCGACGTGGGCCCCAACCTTGTGGTGAAACTCTCAGCCGACCAATGACATCAGGGGCATCGGTGGCGTCGGGCCTCGATTTCGGTGTGTTGGGACCGCTGCAGGTCAGCGTGAACGGTGTGCCGGTGTCATCGGGCACACCTAAGCAGAGTGCGGTCCTGGCACTGCTGCTGATGAACCGCAATCGACCCGTTTCCCGGGATTCGATCATCGGGGCGATCTGGGACGAAGACTCGCCGGAAGCGGACGCGGTGCACAACCTGCACGTCTACGTGGCCAACCTGCGCAAGCTCTTCGGCTCGGCCGGCGTCGACCCGAAGAACGTTCTGGCCAGCGCCCGGCCGGGCTACCAGCTCAACGTGTCCGACACCGCCCTGGATTTGGCTCGGTTCAACACGCAGAAGGCGGCCGGCGCGCAAGCGGCCGCCGCCGGCCGGTTCGCATTGGCCGGTGATCGGCTGTCCGCTGCGCTGGCGTCATGGCGCGGCCCGGTCCTCGACGATCTGCGGGAGTTCCGGTTCGTCGAACCGTTCGCCACCGCACTCGTCGAGGACAAGATGGTGGCGCACGTACTCCGAGCCGAAGCCGAAATCGCTTGTGGTCGAGCAGGTTCGATTATCGGCGAGCTCGAGCAGCTGGTGGTCGAGCAGCCCTATCGGGAACCGCTGTGGGCTCAGCTGATCACCGCCTATTACCTCGCCGACCGTCAGACCGATGCTTTGGACGCATACCGCCGGTTGAGATCGACGCTGTCAGAAGATCTCGGCATCGATCCGGGACCGACGCTTCGTGACTTGCACGAGCGGATCCTGCGCCAGGAGCGATTGGATGTTGCGCACGCGGCGCAGAGCGATGGATCCGAAGTCCTCACCATGCTCGAACTCCACACGTCCACTGCTGCCACCACGGCATCGTCGAACCGCGCGCAGCTCCGCGACGCGGCGGGCCGCTGCTATCCGCTGGAAACGGTGGTCACCGGAATCGGCCGTCGCGGCGACAACAGCGTGGTAGTCGACGACCCGAAGGTGAGCCGCTACCACGCGACGATCATCGACACCGGCGCCAACTTTGTGATCAACGACCTGCGGTCCGGCAACGGCGTCGTGGTGGGCGACCAGCGGATCCGCGGCACCGCGACGCTGTCCGACGGCGACGTCATCACGATCGCCGGACACCGATTCACGTTCGAGATCGCCGCCGCCTCCTGACCGCCGCGGCGCTGCCCGCCGGCATTGAGGTTTCGTTGAGGGCCTGACCCGATTCTTTTCTTAACCAGCCACACCAGATGGCCACGAGAAAAGGACCTCCGATGATCAAGACCCGCATCGCCGCCACCGCCGCCTTCATCACCTTCGGCCTCGCCTCCCTCGGCGGCGCCATCGTCGCCGTCGCCGCACCGGCCAACGCCGACGCCGACGCCGACACCACCAACAGCACGACCGTCGACGGCACCGCAATGACCGGAACCGCCGGCCAAGCCGTCACCGACGCCCGCCAGATCCCCGAGGAACTCGCAGACGCCACCCGCGGCCCAGACGTCAACGGCGTGCCCGCCCCCGGCGCCACCACCACCGGAGTCCACCTCCCCTTCCCCAACAATCCCGCCCCGCACAGCGAACACAACGGCCAGGGACACAAGGGCTCCAACGAAGCACCCACCCCCCAACGCCCCCACTCCAACGTGCCCGTCCCCGAACCCATCCACAGCAAGCGCTGACGCGGACGTCTAAGTCGCGAGCCAGAGCCGGACCAGACAACGCCGCTCCTCGATCTCGGTCGCGTCGGTGAAGGCGTTGCGGTTGTGGAGCGTGACGTGGTTGTCGGCGAAGAAGACATCGCCGGGCTCCATCGTGAACTCGATCGCGTTCGCCGGATCGTTCAGGATCGCGTCGAAGGCATCGAGCGCCTCACGTTGCAACGTGGTCAACGGATTACCCGAAAGATGGTGTCCCAGTTCGATGTGTAAGCGGTTGTAGCGGACGGATACACCGCCGTCGGTGTCGGTGAACACTGAGCCGCGGGACACCGGGTCCTCGCCGTCGGCTGTCTCCCTGGACCGGTCGAAGAGGAACTCTCCGTAAAGCACCTTCACCAGATCCGGTCGCGCGGCCAGCAGAACGTTGTAGGCGTTGTGGCCGCTGACCATCAGCGACTCACCACCGGACACCGCTCTGCGAAGGCACATGAGCGCGAGGATGTCCGGACGGCTGCCGACGAAGGCGGCTGCGGAGTCGGTGTGGTAGATCATGCCGAGATTCGTCTTCGACCCGCGCGCCTCCATCAGCGTCGCGCCGGTGTCCTGAACTAGGTAGACGCGTTCGCCGGCCTGGTTCTGCGGCAGGGGCCGGCCCAAAAGGGTGCCGAGACCCCAGTACAGCATCGAGGCCTCTTCGTCGGTCCATCCATCGAGCGGCAGCCCGCGCAGCAGGACGAAGCCCGCCATGGAGCGCACATGCTTGCCGAGGGCATCTGCCAGCTCGGCCAGGACGGGATGGGTGAAGTCGTCGGCCTCGACGGTGTCAATCCGCTTACCGCGTCGCCGCAGCTCAGAAACGATATGCAGGCATGCATCGGCCTGGTGCGGCTCGACCTCGATCGTGTAGGACGCGTCGTCGAAACTGGCGCGATCCCACACCGTGGGTCCCGTTATCGGAAGCATCTGCGGTCTCCTTCCTGTGTCGCCGGGATGCGTGACACCAGAGAATGGCGGCCGATTCTTTGAAGTTTCTTGGAACGCCGCGATCGTCGGCTTTTAGGAATCGCCAAGAAGGCCGACCGACCCTCTCCATCATGAACACCATCGAGCTGGCCGCAGTGGCGCTCATCTGCGGGCTCCTGGCGTACGGCCTCGCGCGATGCGCGCCGAGAGCGGTTTCGGCGTCGACTCTGGCGGTCCAGGGTGTGCTCGGGGTGGCCACCGGCTTGCTGGTCCGCGAAATCTCGCCCGCCTCTCTTGCCGTTTCGGACTGGGTCGCAATACTCGCGGTCGCCGTCGCGACGCTTGTCATCTGCATCGCGGGCGGCGCGCTGTTGGCCAGGCACCGCAACATCAGCCCGCTGACCGGGGCGCTGTCGCTCGTCGCCGGCGGGTCCTCCGGCGTGGTGTCCATCGCCCGAGAGCTCGGTGGTGACGATCATGTCGTCGCGGCTGTGCAATATCTGCGCGTAGCACTGATCACTGCGGCCATGCCGTTCGTCGTCGCGGTCGTCTACGGCGGAACAGCCGCCGGCGGCGCCTCGACCGACGCGGCAGGCGCACTGCCGCTGATCTTCAGCCTGCCGCTGATCGTGGTGATCGTGGTCATCGGCGCAGTCGGCGGCCGGGCGGTGCGGCTGCCCTGCGCCGGTCTGATCGGCCCGATGGCGATCACCATCGCCGCCGAATTCAGCGGACTGCTCGAGGGGCTCTGCGTGCCAGCAGTGCTGACCCAGGCTGCGGCACTGCTGATCGTGTGGCAGACGGCGCTGAGACTCGACCGCGAATCGATCCGTGCGATCCGTTCGATCCTGCCGAGTGCGCTGGTGTTGATCATGGTCCTCAACCTTGCCGTGGCGCTACTTGGTGTCGTGCTCGCCAACCTCACCGGGCTCAGTCAGCTCGACGGTTACCTGGCGACCAGCCCCGGTGGCATCTACGCGGTGCTCGGAACCACGATCGGATCAGACTCGAACGTGGCGTTCGTCATGACATCACAGGTGATTCGCGTCGTGCTGATGTTGGTGGCCGCCCCCTTCGTCGCAAAGGTGTTTCTGCGGTTCACTCCCCGCAGCGCCGAGGTCGTCGCTGCCGCGACCCCTGCCAAGCGAGGGCGCACGGAGATGGCAGGTTTCGATTCGGCGACGTGATGGCCACAACCGGGACTCGCACGGCCGCGCCGGTCCCGACCGTGCTGACACGACCGTTAAATTGCCAAGCACTATGACAAAGGTCTTGCGCACATTGGCCACCGCCGTGGCCGCGCCGGCGATCGTTGGCGTCGCACTCGCTGCGTCGGCGGCGGCCGACCCCCTGTTGCTCAATGGCACCTACGGCTCAGCCGACGGTGACCCGTACAACGTCTTGACTTTTGTGACGGGTTGCGGCGCCGCCGGATGTGCCGGCACGGTCACCAGCAACCAGGGCTGGAGCACCCCCACGACGTTCAGTGGCGGCCGGTGGATCTTCACGGTCTCCAAGCCCGGCGGGCTCACGTGCGACGACGGGCACTATGAACCAGCTGTGATATCGATGTCTGTCGATCCGGCGACACTGGCCGGAGTGGTGTCATCTGACTCCAACTTCGGATGTGCGGGCGGAATCGTCACCCAGAGCCCGTTCCAGCTACAAAAGGTCGGTTGACGCAGCCGGCTGCGCTATTCAGCACCCTGCACGACGGCCTTGACGGTCAGTAGCAGGATCTTGAGATCGAGTGCTAGTGACCAGTTCTCGATGTAGTAGTTGTCCCACTCGACCCGGTCCGCGATGGAGGTCTGGCCCCGCAACCCGTGCACCTGCGCCCAGCCGGTCATCCCGGCTTTCACTCGGTGGCGTTCGCCGTAGCGGTGTATCTGTATCTCGAAAAACTCGACGAACTCCGGCCTTTCGGGTCGGGGACCGACGAGGCTCATATCCCCTTTGAGCACATTGATCAGTTGGGGCAACTCGTCGAGCGACGTCCTACGCATCAGCTTGCCGATGCCCGTACGCCTGTCGACGCCCTCGACTCCCCCCGGCGCTGAACTGGCCTTCAGTTCGAAGTCGGCGTCCGACGCCCTGGGCGGCCGCATACTGCGGAACTTGAGACATTTGAACACTTTTCCGTCACGTCCGATCCTCTCCTGTCCGAAGAAGATGGGTCCCGGTGAGCTCAACCGGACCAGCAGGATCAGGGTCAACATCAGCGGCGATATCGCGAGGAGACCGAGTCCTGCTCCCACGCGGTCGATAACGTGCTTGACGCTGAACTGCCAGCCGTGCGGGTCGGCATTCGGCAGCGCCAACAACGGCAAGCCGCCGAGGTGTTCGATGCCGGCCCGCTCACCGACCGCATCGAACATGCGAGGAACAACCCATACCCGCACCTTGTGCCGATGCGCGACGCGCACGACGCGGATGAGCCGTTCGTCTCGCACCGGCGCGAACGCGATGAGGACGGCCCCTGCTCCGGTCGCGGTTATCGCCGCGGCGATGGAATCCGCCGTACCGATGACCGGAATGTCAGGGTGCGATTCCGCGTCCGCGCCTTCGGTTTCAAGCAAGCCGATCGGTTCCAGCCCGTATTCGGGAAAAGTCTGCAGCCGTTCGATGATTCGGTTGGCGATTACTCCACTCCCGACGATGATGGTCGGTGTCATGAAGTGGTGGCTTTTCCTCATTCGCTTCTGGATCATCGCGTGAAACAGCCGCGGCAGCGGCACCAAGACGGCCGCACAGACCCAGGTCTTGGAGATCACCGCCCCAGCAGTGTGCGGTGCTCCGGAAAGCGTCATGATGACAAGCACGAGAACGGCTGCCAGCGCCACGTTGGTCTCGATAGGACCCAATTCGTCGATGAAATTGCGGCCCAATTTATGGCGGTAAAGGGATTGCACAGCGAATAACAGGATGACGATCGGCACGAACAGCGCCGTCATCCAGATCGGCGGAAGCACCGGTTCGGTCGCCGACGACCACCACACGCCCAACGCCACCGATACCGCCGCCGAGACCGTGTCGAGAGCAATACCGACGACCTTTTCGTTGCGACCGATCCGATACGAATTTTCGCCTGTGGCGACGGTGGTCCGCGCGTCAGAAACGGGCGCCGGTCCGCCGGGCCTCGTACCGAGAGGTTCGGTCCGCGCGGTCATATCGGTCGGTGGAAGATCTTTGCGCTCGCAAGGTCCGCCATGTCCTGCAAGACGAGTATCTGACCGCCCGTCCATTCGACGGGTCGGGTATCCCAGGCGCACAGCGAGCCGACCGCGAGGTCGTCGTCGCTGAAAATGGGAATGCAGGCGTAGGACCCGACCTGGCCGCTGACCACCAGCGGGTGATTTGCCATGAGTGGGTGCTCAGCGGCGTCCTCGACGATGAACGGGATGCCGCTGACGACCGCGAACTTGCTGATCGAGGCGCTTGCCGGGCGCACCCTTTCGAAAGCCTCGTTGGCGACGTTGCAGCCCGCGATCAGTTCGCTGCTCTCGTCGATCAGGGAAACTGCAACAAAAGGCGCCCGCAGCGCCTCTGCCGCCAACAGCGCAACGGTGTCGAGCGTGATACTGGCGCCGTTCTGCATGAGCCCGGTACTGCGCAGAGCGTCCAGCCGGGAGGGATCGCTCAGCACGGGTTGAATCACGGGGTTCAGCGCGTCGGGATTCGCTGCCAGTTGTTGGGTGAGTAGGGCCGAGGCATCGTCGTCGACCCCGGCGCCGACGACCGCCGCCACCAGCCCCTGTTTGAGTTCGCGCCGTTCAAGATCAGAAAGCTCTACTGCAGCTTGCGAATTCGCGTCCTCGTTTGAGGGCATTGCGTCATCCACGGCCGCAGTCTAGTTGCTGACTTCTTTCTCCGAATAGAACTGGAATATGTCGCGGAGTTCGGTCTGAATTGCACGTCGACGTGCCAGAAAAGAACTATTCTGTCGCTCGTCGCGCCCAACCGCGGCTCGACAAAGAGAGGAGCGCGCCTTGGGCGACTTTGCAGCGCGTACAACGAAGTCCGGTGTCGTCGTCGTCCAGCCCACCGGACGGTTGAACATGGTGGCCGCGCCCGCGCTGCGCAAGCAGCTGAACGACATCGTCGACGGTGGCGAGAGCCGTATCGTGGTCGACCTCAGCGCCACGGATTTCATCGACTCCTCTGGATTGGGCGCGCTGATTGCGGCGCTGAAGATAGCCAGGAAGGCAGGTGGCGATCTGCGAATCGTGGCCCCCAGCCGGCAGGTCTGCACCGTGCTGGAATTGAGCAACCTCGACCGCGTCCTGCGGTCCTACGAATCCGCCGAAAGCGCATTCGATGGCTAAGCACACCCTGGAGGCTGTGACGGGCCCCGACACGATCAACGAAATTCAGCAGACACTCGACACGGCGTTCGGGGACGAAGAAGTCTCCGAGTACACCAAGATGTGCATCGAACTCGCGGTCAGCGAGATCGGCACGAACATCATCGAGTACTCCGGTGACGGCGAACCCGTTCGGTTACGCATGGAAGTGGATGTCGCGTCTGACACCGTGACCGTGACGTTCACCGATGACGGCCACCCGGCCCCGGTCGACCTGACGCAGGTGAGCATGCCTGATGAGGGCGCCGAGGGCGGCCGCGGACTGGCCATTGCGTTTCGCGTACTCGACGAACTGTCGTACACCCGCGATCGGGACGGCAATCATTGGACGCTGATGAGGCGGCAGTCTGAATGAGACTGCGCGACAACCAGTGACGGGCACCGCAGGTGCGACGGACCAGGTCACCTCGAGCCCGCGCCTGTCGCGAGCTGATGTTGCGTCAGGCCCCCCGCATTTCCGCATAGCCGGGTGGCGGATCCCCGACGCTGTATTCATCATCGCGATGCTGCTCGTCTTGGCCGTGGTGACGGCGATCACCCTGAAACTCCAGCCGTCGGGCCTATTGACGCCGCCATGGTCGCCGGCCTCGGGCGTCGCCCTGGGCCTGGGCATCTGTTTTCGTCGCAAGTACACCTGGATGCTTGCGCTGGCCGTTGCCGCCGTAAACCTGCCGATCTTGGTGTGGTTGGGACGGCCTGCGCCCCTCGCTGCCGCGTTGGTCGCGGCCCTAGCCGTCGAGATGGTTGTCGGCACGTTACTCCTTCGCGGTCGTCAGGACAGCCGACCGCGCTTGTACACCCCGCGTGATCTGGCCAGGTTTCTGGTGATCGCGCTGATCTCGACGACGCTCTACGGCGTACTGGCCGCCGCCGCCTTTTATCTGCTCGGGAATCCGGCCGGGGCCGTGGAAACGCTCCAGACCGGTGTGCTCAAGCACATGGCGGGAATGGCGCTTCTCACTCCGTTGCTCATGGCACCGACCCACCGCAAACAGCAGGCAGGCTATGCCGAGACGGTGGGTCACATCATCTGGACAATGGGAACCGCCACCGGTGTGTTCATCTTCAACCACACGCTGTTGCCGTTGGCGTTCATCACCTTTCCGTCCTTGGTGGCCGCGGCGCTTCGACTATCGACTCGGCAGCTGTCGCTCATCCTCGTGGGAGTTGCGAGTATCGCATCGCACGGCAGCGTGAACGGTTTGGGCCCATTCGCATTCGACCAACTGGGTGGGCCGGCGGGAGTTGCCTTGCTACAGGGCTATCAGTTATCGATAGTTGCGGTCTTACTCACACTGTCCCTTGTTGTGGGATCCGAGCGGGAGACGTCATCGCGGCTGCACGAGAGCGAGGAGTTGTTCCGTAAGAGCTTCAACTCCTCGGTCGCCGGAAAACTCATGGCCGTCCGTACCACCAACCAATGGATCGTCGAACGCGCCAACCCCTCGGCGCGGGATCTCCTGTCGGGACTGCGTCAGGGAATGCGCAACCTCGAGTCGTTGATGGGAGTCGACGCTGTCGCCCGACTTTCGGAGAGCGCCGATTCTCTCGTCGGCGACAACGCGCGCATCACAGTGCAATTGGCCGATGGACGCAGCCTCAACGTCAGCATGGCCGTGATCGGCGAGAAACCCGAAGGCACACAGTTCGTGCTGCACTTTCACGATGTCACCGAATCGGAGCGGCTACGTCAACTCGAACTGGAGGAGATCAACCGGGCCGCCGAGATTCAACGTGCACTGTTGCCGGACAAACTGCCTGCGACCCCGGGGTGGACCATCGGCGCTTACACGGCCCCGGCCAGGCAGATCGGCGGCGACTTCTACGACGTGCGCGTGCATGAGGCTGCCATCGCCCTCAGCCTCGGCGACGTCATGGGTAAGGGGATGGACGCCGGCATGCTTGCCGCCGCGACACGCATCGCGCTGCGGTCGCTCGATCCCGACAGCAGCCCTTCGGTTGTCGTGACTCGTGCCGCCAACATCCTCGACGGCGATCTGCGTCGGATCAGCGCATTCGTCACCTTGGTCTACGTTCGGGTCGACATGGAGTCGGGTGACTTCCGAATCACCGACGCCGGGCACGGATTGCACTTTGTCGTGCGGACCGCTTCCGGCCGAGTCGAACGGTTGGAGTCCCGCGACATGCCGCTGGGACTGGGCGACAGGTGGCGGGAAACCGGCGACAGCTTGCACCCCGGAGACATGATCTTGCTCGTCAGCGACGGCGTACTCGATCGGTGGGGCGGGTCGTTGGAGGGGCTCGAAGTCGCGATCGCGCAGTTCGCCAATCGCGATGGAGTGACACCCCAGGCAGTTGTGGACTCTCTGTGCGCCGACGCGCGCGATATGGTCGATGACAGTGACGACATCACGGCCGTGGCGCTGTCCCGTACCGCATGACGGGCTCGCTCGCCTAGCTGAAATGCGTGTTGGGCCTGGCCAATTGCACACCGTCGACGGCGATGTCGACCTTCTCGTTGTAGAACGCGATCATGTTCGCGATCGATGCCACCGCCGGTAACGGTGTCGCGTAGGTCCAAGCGAGGTCGGCCACCAACCCATCCGCGACGCGGGCCGACCAGTAACCCGACGTGACCCCCTTGTAGGGACACAGGGTCTGTGTGGTCGACGGTTCAAGATGCTCGAATGTCACGTCGGTACGGTCGATGTAATAGCGGGTCGGCAATCCGGTCTCGAAAAGCAGTACCGGGCAGCGGGTTTCGGCCAACTGCACACCGTCTAGCGCGACCGCGATATGCCGGTGGGACCGCAGCGCATCCACTCGCGAATACGGGTTTCTCGGGTGCCCGTAGATCGGTTCGTCCTCCTCGAACCAGTCCAGAGTGTCCCATCGAAAACGGACATGCCCCGCGTGAGCACCGTCGTCGAACACTCGGGCCGCCGGAATGTCACCCAGTATGTCGGCGCGGACATCCGAGAGTGGAATGTAGTACTGGGGGTAATACGGCACCTCCCACACATAGCGCGCCGAGGTCGTGTCGAAAACGAGCTCAGATCCCAGGAAGCCGCGGACCCGCCGTGGAGACGGTTCGATGCGACCGCGAACCGCGGCCATCTGCGGGTAATCGGCATCCGACTTCGGCGGTGTGGTCATGCCGACAGACTAGGCGCGCGACATTTCGCAACACATTATTGATCTTGATTTTTCCCGCTTTCGGAGCGCCTCTCCGGTACCGTTAGCACCGCTTTTCCGTCCTAATGGCCTTAAAAGGAAGACGACGATGACACAACCACCGCCTGGCAACTACCCGCCTCCGCAACCGCAGGGCGCGCAGCCAAGCACACACCTGGTGTTCGCCATTCTGACGACATTGTTCTGCTGTCTCCCGTTCGGCGTCGTCTCGATCGTCAAGGCGGCCCAGGTCAACGGTCTCTGGGCCTCTGGCCGGTACGCAGAAGCTCAGGAAGCCTCCGCCTCGGCGAAGAAATGGGCGATGTGGAGCCTGATCGCGGGCATCATCGTGTTCGTCATCTACGGCATCCTGATTGCCGTCGGCGCGGTGAACATGGACTTCGACACCTCGACCACCACCGAATACTGACTTCACCGCAGCTTCGGCACAGCGTGCCTGTCCGCCTCGGCGGCCCCCTTCTGGTGGGTGCCGTGGCGGCAGGTGCGTGTGCGGTGATCTGGGTCGCCGACCCGACGACGCCGGGCGGATTCTTACCCGTATGCCCGACGAAAGCGCTTCTGGGCATTGACTGTCCGGGGTGCGGCACACTGCGGATGATCTACTCACTTCTGCACTTCGATTTTCTGGCCGCTGTGCGGTTCAACGCCCTCGCCCTCGTGGCAGTGGCATTCCTGTTCGTCGCCTACGGAATGTGGACGTACGGCCGCGTCATCGGCCGCAAGGTTGGGGGCTGGCAGAACCACCGCTGGGCAGCCGTCGTGACGATGATGCTCGTCACGGTGTGGTTCGTGGTGCGTAACCTGCCATTCGCGCCGTTCACATCATTGCGGGTGTGAGCACCCGAACCTATTGACGCAGTGCATGATCGACGCTGCGAATCGCCAAAGCCGCCGCGGTCAGCGTCGGGTTGACCGCCAGTGCGGTCGGGATCACTCCGACCGTGGCGAGGTAGACGTCCCGCGTTCCCCATACCCGCCCGACATTGTCGGTCACCGAGGTCCCGTCATCGACGGCACCCATCCGGCAGGTGCCCATCACATGCGCGAACCCGAGGTCCATCCATTGAGGTTCCAGCCCTGCGCGAAACCGGCCGAGCGCAGCGGCGAGCCGGTGCTGGTCGGCGGCAACGGCATCCATGCGGGCACGGTCGTCGGCGCGCAGCGGAACGTCGAAGCGCACGCCGCCGTCGTCGTCGAGCGCCATGGTGTTCTCGGGATGGTTGTCCACCGGGCAGAACGACTGAATCTCCACAAGCCGATTGCTCGCGACGTCGACATCGGGAGGCCGTGCCGGGCTCGGACAGGTATCGCGCAGGATCATCGTGTTCCACGGCGCGGCGGCCGTCGGCGGGATCTGCAGCCGGGGCGGAATATCGTAACCGTCAGCGCGGCAGAGGCTTTCCTCGAGAACCAACTGCGAGAACAGCACCGGATGATAGGTGAGGTGTGTGCCGAGCGCTGCGGATCCCAATCCGGAGCGGCGCAACAGCAGCGGTGTGTCGAAGGCGCCCGCGGCCACCACGACGACGTCGGCTTCGAGGTGCTCGCCGTCGGCGAGTTCGACACCCGCAGTATGTTCTCCGTCGGAAACGATGCAGCGCACCTCGCCCGTCTGGATGCTCACGTCAGTGCCGGCGAGAACGTCCTGCGATGCAACGTAGTGGACGGTGGAGGCGTCCACGAGTCGTCCCGCCATTGGCTGCCCGACGATTTCGCGGCCGTCGCCGGTGAGTGGAGCGCGTAGCCGTTCGACGATGCATCGTTGACGCACCGAGGCGTCGAACGTATCGGAGTGGACGTCGAGGTAGTGTTCGGCGTCGCCGAGATAGCGATCCCACTCGTCCTCCGGCATAACCGGCCACAGTTCGAACGGCGCGGGCCGCGGGCAGTTGTTCGTCCAGAGCACACCCTGACCGCCGACCGCGGTGGTCGTCGATGCACCGGGCAGTCCGGCCGGAGGCGCCGCATCATCGAAATACCGGAAATAGCCCGCGATTCCGGAGAAGTAGGAGTCCGGGTCGTGTTGGAAGCGATTCACATTACGCACATGGCTGGCCGGTGGGTCCGAAATCGGTTGGCCCGCTTCCAGGAGCGCCACCTCCTGCCCCGCGTCGAAGAATCGGCGTGCGGCCACGGCTCCGATCGGACCGCTGCCGACGACGATCGCGCGACGCATCGTGCTAGGGGTTGCGGACGCAGTCGTAGGTCAGCGGCACGTCCGGCCCGAGTTCGACCACCTCGAACGCATCGGGGGTGATCGCGCTGAAGGTATCCGAGGCGATGCCCAGATCCGCCCACTTGGCGGTGCTGGTCCTGTCGTCGGCGAACGTGAGCGGTACCTGGCCACCGTCGGCCAGCAGCATCCCGTGGGTCTTCAGGGCCGTGATCACCACCTTCTGCGAGTCGGTGTAACCCGAGTCGTCGAAGTCGGCCTTGAGCCGGAAACGCACACCGTATGGCGGCGCATTGTCATCGGTGCTTTCCGGGCCGCCTGCGTGGCTGGCGGGATGCACGTAGACCTCTGCCCGCATCCGGTCGTTGGGCAGGATGAACCGGATCGCATGATCGATTGAGCCCGAGGCGACTTCGTCGGCCGTCGGTGTCATGGCGGCGATCGGGAAGCCCCCGGCATCCGCGCTGGTGCACTGGTCGCCTCGCAGGTTCTCCGGGTACTCCTTGTTCAGGTCCCAGATGAAGAAGGCCTGCGCCTTGAGGGCGTCCCCCTCCTTCGTCGAATGGTATGTCTCGTACAGCTTCTGACCGTCGCGGTCGACGACGAGCAGTTGACAGTCACCCTGACCCTCGGTGTTGCCCGACGGGTCGCATTGAAGATCCGTCGATCCACCGATGTTGGCGTTATCCGGCACCGGCATCTCCGCGGGCACAGCATCGCAGTCCGGACCGCCGCCGCAGTAGTCTTCGGTGCCGACGACCTGCATCCGAGGCGTGTTCTGATCGGCGAAGAAGACCGCGTTGGAGAAGTCGATCTGCAGTCTGTTCTCCGTACCCCAACCGCCCGCAGCGTTGAGCGCACCGATGATCGCGTCGCTGCGGTCGGACTTCGCCGCACCGGAGACGTCGACGGTCCAGGGCTGGGTCCCGTTGAACATCGCACCGGCGGGCGCGGCCTGCGGTACGGACGGCGGCGCCCCCGGTGACGACGACCCCGACGGCGACGACCCCGACGATGCGCTGCCGCCCGATGGCGAGTCGGAGTCACCGGTGAACGCGATGACGGCGACCACCGCCACGATCACCACGACGACCGCGGCGCCCGCGGCCAGCAGGATGTTCCTGCGCCGACCCGACGGCGGGGCCGCAGGTGCGGGTGGCTCGGCCGGCCGGGGCGGTACCTGATCGGTCGGCGTCCGGTACTGCGTCGCGGCGGCGAATGCCGCGGGGTCGGGCTGGCGAAGCCGTTCAGTGGGGTCCGCGGGCGGGCCCGCCACGGTCGGACCGGGGCGGTGCACCTGCTGGGTGGGCTGCGACGTCCACAGCGGCGGTGCGGCCTGGGTGTGATCCGTCGCGCCGCCGACCGCTGCCCGGGCCGCGGTTGCGAGGTCTTTCGTCGAGGCGTAGCGCTGTTCGGGTTCCTTGGCCATGCCGGTCGTGATGACCTCATCCATCGCCCGCGGGACCTGCGGCCGCACCGTCGATGGCTGCGGAGGCGGCTGGAGCATGTGCGCGGTGGCGATCTGCTCGAGAGTCTTTGCGGGAAAGGGTGATTCACCGGTCAGCGCTTCGTACAGCACGCAGGTGAGCGCATATACGTCGGCGCGCGCATCCGCCGCGCCGGTCGAGAAGCGCTCCGGCGCCATGTAGGCCCAGGTCCCTACCGCGGCTCCCGTGTCGGTGAGCCCGGCTTCGCCTGCCGCACGCGCGATGCCGAAGTCGATCAGATAGGCGAAGTCGTCCTCGGTGACGAGAATGTTCGACGGCTTGACGTCGCGGTGCACCAGACCGATGCGGTGAGCGGCGAACAGCGCGAGCGCGATCTGCTCGATGATCTTGATGGCGCGTCGCGGAGGTAGCGGACCGGACGCGAGCAGTGTGCCGAGGTCTTCACCCTCGATGAGCCGCATGTCCACGAACAGACGACCGTCGATCTCACCGAAGTCGTGGATCGGCACCACGTGGGGGTTGTTCAGCCCCGCCGCCGCCCGTGCCTCCCGGCGGAATCGTTCCTGGAACGTCTGATCGTTGGCCAAGTGAGCGGGCAGGACTTTCACCGCCACCACGCGGTCGGTCACCGTATCGAAGGCGCGCCAGACGTCGCCCATTCCACCCCGACCAATCAACTCGACCAGTCGATAGCGCCCGAACGGCGTGCCCTCCACGGAACCTCCCGAAATTGCGGCTTGCGAAACGATAAGCCGCAACGACGCGCTTGGGGGCGGAAAGCTGCCGGGGCCGTCAGACGCCAGTGGAGACTGGCGCGGTTCGGGACGGCCGGCTCCTGACGAGCTGTGGCCACCAGAACCATCTGCCGAACATCGCCGCGATGGCCGGGGTCATGAACGACCGCACGATCAGGGTGTCGAACAGCAGGCCCAGTGCGATGGTGGTGCCGACCTGACCCATGATGCGCAACTCACTGAAGGCGAATGACGCCATCGTGGCCGCGAAGACCAGCCCGGCCGAGGTCACCACCGATCCGGTGCCCGACATCGCGCGGATGATGCCGGTCTTCAGGCCACCGGGGATCTCCTCTTTGAATCGCGACACCAGCAGCAGGTTGTAGTCCGAACCCACGGCGAGCAGCAGGATCACCGACATCGCCAGCACCATCCAGTGCAGTTCGATACCCAGCAGATGCTGCCAGAGCAGCACCGAGAGGCCAAATGAGGCGCCGAGCGACAGCAGCACCGTTCCCACGATGACGAACGCCGCGATCACACTGCGCGTGATCACCAGCATGATGATGAAAATCAATGCCACTGCGGCGATTCCGGCGATCACCAGGTCGAAGTTCGAGCCGTCTCGCATGTCCTTATAGGTGGCGGCGGTACCGGCCAGCATGACGGTCGATCCCTCGAGAGGCGTGCCCTTGATTGCCTCTTTCGCGGCCTTCTTGATGGCATTGACGCGTTCGATGCCCTCCTCGGTGGCGGGATCGCCGTCGTGGCTGATGATGAAGCGGACTTCCTTACCGTCGGGGGAGATGAAGTTCTTGATGCCGCGCTTGAAGTCCTCGTTGGCAAACACCTCCGGTGGCAGGTAGAACGAATCGTCGTTCATCGACGTGTCGAACGCCTCCCCCATCGCCGACGAGTTCTCCTGCAGCGCAGCCATCTGATCCTGCATGCCCTTCTGGGTGGCATACATCGTCAGCATCATCGTCTTCATCGTCTTCATGGTTTCGATCTGCTGCGGCATCAGCGCGACGAGTTGCGGCATCAGCGCGTCGAGGCGTTCCAGGTCGGGGAGTAAGGCCTGAACGTCTTGGGTCGTCGTGTCCACACCGTCGATGGTGTCGAACACCGACCGCATCGCGGAACACACTGGAATGTTGAAGCAGTGCGGTTCCCAGTAGAAGTAGCTGCGGACCGGCCGGAAGAAATCGTCGAAATTGGCGATGAAGTCTCGCAATTCGGCGATATCGAGGGTCATGTTCTTGGTCTTGGCGACCATGCTGTGCGTGGTGTCGGCCATCTGCTGGGTCAGGTTCGACATCTGCGTCAAGGTGTCGATCGTCGTCTGTATCTCGTCGGCCTGCACCAGCATGTCTGCCATCCGGTCCTGCAGGTACTTCTGGTTCATCTGGTTGGTCGTGCCCTGCATGCTGACCTGGAACGGAATCGACGTGTGCTCGATGGGTTTGCCTTCGGGCCGAGTGATCGCCTGGACACGCGAGATACCAGGCACCCGAAAGACGGCCTTGGCGATCTTGTCGATCACCAGGAAGTCCGCGGAGTTGCGCAGATCGTGATCGCTTTCGATCAGCAGCAGTTCGGGATTCAGCCGGGCCGGGTTGAAATGTCGCTCGGCGGCGGCATATCCGACATTTGTCGGAAGGTCGTCGGGCAGGTAGTTACGCAAGTCGTAGTTCACCCGATAGCCGGGCAGTGCGAGCAGACCGACGAGCGCGAGTGCCACCGTGGCGACGAGAATCGGCCCCGGCCACCGCACGACGACGGTGCCGACGCGGCGCCACCCGCGCGATGCGATCCTTCGCTTGGGTTCGAAAAGCCCGAACCTGCTTCCCGCGACGATCACCGCGGGAGCCAGCGTGAGGGCGGCGAGCACCGCAACGAGCATCCCGATGGCACACGGCACGCCCATGGTCTGGAAGTACGGGAGCCGGGTGACACTCAGGCAGAGCATGGCACCTGCGATGGTCAGCCCGGAACCGAGCACCACGTGGGCGGTCCCGCGAAACATCGTGTAGTACGCGGCTACTCGATCCTCGCCGCTTCCCCGTGCTTCCTGGTACCTCCCGATCGCGAAGATCGCGTAGTCGGTCCCCGCCGCGATCGCGAGCAGAGTCAGCAGGTTCACCGCGAACGTCGACAGCCCGATTATCTGGTGGTGCGCCAGAAACGCGACGATTCCCCGGGAGGCGCCGAGTTCGACGAACACCATCAGCATGACCATGACCATGGTGACGATCGACCGGTAGACGACGGCGAGCATGACGGCGATCACGACGAGCGTGATGATCGTGACTTTGATGACGCTCTTGTCACCCGCGTGATGCTGGTCGGCCGCCAAGGGACCGAATCCGGTGACATACACCTTCACACCCGGTGGAGCCGGACTGGCGTCCACGATGTCGCGAACCGCGTCGACCGATTCGTTGGCCAGTGTCTCGCCGATGTTCCCGCGCAGATAAACCTGGACGTACGCGGCCTCGCCGTCGTTGCTCTGGGCACCGGACGCCGTGAGCGGATCACCCCAGAAATCTGCGACGTGCTGCACGTGCGGGTCGGCTTCGAGCTTGTCGACCAAACCGTCGTAATAGCGGTGAGCATCCGCGCCGAGCGGCTCGTCGCCCTCGAGGACGATCATCGCGTTGGCGTCGGAGTCGAACTCCTCGAAGTCTCTGCCGACTCGCTTCATCGCGATGAACGACGGCGCATCGTGGGCGTTCATCGACACGGTGTGGGCTTGACCGACCTTCTCCAGCGAGGGCACGGCGACGTTGGAGATCGCCGTCAACGCGATCCAGCCGATGATGATGGGGACCGCGAGCACTCGGATGCCGTGGGCGATTCGCGACCGCCCGGTATCCGTCTCGGTCATGCCGGGCAGTATGTCAGTCGTGCCTGGACTGTTGGAGGAAAAAGTCGTCATCGTCGCCGGACTCGGCGGCATCGGCAACGGCCTTGCGCGCCGTTATGCCGACGAGGGTGCCCGGCTCGTGGTCGGCGACCTCGACGAGGGGACGGTGTCGCGCGCGGTCGCCGAACTCGACCCCGTAAGGGTGCTCGGTACTTCGCTGGACGGCGCCGACGAGGACTCGGTCATCTCGATCGTCAGGCTGGCGGTGGAGAAGTTCGGGCGCCTGGACGGAATCCACGTCAACTTCACCAATGCCGCCGATGCCTACCTGCCCGGTGGCGTCGTCGACCTGCCGCTGGAGGCGTTCGACGAGGTGATGCGCGTCAACACACGAGGTTTCGTGATCTGCGCCAAACACGCGATCCCACCGATGATCGAGGCGGGCGGCGGGTCGATCGTGTTCACCGCGTCCATCGATGCCTATAACGGTGCGGGCACCCGGGTCTCGTACGCGATGAGCAAGGCAGCCGAGCTGGCGCTGATGCGCCACATCGCGCGCAAGTACGGCCCGAAGGGCATCCGCGCCAACGCGATCGCCCCCGGCCTCATCTGGCATTACAAGTTCGACGAACAGTGGATGCCGGAGGGCATCGTCGAGCAGACGCGCGCCCGTCAGATGATCAAGTCGCGGTTCGGCAATCCGGACGACGTCGCCGCGCTCGGCGCGCTGCTGCTGTCAGACGACGGCAGCTTCATCACCGCGCAGACGATCAGTGTCGACGGTGGGGTGACGTTCCGCCCGTAACGAAAACGGTTCAGCGGAAATAGGTCTCATCGCCGACGGGGTATCCGCCGCCGGTGGTGGTGACGTGCACGTGGTCGTAATGGCCGTAGCCACCGCCGCGTTGCACACCGTTGGGGGTGTAGTAGTTCCCCCGCCAGATGCAGTCCTGCATCCCGAACCTGGATGCGTTTCGCGTGACGTAGTCGACGATCTCGTTGCCGAGCGCAATGCCTTCGGGGGTGTCGGGATTGGGGATCATCACGTCGAGCGCCAAACCGTTCGGATGCCATCTCAGCGCGTCGGGCCGAACCCCGCCGATGCTGTGGATCTCGGGGAACGCCGCGGTGATGGCGCGCGACGCCAGGATCGTCTTGACCTGAAGCCCGCGCTCGGGCGCGAGTCCGACAGGAAGGGTGCGATCGACGGCGCGGTACCGCGACGCCGCGATGATGTTGTTGGGACCGCCGGCGGCATTGTCGGAATTGACGGCGACCTGGCCGATGACCAGATCGGAGGATGCTGCAGGCGCCGCGGCCACGATCTGGACGTTCCACGGCGCGACCTCGTCGACCGGCGCGCTCTTGACCGCGTCCTTGGACGGCGACACTTCCGCACCCACAGCGAAGAAAACCGCCGCCGGGCCGAGCACAGAAGCTACGACAACCGGCGACTTACGTCGCTTTTTGGGTAAGGAGTGCCGACCCACGCAGAGCACAATAACCGGTAATGGGTACAAACACAGCAACGAGCGGACCTGCGACGATGTTTCCGCTGGTCACCGGCCTGAGATAATTTTGTTACCTGTCCGTTATCGGCCGCGAATGGTCCGATGGCGCAGCCAAGCGCGCACAATCGATTCGTGGCAGAGCCGACGATCGCATTTCGCCGCCTCGCCGAGCAGGTTGCCGATGAGCTTCGGCGGCGGATTCTGCGCGGTGAGCTGGCCGACGGCAGCATCCTGCCCAAGGAGGACGAGCTGCTCCTCGAGTTCCCCGTCAGCAAGCCGTCGCTGCGCGAGGCGATGCGCATCTTGGAGGCCGAGGGGCTGCTTCGCGTCCGCCGCGGAAAGCTCGGCGGCGCCGTGGTCCGCCGGCCCAACGCCGCCAACGTCGCCTACACCGTCGGTCTGGTGCTCGGGTCCCAGGAAGTGGGTCTCTCCGACGTCGGTAACGCCCTCCTCCAGGTCGAGCCGGCGTGCGTGGCGTTGTGCGCCCAGCGCGGGGACCGCCGGCGCGCGGTGGTCCCGCAGCTGCGACGGGTGCATACCGAGGCCGTCGAGGCCGTCGAGGACCTGCTGCTGGTGACGTCGGCAAGCCGGCGATTCCACGAGTCACTGGTCTCGTTGTGCGGCAACCAGACCATGATCATCCTGGCCGGTGCCCTGGAGATGCTCTGGTCGGCACACGAGACCAGCTGGTCGAGTCGCGTGACCGACGGCAGCATCGTGCCCATCGACGAACGGCTCGCGGTCCTGGAGGACCACCTGCAGATCATCAGCGCGATCGACGACGGGGATGCCCGCCGCGCGTACGACCTGGCGGCGGCCCACCTCGTCGACGCGCAGCACTACCCGGGATCGTCGGGCGTTGTCGATCCCTCCATGGTGCACAACTGGGACCGTTGACCGGGGCGCTTATTTTCATATGATTTGGTGATGGGCGTCGAAGGAGCCGCCGTGACGAGCGCCGAAGCGGAGCAGTACCGCGCCGCGGGGTGGTGGTCGGACGTCACGCTGTCCGACGGTGTGCGCCGCAACGCCACCTCGTCCCCGGACAAGGCGGCCTACATCGATTTCACCCTCGACTCCGCGGGCCGTCAGTTCACCTGGTCGGAGTTCGACAACGCCGCCACCAACCTGGCCTACGGGCTGCGCGACCTCGGTGTCGCGCCCGGAGATCACGTCGGGCTGTGGCACGGCGACACCGCGACGATCCACATCGCGCTGGCCGCCATCGAGCGGTGCGGCGCAGCCGTCGTGGGCCTCGGATCGCGCGTCGGGGTCCGCGAGGCCGAGCACATACTGTCCACGACGCAACCCACCCTGCTGGTCACCGACACCGGACGACGCGGATTGGCCGCCGACGCGGCCGAGAAGTCGCTGCGCGTTGTCGCGCTGGGTGCCGACCTCACCGTCGATACGCAACCGCGGCCCGAGTCGGCCCTGTCACCGGCCGGGCCGGACGACGTCTTCCTGATCAACTCCACGTCCGGCACCACCGGTATGCCCAAGTGTGTGGTGCACACCCAGAACCGTTGGCACTACTTCCATCTGAAGGCGGTCGCCAACGGCGGGCTCACCGCGGATGACGTCTTCCTTCCGATCATTCCCACGCCGTACGGCTTCGGCATTTGGACATCGCACACCACGCCCATCCACCTCGGCGCGACGACGGTTCGCATCGAGCGCTTCGATCCCGCCGCGACGTGCGCGGCGATCGAACGGCATCGTGCCACTGTACTGTGTTGTGTCAGCACACAATTGGCGATGATCCTCGCTCACCCGGCATCGCAGGACCACGACCTGAGCAGCCTGCGCGTCGTGTTCACCGGCGGCGAGCCACTGCCCTACACGCAGGCGGCACGCTTCGAGGAAATCACCGGCGTGGCCATCCTGCAGTTCTACGGCTCCAACGAGACCGGCATGTTGAGCGCCACCACTCTTGCGGACACGCTGGACCGACGCCTGCGCACCGCGGGGCGAATCGTGCCGGAGATGCAGGTGCGGTTGTTCGACGGCGACCGCGACGTCACCGAATCCGGTCGCGGACAGCCGGCATGCCGCGGACCGGCGCTGTCGCTGGGCTACCTCGGCGGGACCGACCACGACAAGCTGTTCACCAAGGACGGCTGGATGCGGATGGGTGATATCTGTGAACTCGACGCCGACGGTTACCTCACCCTCACCGGCCGGACATCGGACTTCATCCTGCGCGGGGGAAAGAACATCAGCGCGGTTCAGGTCGAGGAGGCGGTGGCGACGCATCCCGCTGTCGCGGTGGCCGCGGCAGTCGCCATGCCCGACAAGGTCTTCGGCGAACGGGTCTGCGTGTACGTCGAGCTGAAGCAGGCGGGCACTCTTGACCTACCGACGCTCGTCGAACACCTGCTGGCCCAAGGTATCTCCAAGGAATTACTGCCGGAGCGCCTCGTTGTGCTCGATGAGCTACCCCGCTCGTCGGGCGGCAAGGTCGCCAAAGGTCAACTTCGCGAACGGATTCGGGAGGAGCTATGACCACAGAGGAAGTTCGGCGCGGCGGCTTGGAGGTCTGGTCGCCGTCGAAGACACCGCCCATCGGAGCCGACCTCACCGACGAACAGCTGATGGCCGTCGCGTTCCGGCACCTCGCCGACGTCGGATTCGCCGAGAACATGGCCGGGCACATCACCTGGCAACCGGACGGCCAGAGCGACATGTACGTCAACCCATGGGGACTGTGGTGGGCGGAACTGACCGCCTCCGACATCTGCGTGGTCGACGAGGACGCCCGCGTCGTCCGCGGTCGGTGGGATGTCACCCCGGCCATCCACCTGCACACCGAACTTCACCGAATCCGGCCCGACGCCAGGGTGGTCATCCACAATCACCCGTACTACGTCAGCCTCATCGCTGCGCTGGGCGTGCTGCCCGAACTCGTCCATCAGACCGGGTCGCTGTTCCTCGACGACATGTATCTCGTAGCGGACTATGACGGTGAGATCGACGCGCCCTGGCGCGCAAGCGAACTGGCGGGCCAGATCGGGTCGGCCAACCTCGTCGTCCTGGCGAACCACGGCGTCATCGCCTCCGGACGCAATCTGGCCGAGGCGGTCTACCGCGCGGTGTCCATCGAGCGGGTGTGTCGACTGGCTCATGACGTGATGGTCACTGGACGTACACCGTCGCAGATGAACCGCGGCGACATGGCGGGTATGCAGCAGTCACTGATCGAACGCGCTGCCGACGTCTACTGGGCCGGCGCGGCCCGCATGACGATCAAAGCCGATCCCGGCGTTCTCACCTAGTGCCCCAACCGATAAGAATCGAGGATTGCCCGTGACTTCCATCGATGACATGGCGGCGAATCTCAACTTCACCACAGCCAAAACGGGCGCCGACCGCACCGTGACGTTCCTGCCCGAACCCGAACGGGCCGAGCGCCGCTACACCGTGATCTCTGTCGACGACCACATCGTCGAACCACCGGACACGTTCGAGGGACGCGTACCCGCCAGGTTCGCCGACCGTGCGCCACGGGTGGTCGACACCGACGACGGCGGCCAGACCTGGATATACGACGGTCACTCGCTGCCCAATGTCGGCTTCAACGCCGTCGTGGGACGGCCGGTGTCCGAGTACGGGTTCGAGCCCGCGCGGTTCGACGAAATGCGCCGCGGCGCATGGGATATCCATGCACGTGTCAAGGACATGGACCTCAACGGCGTGTACGCATCGCTGAACTTCCCGTCGTTCCTGCCCGGCTTCGCGGGCCAGCGGCTCCAGCAGGTCACCGACGACCGCGACCTCGCGATGGCCTCGGTGCGAGCCTGGAACGACTGGCATCTCGAGGCGTGGGCCGGCGCGTACCCCGACCGGATCATTCCGTGTCAACTGCCATGGCTGCTGGATCCCGAAGTCGGCGCGAAGATGATCTACGAGAACGCCGAGCGTGGATTTCACGCGGTGTCCTTCAGTGAGAACCCGGCGATGCTCGGGCTGCCGACCATCCACTCCGGCTACTGGGAGCCGCTGATGGCGGCGTGTGCGGATACCGGCACCGTGGTGAATCTGCACATCGGGTCATCGGGTACGTCGCCGTCCACCACCGCGGACGCGCCGCCCGATGTCCAGGGCGTGCTCTTCTTCGCCTACGCGATCTCTGCGGCGGTCGACTGGCTGTATTCCGGTCTCTGCACGAGACATCCTGATCTGAAGATCTGTCTCTCCGAAGGCGGCATCGGGTGGGTGGCGGGCCTGCTCGACAGGCTCGACCACATGCTGAGCTACCACGAGATGTACGGGACGTGGAAGGCGCTCGGTGAGACCCTCACGCCCGCGGAGGTCTTCAAACGCAACTTCTGGTTCTGCGCGGTGGAGGATCAGTCGTCGTTCGTTCAGCACGAACGAATCGGCACGGAGAACATCCTGCTCGAGGCCGACTATCCGCACTGCGACTCCACGTGGCCGCACACCCAGGCCACGATCCACGAGCAGATCTCCGGCCTCGAAGAATCGGTCATCAGAAAGGTCACATGGGAGAACGCGGCTCGGCTCTATCAGCATCCCGTCCCCATCGCCGTCCAGGACGATCCCAACGCCTACTGACGAGCTAGCGGTACCCTCGGGCGATGGACCTCGTGCTCGGTGTCTCGATGACGTCCCGCGCCGTGCGCTGGGTGCTCGTCGAGGGCACTACCGGCGAGGGCGCGACCGTCGACCGAGGCACCTTCGACCTGGCCGACGCGGTCGATCCGGATGAGCTGATCGATGTGCTGCTGGTCGACGAACCCGGTCAGCGCATGCACGCGGTTGGCGTGACCTGGACCGATGAGGCGGACACCGCGGCATCCGGGGTGCTCGACGCCCTGCGCGCCAGAGGCTACGACAACATCATCGCCGTTTCGGAACTCGAGGCCGCCGACGTCCTGGCGTCGGGCATCGCGGGTATCGCGGAGTCCGAGGACATCGCCGTCTGCATCGTCGAACCCGACTCCGCGGTCGTCGCCGTCGTCGACGCCGACGGGGTGGCGGTCGACCGCCTGAGCCGTCCGGCCGACGGCTCGGATGTGGTGGAGCTGCCGAGTACGGTGATGGCGATGCTGGAGCTCGACGATTGGCAGCCCGATTCGATCTTCGTGGTCGGCTCCGCCGACGACCTGGACCTGATCAAGTCGACGCTCGAAGGGGTGACCGACGCACCCGTCTTTTCCGCCGCCGAAGCCGATCTGGCGCTGGCCCGTGGAGCCGCGCTGGCCTCCGCGCGCGCCGTCAACAGCCTGGAGATTGCTGGGCGGCGCCTGCCGTCGCGGGTCCGCGCGTTGACGGCGGTCGTCGCCGCGGCCGCGGTAACGCTCGTCGTGGCGGTGGCGGTAGCACTCGGACTGAACCTGTCTCCCCGAGCCGAGAACGAACAGCCGTACGCCGCGGACACCGAGAAGACAGCGGGTCCGCCGCCGGCACCCACGCAATCTGCGACGAAGGTGGCGAAACTCACCGAATCGCTGCAGGCGGCGCGTCCCGTGGTCGCGCAGACCATCGTGGTGGCCGCTCCGCCGGTCATCGAAGCCCTGCCGCCCGCCGCCCCGGCGGCGCCGCCTCCGCGCGATGCGCCCATAACGACCTATGCGCCTCCGCCAGTGGCCGCCCCACCGCCGGTGCCGGTGATCGCCCCGCAGCCTCGGCTGCGCGACCGGATCCTGGAACGCATTCCGATCATCAACCGGTTCCACGAACCGCAGTACCAGTACCCCAACTAGTCCTAGGGGACGGCCGGCGGCGCGTACGGATTCGGGTTGTTCGGCACCTGAACCGGAATCGGCACAGGTACGAACGGCACCGTGATGTAACTCGTCGTCAGCGGCGGCGTTGTCGTGGTGGTCGTCGTGGTCGTGGTCGGCGACGTGGTCGTGGTCGTGGTGGTCGTCGTTGTGGTGGTTGTTGTCGTCGTGGTCGTCGTGGTGGGTGGCGTCGTGGTCGTCGGTGGAGTGGTGGTCACGTACGTCGTCACCGTGACCGGTTCCTGCGTGGTGGGCGGTGGTGGCGGGGCCTCGCTGGTCACAGTCACAGGGGGTGGTGAGGGCGCGGCGGACGCCGGCGGTTCGACGCTCGCCGGTGGCGGTTCGGCGCTGGGGGGCTTCGGTGGGCTGACCGTGCTGGGCGGCTGCGTCTCGTTGGTGTTGCTGCTGGTCAAGGCGATGGCCACTCCGCCGACGGCGATCAACGCGATCGCGGCGGCCACCCCGAACACCAGCTGCGGCACGCGCTGCCACGTTCGAGGTTCCTCGATCGGTCCCGTCGCGGGCACGTACTGCACTGGTTGACGCATCGAGAGTGGTTCTGCGTCATACGGATTGGTATACGGATTCTCACCGGTGTACGGGACGGGCTCCTCGGTTGCATCGTCGTCCTGGGACCACGCCAGCGCACTGACGGTCTCCGACACCGGCGAAACGCCGGTCTGCGCCTCGGCGGCGGGGTTCTTGCCCGTGTCCGCAAAGGCCACCGCAGGAGCCATTCCGGTCTGCGCCTCGGCCGCTGAGCCGTACGCCGCGAACAATGCCGCACCCACTGCCGCGTCCAGGGCGGGCTGCGGTGTCGTCACCACCGATGATCCCGATAGCCCCGAAAGTCGTTGTGCAATAAGCGGAATGCCCGCACCACCGCCCACAGCGACCACTGCGGCGATGTCGGACCAACCGATCCCATTGCGCCCCAAGGTATTTTCCAGCTCGGTCAGAAGACCAGTGAGTGGCGCCTCGATCAGCGACTCGAGCTCGCTTCGCGTCAGTGTGGTCGTCGACCGGTGGCCGGGGAGTTCGACGGCGACGTCGGTCGTCGATTCCGCCGACAATCGCTCCTTGGCGTTGCGGCATTCGTCGCGCAGCCGGGCCAGCGATCCCACCGCGGCGGTGGCCGCGGGATCGACGGCGCCCGTCGCCGCGATGTCGTTGACGATGTGACCCAGCAGTGCCTGGTCGATCTGGTTGCCGGAAAAGTCGGTGTACCTGACCGTCTCGTCGATCGGTTCGAACGACGCCCCCGCATCGGCCAGCGTGATGCTCGTCCCGCTGCCGCCGAAATCCAGCAGCGCGATCACACCTTGGGACGGCAGGCCGGGATTCGTCTGCAATGCAGTCAGCGATGCGACCGCATCGGACACAAGTCGCGCGGGCATCCCGTTCGGCGACAGGTTGGGTTCAGCACGCAGCGCGGTGCGCAGACTGCGCAGGGTCGACATGCCCCAGTAGGCGGGCACCGCGATCGCCACATCGGACGCCCCCTGACCGCTGGTCGCGGGAACCATGGCGCCCAGTGCCTCGACCAAGAGCCGATCGGCCTGATGCGTCGTTCCGTCCGGCGCGACCAACGGCACCGAATCACCGACGCGCTCGACGAAGCCGTCCAGAACGGAGCCGTCGGCGAGGGTCACCACCGAGCGGCGTATCACAGGTTGGCTGCCGACTCGCGCCGCGACCAAGTGCGTCGTCCCGATCGACAACCCCAACGGGTCGCTCATAACGGACCACACCCTAGCGGTGCGACCTGCTCATATTCGTTAGACACTCCCGCGGAGTTCCGGCGCAATCTGACTGCAGCGCAGAAGCCGGTGTGCTGCAATGTCGGCCATGGGTGACATCGACGACATCAAGCAAGTCAAATACCGCTACCTGCGCGCTCTCGACACCAAGCACTGGGATGAGTTCGCCGACACGCTCACCGAGGACGTGGTGGGCCGGTACGGCGAATCGATCGGCGAGGAGCATCACTTCACCAACCGCGACGAGCTCGTCACCTTCATGCGCAATTCGCTGGGGCCGGAGATCATCACCGAACACCGCGTCACCCACCCGGAGATCACCGTGGACGGCGACGAGGCGACGGCGACGTGGTACCTGCAGGACAGGGTGATCGCACCGGACTTCAACTTCATGCTGATCGGCGCGGGTTTCTACCATGACAGGTACCGGCGAACGAGCGACGGCTGGCGGATCAGCGAAACCGGATACGACCGGACCTACGACGCATCGATGTCGACCGAGAATCTCAACTTCAAGGTGAAAGCCGGTCGGGCCATCAATCTTTGAGGCTCATTTCGAGATAGCGATCAGCGCGCCAGGCCGCAGCCACCGCATGATCTCGACGAGTTTCGCGTCGTCGATCGCGACACAACCCGCGGTCGGTCCGCCGTCGGTGGCGTGCAGGAAGAAGGCGCCGCCATTGCCGGGGACGCGTTCGGAGTTGACGCCCATCACGACCGCGTGCACGTACTGCGGTATCTCGAGATTCTCGGTGCCGCTCGAGGGGTCGGTGTTGAACGGGCACTGCGATTCCTCGCATACCTGCATGGTGTTGTAGGTCGGGCTCTGCATGTCGCCGTCCCACCAGTGGTTGGGACCCACCTGCACGTACTGCAGACCCCCACCGGGGTTGGGCGCGGTCCCGAATGCAAAGTCGAGGGTGAACACGCCCATCGGCGTCTTCATCTGACCGTCATGGGTCTGCGGCGCCATGCCCGCGGCGCCGATGAACGCGGGGATACCGGCCGCGACGGGTTGCCAGCCGGCGGCGGTGCGTTGGTAGACGTCCATCTTGGCGTCCGAACCGCCAACGCCGACAACGGAAATAACCTGGGTGGCATTGCCGACGGACTGCGCGAACCACGGCGTGGTCTGCGCCAGACTGTTTGCGGTGGAGAACGGAAGCAGTGCTACACAGAGCAGGATCAGTAGCCGGCGCACGCGTACATGCTAGGTGCTGACCTGCTCGCTTTGGGCCAGCCACGCAGCCGGCACGTCCACTTCCGGTGCCTGGATGCCGCGACGGGTTAGTTTTTGCCGCGCGTGGATAGATTAAGCGGCATGGACCTGTTGCCCATTCGTCGTCATCGAGGCATCCGGCAGATCGGAGAGGGCCTCGGGACGCTGGACCGCGAGGTCTTCGACGCCATCGCCGAGTCGCCTAGCCCGTTGCTTGATGCCGTCATGCCGCGGCTGACCCAGGCCGCCGACCATTCGAAGCTCTGGTTCGCCATCGCGGCGGGGCTGGCGGCGTTCGGCACCCCGTCGATGAGGCGCGGCGCGACCCGAGGCGTGGTCAGCCTGGGAGTGACGAGCCTGCTCACCAACCAGGTGGCGAAGCGGGTGTGGAAGCGACCGCGACCGAACCGCCTCTTGGTGCCATTGGCACGGCAGAGCAGGCGCACGCCGACGTCGAACTCGCTGCCGTCGGGCCACTCGGCGAGCGCGGCCGCATTCGCGGTCGGCGTCGGATTGGAAAGTCCGCCGATCGGCCTGGGGCTGGCGCTGTTGGCGGGTCTGGTCGGCATGTCACGTATCGCCACGGGCGCGCACTATCCGGGCGATGTGCTCGCGGGTTTCGGCATCGGCGCGGGCGTCGCGGTGCTCAGTTCACGAATCGTGCCGCCAGTGGTCCCGACGCGGTTGCCGACCGCCGACCCCCTCATGGTCGATGCACCGGAGCGGCCGGACGGCGCCGGTGTGGTTCTCGTCGTCAACCCGGCATCGGGCGGCGGGACGGGCGCCGACGTCATCGAGCAAGTGCGAGAGGCGTTGCCACGTACGGAAATTGTTCAGGTCGACGAGACCGACGACGTCGCGAAGGTGTTGCGGACGGCCGCGGAAACCGCCGAAGTGCTCGCGGTCGGCGGTGGTGACGGAACGGTGTCGTGCGCGGCAGGTGTCGCGCTCGAGGCGGGTATCCCGCTGGCGGTCTTCCCCGGCGGCACCTTCAACCATTTCGCGAAGGACATCGGGTGCGAGACCGTGGCCAGGACAATTGACGTCATCAAGCGTGGCAGCGTGTCGTGCGTCGACGTCGCCTGCATCAATGACACCAACATGGTGATCAACACCGCGAGCATCGGCGCCTACCCGATGTTCGTGCAGACAAGGGAGAAGCTGGAGCACAAGATCGGCAAGCCGATGGCCGGCATCTACGCGATGTTCCACACCCTGCGTCACGGTCAACCGGTACGCATCAAGTACGACAACAAGTCGCTGCAGACGTCGCTGTTCTTCCTCGGCAATTCGGTATATCTGCCATCGGGATTCGCGCCCTCGCGGCGGGAACGACTGGACGATGGCCTGCTCGACGTCCGCATTCTCGAAACAGGTCGCCGATTGGCCAGAGTGCGGATCCTGGTGGCGCTGGCACTGGGACGGCTCACCCGCAGCCCCTTGTATCACGAGATGCGTGTACCGGAGTTCTCGTTCACCGCGCTTGATGGTCCGACGGTGCTGGCACATGACGGCGAGGTCGGGACCGAGTTCACCGACGCCACCTTCCGCGTGCGGTACCGAGCGCTTCCGGTGTATCGGCGATTGCCGTGATTCTTCGCCGCGGAGGAACGAGCAGTAGGCAGACGACGAAATAGGCGTAGCCCAAGGCCCATCCGGCGATGACGTCGGAGGGATGATGCACATTGAGCACGACGCGTCCGACGCCGATGGCGATGACGAGCAACGCGCCCAAGGCGACGAGCCAACCCCGTAGTGGGGGATGCAGGACGGGCCACGCGACAGTCAGCAGCACGAGCACACCGACCATCACGCCCACCGCATGCCCTGAGGGGAATGAACTCGACTGCGCAAAGACCAGTGCCGTGATCGGCCGCGGACGATCGGCAAGGTACTTCGAGAGTTCGACCAACGGGCCCGACAGCCCTTCGGCGATCAACACGAAGACCGCCACCCGAAAATGGCGACGCCACAATGCGACGACGACCACCACCAGGCCGACCAGCCGAAAGGCGTTCGGCCCCAGCACGGTGCAGAACACGTCCCACCCCGTCACCCAGCCCGGGTGCGCGACTCCGTAGTCGTGTGCGCGGTCCAATGCCAGCGAGTCCATTCCTGTCAGCCACGTCCACTGCGACACGTAGCCGACCCACATCAGCGCGTACACCGCGACGGCGGCGGCGGTACTCGCCACGAGCCAGCGTGTCCTCGACGTCATCTAGATAGCTCTACCAGCTACCACCCGAGACCGTTATGGTGACTGGCCATGGCCGGACTTCTCCGCAAGCTGTTCCGCATCGGCAGGCTTCCCGACGACTTACGTCCCCGGGTCGAATCGGAGGGCGTCATCTACCTCGGCGAGTACCTCGCCGTCGTCTTGCGGTTCACCGGCCAGATTCCGGGCCGCAAGTCCGTTGGCCTTGTCCGCGGGTACGGCGGATCGCTGGCGTTGACCAATAAGCGGGTACTCGGCACGGTCTCCGTACTTCCAGGCGCGGGCGGACGCGCCGTCGATCAACCCTGGAACGCTGCGCAATCGGGTCCCGTCGCAGGCACTCTCTCCGAATCGGGCCTGGTGCTGGAGGTAGCCGATTTGTCGCAGGTCGATCCGACGTTCTCCGGGCATCTGTCGCTGACCTACAAGGCCGATCTGCCGGCCGATGTGCTGACCCGCGTCCCGACCCGCACGCTGGCCTTCGAGGTGCCACCGAAGTTCGTCTACAGCGTGCTCGGAATCCCCCGCGGCTGAGCTACGGTGCCAGTATGGCGGTGTTTCTACGCAAGCTGCTGCGTATCGGCGGTCTGCCCGAAGAACTGAGAGCCCAGCTCGAGGCCGAGGGCATCATCTACCTTGCCGAGTATTTGCCCGTGACACGGCGGTTCAGCGGCAAAATTCCGGGTAAGCGCGCGAAAGGTGACGTGTCCAGTTACGTCGGCTCGTTGGTTCTCACCAACCAGCGGATACTCGGTACGCTCTCGTCGGTGCCGAAGTTGGCCGGGCGGACCATCGATCAACGTTGGGACACAGCGCAATCGGGGACAGTCACGGCTGACATCACCGAGGCGGGGTTACACCTCGAGGTCAATATCAGCGCGGTGGATCCCCGGTTCGAAGGGCAGCTCTCACTGCAGTACAAGTCGCCCATCCCGCCGGATGTGCTGGCTCGCGTGCCACGTCGATCGCTGGGCTTCGATGTGCCCCCCGAATACGTCTTCCGTGCAGTGGGAGTGCCCTACCACCCCTAGAACGGCGGAGGATCGTTCCCCGGCGACCGCAGCCGAGACACCAAGTAGGTTTGATCCCAATTGTTTTCGGGGTTCTGGAGCTGTTGCCGTGCAAGTTTTTCGGCTTCGGCGCGCAGGGCGGCCTCGTTGTGTCGGCGTTCGTCGTTGATGGCCTGGGCGCGGTTGTGTGTCCGGGTGGTGGTGCGTCGGGGCATGGCCAGGGTGCGGTTCGTGGCGTCGGGGTCAGGTGTCACGCGAACGGTCACGGGTGCGGTGGGTCGGCACAGGGTCGGGAACAGTAACCGGCTACCGGGATAGGTGGTGTAGGTCTGGCCTTGGGGACAGGTCCACACGACAGTGCCGTCGAGGTGTTGTTCGTCCTGCCAGCCCCAGAACGTTTTGAGCAGGTGATGTTGTCGGCACAGGCATTTGAGGTTCGAGGCTTGGGTCGGCCCGGCGGGGTAGGCGATGGTGTGGTCGAGATCGCAGTCGAAGGCGGGCTCATCGCAGCCCGGGAAGCGGCAGGTTATATCTCGGCACCGGATGAACGTCGCCAACACCGCCGAGGGGATGTAGCGCGGCTCCGGTGGCGCATCCCCGGGATGGTGGATCGGGACGATCTTGGCGGTGCCGGCCACCTTCGCCGCGAGCAAGGGGGCGGGCAGCATCCCACCGCCCAGCAGCACCGCCGGCGGGGTGTTGGCGGGCCCGTTGGTCGGCGGCGGTGTGGGGGCGGTCGCTTCACCCCAGGTCACCTCGCTCAGCGGCTTGTCGAACAGCGGCGGGTTCGTGCCGTCCAACCGTGCGGGGGTGTCATCGGACAGCGACTCTTCGTGGGCGACGACATGTACCACCACCGCACTGGGCTGCTTCTGCGCGGCGTCGCAGTCGGGATCCTCGCATCCGCACACCAGGCGCTCAGCGAGTTGTCCCAGCGCACCCAACGCGGCGGCGCGGCGCTGCTCGTGAGTGCGCGGATCGTTCTCACACACTCCGCGAGCCATGGCGTCGAGGCGTTGATCGACGGCCTCGGCGTCGGTGGCCAACAGTCTGGCCTCCAGCCACGCGGTACCCGATCCGTCCTCAGGATCGCGGACATCGACATGGCAACCACGCGCGGAGTATTCGGTGCGCCGCACCGCCGCGGGGTCATACCGATCCACCCAGTAGTCGATCTCGATGGCGGTCTTGTCAGCCGACAGGGTTCCCCACGCCTGAACCCGGGCGGCGATTTCAATATCCACTTTGGCCATCGCATCGGTATTTGTGACCAGCCGGGTACGGGCCACGATCGCCGAGATCAGCCGGTAGGTGATGGCGCCGGCGGCGAACACCTCGGCCACCCGCGGCAGTCGTCGGCGCAGCGCGTCGGCGATCAGCAGTTGATGGGAGGCCACCCCCAGCGACACCTGCTGGGCGGCGGCGATCGACGCGGCGACGGCACCCCAGTTGTCCAGACACCACTGATCACGATTGTCCGACTTATCAGCGGCCAGCATCCGCTCGAGCTCATCAGCAGAAGCGAACAAGCGCCGCGCACACGCGGCGTTCTCCACCCGCGACCACGCCCCCACCGACGAGACCCCTCGGCTACCGAGCGCTGCCGCCACCAACGAATCGAACATAGGTTCGACAGTAATCCCCACCCGAACGCCGAACCAGCAGCTCAACCCAACCTGTGGATAAAACCGCGATTGGGGATAAGTTGCTTGGGATGAGTCAAAGGGTTGCGACATCGGCGCTGCGCCCTGTTCCGTGGACCGGCGACACGGAAGGACGCTGAGTGACCGAACCGAGACCAGACAACCTGCTCATCGTGCATTGGCACGACCTCGGCCGCTATCTCGGCGCATACGGGCACGACGACGTCTCGAGTCCCCGGCTCGACCAGCTCGCCGCCGAAGGCATACTGCTCACCCATGCGCATGCCACCGCGCCGCTGTGTTCTCCGTCGCGCGGCTCGCTGTTCACGGGGAGATACCCGCAGAGCAACGGACTCGTCGGCCTCGCGCACCACGGGTGGGAATACCGCGCAGGTGTCCGCACGCTCCCCCATCTGCTATCCGAATCTGGCTGGTACACAGCGTTATTCGGGATGCAACACGAGACGTCGCATCCTCCCCGCCTCGGCTTCGATGAGTTCGACGTATCGAACTCCTTCTGTGAATACGTCGTCGAACAGGCGGCCCGTTGGCTCACCCACCCGCCCAGGGAGCCATTCCTGCTCACCGCCGGATTCTTCGAGACGCACCGGCCGTATCCGCGCGAACGCTACGAACCTGCGGACGCCTCGGGTGTGGCCGTTCCCGACTATCTGCCCGACACACCTGACGTCCGCCAGGACCTCGCCGAGTTCTACGGGTCCATCACCGTCGCCGACGCCGCTGTCGGGCGACTGCTGGACACGCTCGAGGAAACCGGACTCGACCGGACCACCTGGGTGCTGTTCATGACCGACCACGGGCCCGCATTACCCCGGGCTAAATCCACTCTTTACGACGCGGGCACAGGCATCGCGATGATCCTGCGGCCGCCACGCGACGAAAAGGTCTTCCCGCGGGTCTACGACGAACTGTTCAGCGGGGTCGACCTCGTGCCCACGCTGCTCGAGCTGCTCGGCGTCGACGTCCCCACCGATATCGACGGAATCTCTCACGCCGACAATCTGCGTCATACCCACACCGGACCCGCACGCACCGAGGTCTACACGATGAAGACCTACCACGATTCGTTCGACCCGATCCGCGCCGTCCGCAACAAGGACTACAGCTACATCGAGAACTACGCTTCACGTCCGCTTCTCGATCTGCCGTGGGACATCGCCGAGAGCGCACCAGGCCTGACCGTCGCCCCGCTGGTCCAGGCCCCCCGTCCCGAACGCGAACTCTACGACCTCAACGAGGACCCATCGGAATCGCGTAACCTGCTCGGTCCGGAGGCTTCCGACAAGGCCGAGGCCATCGCAAACGACCTGGCGTTGCTGCTCAATGAGTGGCGCCAGAAAACGAACGATGTCATCCCATCGGACTTCGCCGGTACCCGAATTGCGGAACGCTACACCGAAACTTACTTGCGAATTCACGGGCCTTCGCTGACCAGCCGAGCGGCTATCGCATCCGAGCGCGGCATCGCGGATGAGCACATTTCCGGACAATAGTTTTCATCACGGTGATTGTTAAACCCCTGATGTGCCAGGCGATTTGAATGCGGTTAGGCTCACCCGCATGTCAGCCCATTCGACCGCCTACCTGGTGCTCGCATCACAGCGCAGCGGCAGCACGCTGCTGGTCGAATCTCTGAGGGCAACTGGTGTGGCCGGTGAGCCGCAGGAGTTCTTTCAGTACCTTCCGACCACCAGCCAGTCCCCGCAGCCACGGCAGTGGTTCGAAGATGTCCAGGACGAGTCGATCATCCGCCTGCTCGACCCGCTGGACGAAGGAAAGCCGGACCTCGCGCCTGCGGAGATCTGGCGTGACTACATCCAGACCGTCGGCCGCACCCCCAACGGCGTCTGGGGCGGCAAGCTGATGTGGAATCAGACACCACTACTACTGCAGCGAGCGGAGGGACTGCCGAATCGATCCGGCAGCGGGCTGCTCGCTGCGATCCGAGATGTCGTCGGCAGCGATCCGGTTCTGGTTCACGTCTACCGACCGGACGTTGTCTCCCAGGCTGTTTCGTTCTGGCGGGCGGTACAGACCCGCGTGTGGCGCGGTCGGCCCGATCCGACTCGCGACTCCCGCGCCGAATACCATGCCGGTGCCATCGCCCACGTGATCAACATGCTGCGCGCGCAGGAGGAGGGCTGGCGTAACTGGTTCGAGGAGGAGGACGTCAAGCCGATCCAGATCTCGTATCCGGTGTTGTGGCGCAACCTCACTCAGATCGTCGGCGACATCCTCGAGGCGATCGGACAAGACAGAAACCTGGCTCCCGCCCCGGTGCTCGAACGCCAGGCCGATCAACGTTCCGACGAATGGGTCGACCGGTACCGGGCGGATGCGGAACGGGAGGGATTGCCGACATGACCACCGACACCGTTCATGTCGACGAGCTGCGCATACTCGAGGCCGAAGCAGTACACATCATCCGCGAGGTCGTCGCCGAACTGGAACGGCCCGTGCTGCTCTTCTCGGCGGGCAAGGACTCCATCGTGCTGCTGCGCCTGGCGGAGAAGGCCTTTCGGCCGAGCCCACTGCCCTTCCCCGTCATGCACGTCGACACCGGCCACAACTTCGACGAGGTCATCGAGTTCCGGGACCGCCGCGTCACCGGCGAAGGTCACAAGCTGATCGTCGCCTCGGTGCAGGAGTCGATCGACAGCGGTCGGGTTCCCGACCCGGGACCCGGCGCCTCACGCAATCGCCAGCAGACGAGGACGCTGCTCGACGCCCTCGACACGGGCGGATTCGACGCCGCGTTCGGCGGCGCGCGACGAGACGAGGAACGTGCCCGCGCGAAGGAGCGGATCCTGAGCTTCCGCGACGAGTTCGGACAATGGGATCCGCGCGCGCAACGGCCCGAGCCCTGGTCGCTCTACAACGGCCGGATCAGGAAGGGTGAACAGGTTCGGGTGTTCCCGCTGAGCAACTGGACCGAACTCGATGTCTGGCGCTACATCGAGCTGGAATCCCTTGAGCTGCCGTCCATCTACTTCGCACATCAACGTGAGGTCTTCGAGCGCGACGGCATTCTGCTCGCGGTGTCGGAGTACGCCGAACCCGCCGACGACGAAACATCATCGACCGAGTGGGTGCGCTACCGCACCGTCGGCGATCTGACCATCACCGGCGCGGTGCGCTCGCAGGCGACCGACATCGAGCGGGTCATCGCAGAGATCTCGGCGGCCACCGTGTCCGAGCGCGGCGAGACACGCGCCGACGACCGCACCTCCGCCGCCGCGATGGAGGACCGTAAGCGCGAAGGGTATTTCTGATGACGCGCCAACTGCTGAGGATCACCACGGCCGGTTCCGTCGACGACGGAAAGAGCACGTTGATCGGGCGCCTCCTGCACGACACCGACAGCCTTCCACTGGACCATCTCGAAGCGGTGACCGACGACGAGGGCGTGGCCGATCTGGCCGCGCTGTCCGACGGGCTTCGCGCCGAGCGGGAGCAGGGCATCACGATCGACGTGGCGTACCGATTCTTCTCCACCGACGCCCGCAGCTACATACTCGCCGACACTCCCGGTCACGAGCGGTACACCCGCAACATGTTCACCGGCGCCTCCAACGCGCACGCCGCGATCCTGTTGGTCGATGCCCGTGCCGGAGTGCTGCGACAGACCAACCGCCACGCGCGGATCGCAAAGCTTCTGGGCATCAAACATTTCGTCGCCGCGATCAACAAGATAGACCTGGTGGACTTCGATCAAAGCCGGTTCGACGAGGTGGTGAACGAGATTCGGCAGACCTCGGAGCGCCTTGGCGGAATCGAGATCACCGTCATTCCCATCGCGGCCAAGCACGGAGACAACGTCGTGCACCGCTCGGATCGCACACCGTGGTACGACGGCCCAACTCTGCTGGATTACCTGGAGGGCATCGAGCTCTCTGCGCCGCATCCGGAGGCGGAGAGTCTGCGGTTGCCGGTGCAGTGGGTGTCACGGCCGACTCCTGAACAACGCAGGCGCTACACCGGTCGACTGTCGGCAGGGACGCTGAAGGACGGCGACCCCGTCCTCAGCCTTCCATCCGGTACACGCTCGACGGTGACCCTGGTCGACACTCTCGACGACGATCGCTCGATCGCCGTTGCGCCACTATCGGTTTCGATAGAGCTGGCCGACGACATCGACGTCGGCCGCGGAGACGTGTTCGTCAGTGGCGCTGACGACGCCGCGCTGCCCGTGCTCGCACGGGAACTCGATGCCACGGTGTGCTGGTTCCTCGACAGCCCACTGCGCGCGGGCGATCGCCTCGCGTTGAAGCAGGGCACCCGCACAGTGCGCGCGACGGTCCAAGCGCTGCATTCGCGACTGGATCCCGAGACGCTCGACGAGCTGGACAGCCCGGTTGAGCTGGCGCTCAACGATATCGGCGAGGTGACGCTGCGTACGAGTTCCGTCGTCGTCGCCGACTCCTACACCGACAACCGCGACAGCGGCGCGTTCATCTTGATCGACGAGACCACCAATGACACCGTCGGCGCAGGCACGATCATCGAGCCCCGCGAGGTCACTCCGGGTGTGCAGACGCGCAACGACATCCGTTGGCATCCCTCGTCGTTGGATCGCGGCCACCGCTGGAAGGCCACCGGCCAGCGCGGCGCCACCATCTGGTTCACCGGTCTTCCCGCATCGGGCAAGTCCACGATTGCCGTCGCCGTGGAGCGCGCGCTCGTCGAATCCGGCGACGTGGCCTACCTGCTCGACGGCGACAACATCCGGCACGGCCTTTCGGACGACCTCGGATTCTCGCCAGGCGATCGCGCCGAGAACATCCGCCGCGTGGGTCACCTGACCAGACTCTTCGCCGATGCGGGCGCGGTGGCGCTGGCATCGCTGGTGTCGCCGCTGAAGTCGGATCGCGATATCGCCCGCGCGCTCAACGATGCCGCGAAGCTTCCGTTCATCGAAGTCTACGTGTCGACCCCTGTCGAGGAGTGCGCGAAGCGGGATCCCAAGGGCCTCTATGCCAAGGCACGCTCCGGCGAACTGAAGGGGCTCACCGGTGTAGACGCCCCATACGAGGCGCCGGCGAGTCCCGACCTCGTACTCGACACCACCGACGCCGACATCGACACCCTCGTCAAGCAGGTCATCGAGCTACTCGACCGTAAGCGCGGGATCTAATTCACCTGGGCGACAACGAATATCCGGCGGAACGGGAAGAACGTGATGCCATTCGGACGCTTCGGGTATGCCTCGTCGAGCATCGGGATCAACTCTGCGCGGAATTCCTGCCACTGAGCCTCGTCGAGCCTGCTCTTCACGGGTGTCAGCGCCGTTCCGGTGATCCACTGCAGCACGGGGTCATCGCCGGTGAGCTCGTGAATGTAGGTCGTCTCCCAGGCGTCGACACGGCACCCAGCATCAGTCAGAAGCGCGGCATATCCCGACGGCCCATCGACCTGCCCCTCACGGAACGGGAAGTCGCACAACGGCTCTGACCATCGATCGTGACGCGCCAGCCTGCGGACGGCCTCGTGCGACGGCGCATCGAAGTTTCCCGGCACCTGCATCGCGATCCACGCTCCCGAAGGGAGCTGACCTGCCCACCGGACCAGCAGGTCGGCGTGTCCGGGGACCCATTGCAGCACGGCGTTCGTCAGCACGACGTCGGTGTCGGGCTGTGGTGTCCACGTCTGCACATCGCCGACATGGGCATCAACGCCCCGCTCACGGGCCGCCTTTACCATTTCCAGTGAACTGTCGAACGCCTCGATGGTGGCATCCCGCCAGCGTTGCGACAGAGTGGCAGTGAGGTTCCCCGGACCGCAGCCCAGGTCGACCACGCGCCGCGGCGATTCGGCACCGACCCGCGACATCAGGTCATAGAAAGGCCTGGCCCGATGATCGGCATAGGTCAGATAAACGTCCGGATTCCACATGGGGACAGTCTTCCACTCGGGTTACCATGCGAAATGTGACCAGTTCGGACGCCACCCCGATTGATCCGCCCATCCCCGTTCCCGACGTTCCCGGGGCCGACGCGACAGTCCGCGGGCTCCCCCGACGCATCGACCTGACCCTGCGTCAACGACTCATCGTGGATACCTCCGCCGTGGCCGACATCGCCCTGCGCACCGCGATCGCCTCACTGATCGCGACGACGATGCTCCCCACGCTGCTGAGCGGCTTGCGCGGCGACCGCTCGCGCGCCGAACAAGATCAGCTGCGGTTCTACGGCGAGTTGGCGGCCGAGAAGGACCCCGCGCTGTCGTTTCCCGCGCCGACAGCCGTGCCGCGGGTCTCGTCTCGGCCGGCCAGTCCGATCGCCGAGTGGGTGGCCAGGGGCAACGTGCACAACATTCGCTTCGACAGCAGCTTCGAGGCCGTCAACCCGGCGCTGCGCGATCAGTGTCGCGGCTTCACACGCAACAACGTGGTGCACGCACAGCATTGGCGTCACGACGACGGACCGCATCCGACGCTGTGCGTGATCCACGGATTCATGGGATCGCCGTATCTGTTCAACGGGTTGTTCTTCTCGCTGCCGTGGTTCTACCGATCCGGGTACGACGTGTTGCTCTACACCATGCCGTTCCACGGCAGCCGCGCCGAAAAGGGTTCGCCGTTCAGCGGTTACGGCTTCTTCGCCAATGGCTTCTCCGGTTTCGCCGAGGCGATGGCGCAGGCTGTGCACGATTTCCGGTCGATCGTCGACTACCTGGAGTTCACCGGCGTCGACCGCATCGGCCTGACCGGAATGTCGCTCGGCGGCTACACGTCCGCGCTCATTGCCAGCGTTGACGACCGTATCCAGACCGTCATCCCGAACGTGCCCGTGGTCGCACCCGACCAGACCGTCGACGAGTGGTTCCCCGCCAACAAAGTTGTGCAGCTGCGGAGTCTGTTGTCGGACACCGGCTCCGAGCTAACCAAGGCCGCGACGCAGTACTCGTCGCCGCTGAACTACGAGCCACTGGTTCCCAAGGACCGACGACTCATCATCACCGGCCTCGGTGACCGGCTGGCTCCACCGGAGCAGGCCGAGATGCTTTGGGAACACTGGGATCGCTGCGCATTCCACTGGTTCCCTGGCAATCACATCCTGCACGTCAGCCAGCCTGACTATCTACGCAGGATGACCCGCTTCATGCGCGGTTTCATGTTCGACTAGCGATCGTCCGCCCACCGGCCACCCGGCGGGCTCCAACAGTCCCGATGGCAGCGGGGCGGGCGGGATGTTCAGGCGTTCCGTCGACGCCGGACCCAGTGCGCGCAGCAGTGGCCGCTGGATGCCCGGCTGAGGCACGAGACCGCCCACCGGAACCGCGCTAGAAGCCTCCGCTGACCGAACCGCGCATAGCGCGCTCACCGTGGGATGCGTTGATGTTCCGCTGAATTCGACCGCGGTCCACGTCTGCACCGCCGGCTGGGACCAGATATCGGCCAGCCGCTCAGCCAAGGCGTCGTCGACCGGAATGGCGTATGCCGAGACGAATTCGTCGCCCGCGAGAACCGAGCGCCACTTCTCACGGCAGCTGCCGGTGAGCGGTGACGGCGCCGCATCGACGAGGACGGCCGAAAGACCTTCCTCACGAAGGTGATCGACCAGTCGCCGGCCCACGGTCTCGGCAGTGTCGCGCAGCGGCAGTTCAGCAGAACGGGCCCTGAGCGCGATCAGGTTGTCGGTGGCGGTCAACGTCATGCTGATCCACGTTGAGCGGGCTGCGCCGTCGTCTAAGTTGGTGACCCTAACCTTCGCGCAACGAACACCGAAACGGTCGACGTAGCCGGCCACCAAGGGCAGCGAAAGGCCGACTGCCGCTGGGTCGTCTACCCGCAGCACCACGGTGACGCCGTTGGATGCCTGCGTTTCCAGTCTGGAGTGATTACGTCGCCACACGGCCAGTCGTCGCCCGATCATGGTGGTCATGAACAGCCCACGCCACCAGGCGAATACCACCAGCGTGACGCCGACGGCGATGCCGAGAAGCCACCAGTCGAGGTCGGACTCCCACGGGTACGCCATCGCGGCGGGAATGATGAACAGCAGCGCGAGCGCGATTCGGATCGTCACGGTGTCTCCGTCTTTCGTCTGTGCGCGGCGATCGCTGCGGTGATCGCGGCGATCACCGCAAGTACGCCAGTACCTACAAAGGCGACTGTGCGGCCGGTGTTGTCGGGTGCAGCAGGCGGTGGGGGGGCCGCGATCGGCTTGGGTTCGGGCGCACCGGCGCCGTCGCCTGCATCGCGGACATCCCACGTCAGCGATGCGACGGGATCGACCAGCCCAGTACCCGTCAGGTTCGACGGAGCGCGCGCCGCCCCCTGGGCTCCGACCGTCAGTCGACCGATGACCTGCGCGGCGCTCAGTTCGGGGAATCTGCTGCGCACCAGCGCCGCAACGCCCGAGACATACGCCGCGGAGAAGCTGGCGCTGTTGAGCGGATAGAACTCCCCCTGATCGCTGGGCAGTGCGTTCGCGAGCCCGCCGCCGTCGGCGTTGCCGACCGACGTGATGTTCTCGCCCGGCGCCGCGATACCCACCCACGGCCCCGCCATGGTGAAGTCCGAAGGACCTCCGGCCGCGTCGACAGAGCCGACTGACAGGACGTACTGCTGCCACCACGATGGAATCGAAATCTGCGTCACACCAGCCCAATTCCGCGGGTCATCGGGACGTCCGGGGTCCGATAGTGGGTTCGACTCGCATGCGGAGCCAGGATTCAGACCGGCCTTGTTGTTCCCCGCTGCTGCGACGATGACCACGTCCTTGTCCACCGCGGCGTACCGCAGCGCCGCGCCGAGCTCAGCCTGATCGACGGTCTTGTTGGCGGGCAGGCACGTCACCGCGGAGATGTTGATGACGCGCGCACCGAGGTCGGCTGCCCGCACTATCGCCCTGGACAGTGCTGCGACGTCGAGTGCAACGCGTGCGGTCACCGGGTCGTCGCCCGTTTCGCGCGGCGCGTATCGCGCGGACGTCGAACGAATCGACAGTATCCGCGCGCCCGGTGCGACACCGGAGAAGCTGTCCCCGCCGGGTTGTCCCGCGATCAAACCCGCGACGAGGGTTCCGTGTCCGTCGCAGTCCGTGAGGCCATCAGTCGCTTCGACGAAGTCGCCGCCCGGGTCGACGTTCGGAAGTCGCGGCCCCGGCCGCACCCCCGTGTCGATGACAGCGACGCGTTGCCCGTCGCCGCGACTGTACTTCCATGCGCCCGTGAGGTTCAGCATCGACTGATTTGGGCTCAGCGCGCCAGGTGCGCTCCCCGGCAACACTCCGGTCGCGACGCATGGACTACGTTGCGCCATCGGCTGCACGGGCCCGGCCGCGCCGGACGGGGGCACCGCCCTGGCGTCGACCTCGGGTGGCGTAATCGCGCCTGCCGCAGGGGAACTCATTACTGCAACCGCCATTGGCACCGTCACCAGCGCCAGCGCGGTCCGCCGTCTTGTGCGCCTCACGAGCGCCTCACCGGTTCAACACCCAGGCGAACAATCCGACCATGTACGCCAGCACCGGAATCAGCGACGCATCGACACCGGAGGCCAGGAAGCCGACGAGGCGCCGCATCGGCAGCGAGTACGTGTCCGGTGATGCGACCCGAGGCACCAATGCCGCGAACACAAACACCGCGGTCAGTCCCGCCAACGCGGCAAGCGCCCACCACGCCGCGGTGTAGCGGCCTTGCGCCGCGAACGCCGCGAGGAATGCAGTCGCCATCAGGAACGGCTGGCCGAGCAGCCACGCCTTGCACGGCGCGGAGTCCCACACTCGCGCGCGCAGTGCCGCGCCCACCGCGACGGCGCCGACGACATACCACGCCCAGTACGAAACGGTCGGCGGTCCGGCGAGGAGCAGCGCACCCGTTGTGCCGAGCAGCACTCCGCCGGCGATGAATCCGGTCTGGTGCGAATCGCTGATCCGCACGCGGCGCGGAAGGTCTTCGAGCACCTTCAGCGACGGCGGTGGCGGTGTCGGGTCACCGGGTGCGGGAATCACCGGTACCGGCAGACGCGACCACCAAGCGGACAGTTGGGCGGCCTGCACGGTGATCACGAGGGCAAGCACGATCAACAGCGATGCGATGACGACGGTGTCGAGGTCCCAGATCGCGGCCGCGCCAGCGGTGATCAGCGCGCCGACACCCACGACGGCAGCGGCAGTGAACACGGCGATCGCGCGTTCGGCGACGGCGATACTCACGATGGCCCAGGCGGTCACCCCGGCCGCGGCCAACAGGACTGCCGCCGATCCCGGCTCACCGGGCACCGCGAGTCCGAGCGCCGCGGCGATCGGTACGAGCGCGGCGACCGACAACGCGGTGGCCAACTTCGGCGCACGTCCCCACGCAAGCATGGTCGCGATCACGGTCACCAGCGCGACGCCGCTCGCGGCAATGACTCCGACGTGGCCGCCGGTGGCGAATCGATGCACGGTGGCGAACGCGGTCGCAATCAGGACCAGTGCGATGACGGCGATCGACGCACCGCGTCGAACATGGACTGCACCCCAGGGCATTTCGCGGGCAGCGGAGAAGATGACAGCCGCATCGCCGATGTCCTCCACGATCCGCGGGGCGGGTGGTCCGGCCGGAACCGGCTGTAATGCCAGGAGGTCTCCGTCGACCACACCGACGGTGTTCAGCGTGGCCTCGAGACTGAAGGGCGCACCACCGATGGGCGCGAGGGAGAGCGGTGCCGGTCTGTCGGTGTCCTGTCCATCGGATGCGAACGCCATCCGGCGAACCGCAGGCAGGATTTCGCGCAGCGGAAGCTCGGTGGGCAACACCATGTCGGTGACTCGACCGCCCGCGGGATCGTCTGGGCTGCCCGCGGCAAGCACGGCGACGCGCACGATCGGCATCGCCGCCAGCGAGGTGCCGCCGTTCAACTGACTGTCTGACGCCATTTCTGGTGTTCCGTTCTCTGGTCCGAGCCGAAGTCTCGGGTCAACTGCTGATGTGGAAACCACGGCCCGTCGGGCAGCGTGGCGGTGAGCCGTTCGATCGCGGTCGCGATCGCCAGCGGTGTACCGGATGTGAAGGTCGAGACAACCTCCCCGTCGAAGGCTTTCGACGGGGACACGAGAACGCGGCCTTCTCGGGTGTCGACGATGCTGACGCCGACATTCGTGCTGACGCGATGGCCGTCGCGGTGGTCTCCTGCGACGATCTCCACATATCTGCGGTCTGCCGCGTATGCGGCCTCCACGACGGCGCGCGCGGTCGTCGGGATGCCGAGGAACAAGATGACGTCGTCGAGTGCCGCGCCGCCGCGCAACTGTTCGTCGGCGCGCACTCCGGTCCGTGCGGGAATGGTGAACTCCTCGAAGCTTGCCGGGGACCGTCCTGACAAACCCGCGGTCAGGATGGGCACCAGCGCCTGTGGATCACCGACGTCCAGCGCCGTGAGCGTGACCATGCCACCGCTACGCAGGGCGATCGTGTGTTCGTCGGTTTGCTCGACGCGACGTGCGACCTGCCCACGCAGCATGTTGCCGGATCCGCTGACGAATCTGAGTTCAAGCCAGCGTCGTGCCCGGCACGTCGCCGTGACCCATTGGCGCACAGCGGGATCGATGACCCCGCGCTCGGTCATCACCCCGATATCCACCAACTCCGCGACCAGCCTGGCCGTGACCGCCGCACGTTGCGACTGATCGCTGTACGGCGGCGTGATCGCGAGTACCCAGGGAAAGCTCCCGGCGCCGCAGGCATCGGCGACGAACCAGGCCTGCTCTGCGGTCAGCTCGACTGCGTTAGCGGCCAACGGGATTCAGCCACCCCACTTGGCACCTTCGGCCACATCGCGAGCACTCATCGACATCGTGTTCGTCTCGTGGGTTGCGGCCATCGCACGGTAAGCCCGCACGAGTTCTTCGAGGCTGGCGTTCCATTGCGCCTGCCACGCCTGGTAGCTCAAACCGGTGTCACCCTGCCAGGCGCCCGCCAATGCGGCCTGCTCACTTGCGATGTCAGCGCCGATGCCGTGCATGGCACCCGCATAGCCGGCCATCTCGCCGGCATGACCCAGCATCGCCGGGTAGTTGTACATGATCTGCGACATCTTCGATCCCCTCTCGTCAGTTCGTGGTTCAGATTCCGGTGTAGGTACTGGCCGCGGCGGCGTCCTCGGCAACATAGGTGCCTGCGGCGTCGCCGATGTTCACCTGCGCGATGTCGAGCAGCGCGTTGATCTTGGCCGAGATCTCGATGAAGCGGGCGTGTGAGGCCTGGAATGCGGCCGAAGATTCACCCATGTGGAAGGCCTGCGCCGACTGCGCCGCCTGCTCGGCCTGAGCCATGGTGCTGCGCATCAGGGCAGCCTTGGCGGAGAAGGCGGCCTCGGAGGCAACCAGTTGCGGGATGTGAGCGTCCAACATGCTCATGGCATTTCCTTTCGATCCTTGGTCTGACGTGGACGGTGTGCCTCAGGTGATCGGTTCAGTCGCGCGATCCTCCCTCTGGGTCCCAGTCGCGAGGCAACATGGGCTCTCTGGGTCCGCCGCCGTACGAATCACCCTCGAGTTCCGTCAGACCCGTGGCCTGCTCGGTCTCCGATTTGGGTCCGGCGCCGGCGAAGCCGACTGTCCCGGCTCCACGCTCGGACGCACGCATACGTGACCGTGGCTCTTCGGGAGGCGCCTCGTCGGCGTCGGGCTCGTAATCCATGTACGCATCGGCGTACTGACGCTGATGGATCGGCTGCCCATGTCTACGGCGGGCCTTGCGTTTCGCCAACGACGATGCCGCAGCCGCGGCAGCGGCGGATGCCGCGATGTCGGAAGCAGGCGCCTTGACGCCGGTGCCCTCCCGGAAAGTGGGTGACACTCCGCCGCCCGGACCGGCGGGACCGATCGCATAGGGCAGCGCCGCACCGACTCCCGGTGCGGGTGCGCTCGGTGCCGGTGCGGAGCCGGCGCTGACCGATGTCGTCGGTGCACCGGCTCCCGTGGGTACGGTCGGCGACACCGACGTGATCGGCGGCATGCTCTCGGCACGTACGTGCGGGGCCGGCCGGGTCGGGATCGCCGCTGGCGCGGGTTCTGGCGCAGGTGCGGAATCAGGGACAGGCACTTCGGTTTTCGGGAGCAGCGCGGCGATCATCAGCGGAATGAAGATCGGAGCGGCGAAGATCATCGACCACGTGGTCCAGCCGAGCGGCTGAGTGATCGCCTGGTAGAGGACGAAGAGCAGGATCAGTCCCGACGACGGGTTGAAGAGCCACCCGAAGATGCTGTTCAGGAAATCGTTGAGAAACTGGAAGACGTTGTTCAGAAAGGTGCGCGCGAAGTCCAGGATCGAATTGAGGAAGTCCTCGACGAACTGCACCAGCCGCTGCAGGAAGTCCGATAGCGAATCCGCGGCGTTCTGGGCCGCACTGGCATCCGCCGCACTCAACAGTGCCGCGGACTGCTGCGCATCTGCCGCTGCCGAACCGGCCTCTCCGACACCAGGCGTCAACAGGAACGGCGCGGGAGGTGTGGTCGGCGTCGCGGCCAGCGCGGCACCCGAAACCGCCTGATACACACTCATCGTGGTGGCAGCCTGAATCCACATCCGCACATAGTCGGCCTCGTTCAGTGCGATCGGGATGGTGTTGATGCCGAGAAAGTTGGTGCCGACGAGGACCGCATGCGTCGCATGGTTGAGTGCCAGCTGCGGCAAGGTCGGCATCGTGGCGAGCGCCGTGGAGTACGCCGCGGCGGCGGTGGTGTGCTGCACAGAGGTCGCGGCACTATTCGCGCTCGCCTGCGCGAGCCACGCCAGGTAGGGGGTGTGTGCCGTCACGTACTGCTCGGCACTCGGGCCCTCCCAGGCCCCGGCCTGTACCGCACCGAGTACGCCGGTCAACTCGGCTGCGGCGGTGGCATATTCGGCCGAAAGCGCCTGCCATGCCCCCGCTGCCGCCAGCAGCGGACCTGGTCCCGGGCCACTGCTGAGCATCGCCGAATGAACCTCCGGGGCGAGGGCCATCCAGATGGGGGCGGTCATGATCAGCTACCGGCGATCAGGTACGACGCGGCGGCGGTCGCATCGCCGGTCGCATAGCTGGTACCGGATTCACCCACTCCGATGCCCGAGCGTCCGAGTTCCTCGACGCCGATCGCGGCCATCGTATTGTGCTGCATGCCATGCGCACTCAGGCCGGCGGCGGTCTGCAAGGAGACCGGGTCCACTGCGGGCGGCGCGACGGCACTGACGACGGGTGCGGCAGCGGCGTGGGCGGCGGCCAGTCGAGCGGTGAGCCCCTCGACGGCGGTGCTCGCCGCGACGAGGCCTTCGGGGACTACGCGCAGAGTCATCAGTTGAACTCCCTTCCTCTGTTGTCTGCGTTGCCTGCACTGCCGGACACCGCGTCTGCGAGCGGATTGACGAGTTGCACGAAGGTCGGGGCGTCGCCGTCGTCGAGCAGCATCGCCCGTCCGGCCGGCAGTCGACGGAAGCGGTGCCCCCTGATCTTGCCGCTGTCCTGGGGATTGCCCGACAGCATGAGAATGGCGGCCTGCAACTCGTTGAGGCGGCGCAGCAACGGAGCCGTCATCAGGGCGTGGGCCGAACCGGTCGCCCGCGCCGTGACGATGACACGAAGGCCGAGTTCACTTGCCTGCGAGAGCAACCCGATGATGCCCGTCCAGGGCCGTTGGCCGACGAACGGTCCGCTGACGGCAGGAGCATCGGGAATCTGGTCGACGTCGTCGATGATCAGGTAGTGGGTGTGGCCGTTTCCGTTCTGCCGGTATGTCCACCCGGTGAGTTCCTGTGGGGTCAGACCGGCCGGCGGGCGGCGCTGCTCCAGCAGTGCCGACAACCCCAGCATCGCTGGTGTGATCCGATCGATGTTCGGGGTGTATTCGTTGTCGGGGAACAGCGGCTCGTCGACGAGGTGTAGGCGGCGGTCGATCACCGTGAACGCCACGCCGTCCGGCGTCGAGTTCTCGCGAATCGTCCGGATCACATGGCGCAGCAGTGTCGTCTTGCCGGACTTGGCGTCGCCGAAGACCACCAGTAGTGGGTTGTCGGCGAAGCTCAGCGACACCGTAGCGAGATCCTGCTCGCGCTGGCCCACGACCACGCGCTCCGGCGCCCGGTACAGCGGCGCCACCGCGGACGGATCCAGTTGGTGCGGCAGCAGCCGTACCGGCGGTGCCGAGACACCCGGATAGCGCGCGTTGATGACTCCGATGTCGCGTAGCGGCGGCTCCGCGAACAGGAAGTGCTCGGCGGCCATCGTCAAGCCGCGGCCCGGTTGATCGGCGGGCACGGCCTCGGCGGGCCGCCGCAGCGCGCCGGTCACCCGCACATTGCTGTCGCGTGGATCGGCCAGCTTGAGCTCGAGCCGCAGCCCCAACCCATCGCGCATGGCCAACGGCACCTCGAGCCAGTTCGGCGTGGTGATGACCACGTGGATGCCGTAGGCCATCCCGACGTTGACGAGCTCGGTGACCCTGGGCAGCAGCGGGTTCCGCGTGTTGAATGTGTCGGTGTTGTCGCGGCTGAACGCGTACAGGTTGTCGATGACTAGAAAGACCTCGCCGTACTCGTCGCGTTCGCGGCCGCCGTTGCCGGAGTGGCCCATAGCCTGCCGGGCCCTCAGCAACTGCTCGAGCTCACCGAAGGTGCGACGGATGCGTTCCGGTTCGAGCGGCGAGGCGACGCTGCCGACGTGCGCGAGATTCTCGAGCGCGCGCAGCTGTCCGCCGCCGTAGTCCAGGCAGTAGAAGGTGATATCGCGAGGTGAGTGCAGGGCGGCCGCCGACAGGATGAACGTCTGCAGCGCCGCTGTCTTACCCGACTTTGGTCCGCCGTGGATGAGCAGGTTCGCGGCAGCCGATGTCGCGTCGAAGATGAGCGGATCGCGTCGCATCGCGAACGGTCTGTCGATCTCGCCGAGCGGCCAGCGCCGTTGACGCGCGGACACATCCGAGCGTGCCAGCAGCTCGTCGAGCGGCACCGGTTCGTCCAGCGGCGGCAGCCACAGTCGCGGCGCCTTCGGGCCGTAATGCTCGAGCTGATCACCGACCGTGGCCACCAGCTTGCGCGGGGGGCGATCCTCGTGCGCGGCTGGTTCCACTGCGGTCACCGTGTCGGCAGGCGCCTCGACATGCCCTGCGGTGAACAGAGCGGGCACCGGAACCGACTGCACGACAACCGACTTCTCCACCCGCGGCGGATCGTAGATGCCATCGACGTAGGTGCTGCGGAACTTGACCGGCATGGCGCCCGGCGTCGGCACCAGATAGCCCTCGCCCTTGTGCTCCGGCCCCGCCTCGATGTGGAACGCATCCTCGACGCCGATGATCTGGCGGCTGACCGCCGGGCTCGCCACTTTGAGCCCGATGCGGTACGAGGTGTTCTTGTCGATGTCCTTGATGCGACCGACATCGAGCGTCTGCGACGCGAACAGGATGTGGATGCGGAACGAACGTCCCTTGCGCGCCACGTAATCGAAGAGGTCGGCGTACTCGGGGTGGTCCGCCAGCATGAGGGAGAACTCATCGGCGACGACGAGCAGCGTCGGCAGCGGCGGCAGATCATGGCCCGCCGCGATGGCGGCCTCGTATTCGAGCACCGAGTTGAAGGCGCTGCCCTGCACCCGACGGCCCGCTTCCATCAGCAGCTGTTCGCGGCGCGCGACTTCACCGCGCAGCGTGTCGGCGAAACGATCGGCGAGGGAACGCTTCTCGGCCATGTTGGAGATCACCGCAACCACCTGCGGGAAATGCCGGAAGATATCGGCTCCGGCCTCACCCTTGAAGTCGGCGTAGATGACGATCAGCCGGTCCGCGGAGTGAGTGGTCAACAGCGACAGCAGAATCGACATCAGCGTCTGCGACTTGCCCGAGCCGGTCATGCCGATCATGAGGCCGTGCGGACCCATACCGCCCTCCGCCTCGTCCTTGAGGTCGAAGATCAGCGGTTCGCCGGTCGACGTCACGCCGATCGGCACCCGCAGCTCGTCGGCGCGCGCACGCGGCGCCCACAGACTCGCCACATCCAGCGCGGCGGCGTCCGGGATGCCGAGCAGTGTCGAGAAGGTGGCCACCCCGGCATTGCTGGAGCGCGCGTGGTTCGGGTTCGAATCCCACCGGGACAGCCGGCGAGCGATGTGGCGGGCGGTGGCGACATCGAGCTGATCGGCCGTGTCGATGTACGACGCCCACCCGCCGGTCTGCCAGCGCTCGAGCTTTCCGTCGACGACGCGCAAGATCGGGCGCTCCGGGTCGGCGTACTGTTCGCGGTGCGGCGGCTCGGCGATGCGGTGCACCAAAGTCACACCGGCCAGTCCCGCGCGCGGCACCAGGACGTTCGGATCTGCATCGGGGTCGTCGACGACGATCAGCACATGTTTGGCGGCCGAATCCTCGTCGGAGCCGAACGGTTCGCGGTCCTGCAGCGCCGGGTCGATCGCCACCCTCAGTTGATTGACGTCTGATGTCAGGTACCGGGCCGGGCCCGCGCCGTCGACTGATCGAGGTATGTCATTGTGCGGCAGCCACTTCAACCATGACCAGGCATCGCTTTCGAAGTGTGGGGAGGCCAGCGCGACGGAAAGGACGGCGGGGTCGTGCCATGTGACGGCCTGGGCGATCCAGGCCCGCAATGCGCCGCGGACGTCGTCGCGTTCACCGAAGACCGTGATCCGCGAGACCTTGGCGAGGTCTATGCCGGACGGCACCGCGCGCACGGTGCGCTGCACATCGAGCAGGCCGCGCAACGTCGTGTGCGAGACCGGTTCGAGGTCGATCTCGTCGGCGCTGTCCTTGACCCGCAGCGTGGCGTTGAGCGGCGCGTCGTGTAAACCCGTTCGCAGCACCAGGAAGTCGCTGTCGTGCGGGTCGCGCTCCCACTGTCGACGGGTGCCGGGCACATCGACGAGCAGTTTCGGATCCGGATACGACCACTCGGCCGCAGCACGCTGTTCATCGGCATGCGCGCGGACGTTGTCCCGCACCACCGACAGGTAGCGAAGGTAGTCGGCCCGTTCGGCGTCGACCTCTTCGGTGCGCATCTTGTTGTCAGTGCCGCGGTACAGCGCAGTCGCCGCCAGCAGCAGCACAAACGGGAAGAACAGTGTCGTCGGCGAGATCAGCCGCATGCCGGTGGCGACCAGCGCGACGATCATGCCGATGATGAGGATGACGATCAGATAGGGCAGCACGCGTCGCAGCAACGACGGTGGCACCAGCCGGGGCAGCTCCGGTGGCGGCTCGATGGTGATGGTGCCCTTGCGCGACGTCGGCGGGGCGATCCGGCGGCGCGCTTCGAAGATGAGCCGGCTCACGATGGGGTCTCCCTAACAACTGCGGGTCGGGGGTCGGCTGCGAGTCCGTCGTGCGCCAGCAGGGCGTCGCCGCGGGACAGCGTCGGGCCCTGAGCGAACTGGCTCAGCATCGACCACGGTATGGGCAGCGGCGGGGGGGTCAGCCCGAGCGCCGCGATCGTCTTCTGGCCGTCCTCGGTGTCCAGGCCGTAGCGCACACCCGTGTCGCTGAGCCAGAAGTTGGCGGCGCCGATCGGCCGGGTGGACGCACCACCGCCGTCCTGGCCGACGGTCTGCACCAGGTAGCCCCGGCCGGGTGTCAGCACAACGCGATCGGCGGTGGTTCCCCATCCCGCGCCGACGAGGTCGACTGTGCGAAGTTTATCGGAAACGGGAAGTGTTACCCCAGAGCGCAATTGAAGGGTTCCTGCGGTCGCGTCCGCCGGGCGGGTCCATTGCGCGCATGTCAACGGCGCGTCGGCCGCATCGACGACTGTCACCTGTTCGCTCGGGTAGGCGTCATTGTCGATGACGCTGGCCTCGGGTAGCTTCGCGATGTCGTCGGCTCCGAGGCGCGGCGGCTGGTTGAGCCCGAATGAGTCCGTATTGCGCAGTATCGCGGCCACCACCGGCGAAATCGGTTGCAGCCCTTCGCGAAGCACCGCGTAGTGACGCAGCGCGTTGTCAGTGCCGAACGACGTCACCACCGCGCCGATGGGCGCGGGCACCGGCAGCGGGTATGGCGTCGACTCCCCCGCACCCGGGATGACCGGCGCGCTCAGGGCCGGAGCTTCGGGAACCGCGTTGAACAAGCCGGGCGCGACGGCGCGACCAATCGGTGCATCGGAGCCGAGGCCCAGCGCACTGGTCACAGGGCGATCGTTGAGGTCGATGGAGCTACGGCGACCCTCCCACAGTAGCCACGTACCCGCCTTGGGTCCGGACTCGTTGGCCACCAGGATGGCTTGGTTGGCGGGCAGTTTCGCGGCCCGCTCGCCACCGTCGGTAAGCGGTGCGGCGATCAGCGTCACCCCCGTTGCGGGCCCGGCGATGCCGTCGCAGACTGTCCAGTCGGCATCGCCAGATGTGTTCTGCACCATGCGTTCTGGAGCACCGGGGATGCCGATCAGGTTTCCGCGCGGGAATTGGTCGATCTCACTGGTCTTCACCGTCGTCGGATTGTCGGGCCGCCCCGCGATGAGGCGCGCCGACGTCAGGTTCAGCACCGGGTGCAGCTGGTCACCGAGGCGGACGTAGAGCGCCGACGTGGTGCGGTCCGCGAGGATAGCGTCGTTACCCGCGACCCCGCCGGGTCTGATGAGCGAGAAGACGAAGCAGCCGGCGAGGCCGGTGATCAGTACGAGGGCACCGACGAGGACTGCGCGCGACTGCGTACGCAACGGGTCGACGAGCATGCGTGTGTCGTGCAGTGCGACTCCGGATGCGATGCGCCGCAGAATGAATCGCCAGCCGGACACCTGATGGCGTGTGACGAACCCACGGCGGTACGCGACGCGGTCGGGGTTCTCGTTGACCGGGGTTCGAGACGTGAACTCGCGGCGGCCCTGATTGTCGGGGCCGCTCATTCGGACACCGTCAGGCCGAGCCCGCGGAGCAAGGGAATGGCGGATCGTGTGGTGTCGTCGTCGGTGATGGTCATCAGCTCGTCATCGGTGAAAATGTCTGTGTCGGAATGGTCGAGACGGAATTCGCGCTCCTCTTCGGAACGCTCGACGAGGTTGCGGACGAATCGGCCGTTGCCTGCGATGTCGAGATTGCGCCTCTCGACACCGTTGGCGTCGGGCGTGGTGACGGACGCGAGCTGTCCGAACAGCGACTCCATGTGTTGCAGCGCGGCAGGCTCGAAGACGCTGTCGCGCTTCTCGGCCATGCGCGTTGCGATCTCCACCAGTTCGTGCGGTGAGTACGAAGGAAAGTCAATGCTGCGGGTGAAGCGCGAGCGCAGACCCTCGTTCGTGTCGAGGAACGCGTCGAGGTCCTTGCGGTAGCCCGCGACGATCACGACAAGACGCTCGCGGTCGTTCTCCATACGGGCCAGCAGAGTGTCGATGGCGACCAGACCGAAGTCGTTCTTGGCACCGGTCGACACCAGTGCGTAGGCCTCGTCGAGAAACAGCACGCCGTCCAGCGCGCTGTCGATGATGGCGTTGGTCTTGGCCTCGGTCTCGCCGATGTGCTGGCCGATCAAATCCGCACGGTGCACCTCGCGCACCGTCTCCTTCTTGAGAATGCCCAGCCCGCAGTAGATCTTGGCGACCACGCGCGCGATAGTCGTCTTACCGGTTCCCGGTGGGCCTGCGAAGACCAGGTGATTGGTGCGGTTGGCCACGGTCAGCCCCCGCTCCTGGCGGCGGATCGCCATCGCGACCGAGCTCTTCAACCGTGCCACCTGATATTTGACCTCTTCGAGGCCGATGAATTCGGCGAGCTCAGCCTCGGCCTCGATCAGCAGATGGGCCTTGCGCTCCTTGGCACCGGGATCGACGAAATCGGTCTCGGTGGGCTCGGTCTCGGGATCCCACGGGTCGGAACGGGCTTCGATCCTGGCAGCGGTCGTCGGCACGATCCCGTAGGACGTATCCGAGATCGCCGTCTCGACCTCTTCGTGCTCGGGGTTGGCGGCGTAGAGCTCGGCGAGCACGTCAGCGGCGTCCAGGTCTTCGCCCTGAGCGCGCAACGCCAGCGCCTTGACGAGGGCGCCGTCGACGGTCGCAACGTCGACGGGACCTGCGGGGTCCTCCAAATAGGAGACCGCCGGCGCGAACATGCCCAGCCTCGCCAGCGAGGTGCCGAGTGCGATGCGCGCGGCATGGGCGTACGACGTGTCCAGCTTCGGATCGTTGACGATCGGGGTGAGCAGCCGAACCACATCCGACCACCGCTGCGTCCGGTAGTGCATGGCAACGCGCACCCACCGCGCCTCGAGCCAGTTCGGCCGCCTGGCGATCAGCGGATCGACCAGGTTGTCCGCCACCGCGTAGTCGCCCGAGTCGCAGAGCATTACGGCGTACGCCAACGCGAAGTCGTCGGGCCTCGACGCGGAGAACCGAAGATATAGCCCACTGTCGAATTCGAAGGCGAGATCGCCGTCGGCGAGATCGACCTGGCGTTGCAGCACACCGGCCGTCGGGACGGTTCGCCAGACGCCTTCGATGACCCGGGCACTCGTGTCGCCGGCGGCGGCTAACCCCGTCCATCCATCGCACTGCTCGCGGGCGATTCGGGTCAGCTCGCCAAACCCCGACCGCGCCACGGCGAGATCCGGCGGACGGCGCCGGTCGTGCACCGAAATGCCGAGTGCCCGGCAACAGGTGGCAAACCGGTTCACCACATCGCTATCGACGCGCGAAGTCGCAGCCAAATCCGTTTGTAGCGGCACGCGCCGTTCTCCCCTTGTTATGACAGGCTAACCTTGGTGAAGTTAGCATTGCATAACTTAACTGTCGAGAGTCACGGGCTCGGCGTCGAGGTGACGGCCCTCACCTCTTGATGGCGCTGACCAGGCTGATCGTCGACGTCATAGAACCCGCGTCGGAGTCGGCAGAGGGCACCGGGCGGCGGTGAGCCCGCAGATAGTCGGGTAAGGGGGTGGCATCTGCATGCCATCCCCGCGCTCCGAACCAGTCGACGGCCGGTTCATGCTGTTCGTTGTAGACGAGCTGGAAGAACGGGCTCCTGTGCTCCGGCGAGATGCCGGCACGCTCTTCTTCTTGTTTGGCCGCGAACTCTCCGGCGTCCATAGGCGCCGCCTCCTCGAGCGCGGCGTGGCTGCCCCGCGCCGACAGCGCGTCGATACCGGTGAACAGCTGAACCTGCGCGGTAGCCGGCAAATAGATCAGTAGCCCCTCAGCGATCCAGGCTGACGGCGCCGCGGGATCGAATCCATGCCCGAGCAGTGTTCGCGGCCAGTCGTTACGGAGGTCGACGGCGACTTCACGACGCTGGGCGGCGGGCCGGATCCCGGCCAATGCGGCACGTTTGAACTCCAGCACCTGTGGCTGGTCGAGCTCGAATACGACGGTGTCGTCGGGCCAGTCCAGCCGGTAAGCGCGTGAGTCGAGACCGGCGGCCAGCAGAACGATCTGGCGGACGCCCGCCGCCGCGGCCTTGATGAAGTACGTATCGAAGTACCTGGTCCGAACACCCTGGAAGTTCACGAAATCCGCCCCGAACTCGGACTTCAACACGTGGTCGGCGGCGGCGCCGTCGAGCAGATCGGACCATTGGCCGCCTACGGCGCGGCAGAAGACCTCGGCATAAGGATCGACGGCCACAGGTTTCGGCTTCTGCGCCTCCAGTGCCCGCGCGGCCGCCACGAACAGCGCCGTCGATCCGACGCTCGTGGTGATGTTCCAGGTGTCGTTATCGGTACGCATGTACGCGTTTCTACGCGGTCAAACTGACAACTTCCTGACCTGCGGAGTGTCACCATATTGACGTGGGCGACGGGCGGGTTCACTACGCACGCAACGGTGATGTTCGTCTGGCATACCGAGTTTTCGGCGATACCGGCCCGGTGTTGGTGTGGTCGCCCGGGTGGGTGGTAAACAACGTCGACACCATCGACGAACCCGGCAGCCCCTACGCCGGTCTCGTCGAGCGGCTGTCGCAGGGCACCCGATTCGTCATGTACGACCGGCGCGGCAGCGGGTTATCGGATCCCCTGACCCATGCCCCGTCGCTCGACGAGAAGATGGACGACTTGCGCGCGGTGGTTGACACGGTGAGCGATGGTGAGGTCGCCTTGTTGGGCTCCGGCGAGGGCGGCGCGGTCAGCATCCTGTTCGCCGCGACCTTCCCGGACCGTGTCTTCTCGCTGCTCCTCTACGGGACGGCCGCGCGGTTCTCCCAGGAACTCCCCGACTTTCCGTGGGGCTTCACCCCCCACGAGATCCAGGCGCAACTTCAGACGATCGACGACCACTGGGGCGAGGGCGCGCTCGCCGAGCTCTTCTACAACGAGATGGCCGAACAACCGGGCGTTCGCGACATGTTCGGAAAGCTACAGCGTTCGATCGCGAGTCCGACGATGGCCCGGTTGTCGTGGCAGGCATTCATGGAGACAGATGTGAGAGCAGTCCTGCCCGCCCTGCGCACACCGACGTTGGTGATCGCCCGCCCCGGCAGCAGGTTGGTGCCGTTCGAAGCGGTGCAGGCGTTGGCTGCCGCCATCCCTGGTGCCCTGTTCGAGCCTCTCGAGCCGGGAGCGCACAACGCGTTCGACGTCATCAATGAATCTGCAAACGCCGGATTGCAATTCTTGCTCGGGCGCCCCTCGGAGTCGATCGACGAGCGCGTTCTCAAAACCGTGGTTTTCACAGACATCGTCAGTTCCACGGAGCGCTTGACCGCTGGTGGCGACTCACACTGGCGTCATCAGCTCGACAATCATGACACCCTGGTCGATCACGTGCTCTCCCGCCACGGAGGTGTGCGCGCAAAGCACACGGGGGACGGCGTTTTCGCGCTGTTCGATGCACCGACGAAAGCGGTTCGATGCGCGCTCGACCTCGTTCCGTCGCTGGCATCGCGGGATATCCGATCCGGGTCGGCATCCATACGGGCGAGTGTGAGCGGCGCGGTGACGAATGGAGCGGCGTGGCGGTGCACACCGGCGCCCGAATCGAGGGTTTGGCGGGCGCCGGGGAGGTGCTGGCCAGCCGGACGGTGCGTGACCTATCGGCGGGTTCGGGCCTCACATTCGAAAGCCTTGGCCCCCAACGGCTCAAGGGCCTACCGGAGGATATCGAGGTGTTCCGGGTGAGCGCCCGCTAAGTCAGCGGGCGGCCCGTCCGCATCCGCCAGTCGAGATCGGCCAGCATCCAGTTGAACGGGAACCGCCGGATGAACCGCGGCATGACCTTGTTGACGTACCCGATGGTGGCCATCACCCGGTTGAACCTGCGCTGCTTGGCCTCATCCCACGGCAACCGCATCTCGTCGCGGAACCGTTGCGGCAAAAAGCCTGTGGTCATGAAGAGGTTGACCGCATCCAATCGCTTCTGCAAAGGCCGTGGCAACGTGGCGTTGCCGAGTCGGCCTGCGGCGATCGGCCACAAATACTCGTGGACGGCGTCGTCGATGTGGATCTGGTCCAGCGACTGTTCCCAGTATTCGTCGAAGGCCTTGCGGTCCGCGGGCCACATCTCCGGCGGAACCTGCAACGTCGTGCCGAGCGTCATCCCTTCGCGGAAGTGACGGTCGGCGGTCTCATCGTCCATCTCGCCGACGAAGATGCGGTGCACGTCGACAAAGCCTTTGTAGAGGCAGGCGGCAACCCACATCTGGAGGTCTTTGTCGAAAGCGTTGTACTGCACGGGGTCGCCGGGCCGCGAATAGACCTCGGCATGCGACCGGTTGACCGCACGGCGATAGGCGGCCTTCTGCTCGTCGGTGCCCGACAGCGCGACGGCCAGATAAGTGAAGGTCGTCCTCGCCCTCTTGATCGGGTGGCGATCCGCGCGTCCGGTCTCGACGCGGCTGTCCTTCACGCCGTAACCCACGCCCGGGCGGGCGAGTTCCATGATCACGTTGGCCCCGCCGGACAGCAGCCCGATGAACGCCGCGTCATCGGCCCTGTGCATCCACCGCGGTGGCCGCCTGCCACCGGGAAGAACCGGATCGTTGAGCGGACGCCCGACGTGGTCGATCGGAACAGTGACCGTCATTGGTCGCCCCTTATCGCAAATGTGATAACGCGTGTTTCCTGATATTGCCCTGCGACCTGACGGGTGTCAAGATGGCATCCATGGCACAGGTGCGGCCTTACCGGGGTATCGATGCAGCGCAGCGAGTCGCCGACCGTCGGCGTCAGTTGCTCGACGCCGGCCTGGAGCTCCTCGGCGCCGCAGGAAAGGACCCCGCCGACCTGACCGTGCGGGCCATCTGCGGGCAGGCCACTCTAGGCGTGCGGTACTTCTACGAGAGCTTCACCGACAAGGACCACTTCGTCGGCGCCGTCTTCGACTCGGTGATCGCGGACATCGCCGCGACCACCGAGGCCGCCGTCGCCTCGGCGCCACCCGATGAGCAGGCCCGCGCCGCGATGGCCAATATCGTGCGCACCATCTCCGCCGATCCCCGGATGGGCCGCCTGCTGTTCAGCGTGGAACTGTCCAATACCGAGATCGTCCGTAAGCGCGCGGACTCGACGGCGCTGTTCGCCGAGCTGCTCTTCACGCACGCAGGCGCACACGGCGCACTGGACAACGACCACGTCAAGGCCGCATCGTATTTCGCGGTCGGCGGCGTCGGTCAAACCATCAGCGCGTGGCTGTCGGGTGAGGTACAGCTCGACCACGACCAGCTGGTCGATGCGCTGGCTGCGCTGATCGACGCGCTGGCAGCGATGCCGCCACCAACCTAGACAGAAACCCTCGGCCGGCGGTCCGCCGCTGTCTTGGGCGTGGTATTCGTGTCGCTGTCGGTGAATTCTTTGGTCCAGCAGGCGAACTCGAGCGTTATGCCGTCGGGGTCGAAAAAGTAGAACGATCGCACGTACACGCCCGGGTGGACCGTCGACGAGACCTGCTGCCTGCTTTCGTCATGATTGAGCACCGGGCCGACGCGCACTCCTTTGTCCTTGAGCCGCTGCCGATACTCGTCGAATTTGTCCGCGGGTACGTGGAACGCCAGATGATTCATGGTGCTCACAGCGCTGACAATGTCACCGATGCCCGGAATGGCCTCCGGTGAAGAGATTCCGGGAACGCGGTCCGGGGCGTCGGCGAACCAGAAGAACGCCACGCAGTCCCCGTTGCCCGCGTCGAAGAAGAAGTGCTGCCCCATGCCCCCCGGAAGGTCGAGCGACTTGATCAGCGGCATACCAAGCACATTGCTGTAAAAGTCAACCGTTCTCGCCATGTCCGAGCACACCAGGGCGACATGGTTTATACCACCGAGTTCGAACTCGGAATTCGGATTGTTCGGCTTGATCATCTCTGCTGCTCCTCTAGTCAAGCTCGATTTCTGAATCTAACATCAGGTTCAGTTCCGATCAATGGCCCGACGGTTTGATCGGCGAGCCGATCAGATGGTCAAGGAGAGGCCGTGACCGCTAGCTCACGCGAGCATCTACCGACGCTACGCGGTCGGCAGACGCAGGCGGCGATCGATGCAGCGGCCCGATCGGTGATCGCCCGCAAAGGCATTCTGGCGACCACGATCTCGGACATTGCCGCGGAAGCCGGAAAGTCCACGGCGTCGTTCTACAACTACTACGACTCAAAAGAAGCCATGGTCCGCGAGTGGGCCCTGCGATTCCGTGACGAGGCCGGGCAGCGGGCGTGCGCGGCGGCCGAGCCAGGGTTGTCCGACTTCCAGCGCTGCCATGAGGCCGCCGCTGCGCACTGGCGCACCTACCGCCACCAACTCGCCGAGATGATCAGCGTGTCCCAGTTGGCGATGGTGAACGATGATTTCGCCCAGTACTGGGACGATATCTGCGCGCTACCCATAGCGTTGATCACCCGTATGGTGAAACACGCTCAGCAACAAGGCTTCTGCGCGGACGACGATCCGCACCTGGTCGCGGTGGCGTTGTTGTCGATGCTGAACCAGTTCTGCTACACACAGCTCGCCGGTGACAAGTCCAGATCCCTCGACGCCGTCGACGACAACGCGTGCATCACCACATTGGCCAATGTCTTCTACCGGGCGATTTATCACAAGGGGGCGGCATGACGAGGGCACCGGCAAGCGGCGGAACACCAGGCGTGACACGCGAATTCATCGGTTTGCAGTCGCCGACCGCGCGCCGCGCGGGTGCGGGCGGGAACCCGTGCCAGGGTCTCTATTACCGAGGCGTCGGGCGAAAGCCCAAGGTCGCGATGATCGCCACCCACTACCAGATTGATTTCTCCGAACACTATCTCGCCGACTACATGGCGACGCGCGGCATCGGATTTCTCGGCTGGAACACGCGTTACCGGGGTTATGAGAGCAGCTTTCTGCTCGACCACGCCCTCGTAGACATCGGCGTGGGTGTGCGCTGGCTCCGTGAGGTCCAGGGAGTGGAAACGGTCGTGCTGCTAGGCAATTCCGGCGGTGGCTCGCTCATGGCGGCCTACCAGGCGCAGGCCGTCGATCCGCACGTGACACCGCTGGAAGGTATGCGCCCCGCAGCAGGGCTCAACGACCTGCTCCCTGCCGACGGTTACATTGCGAGCGCCGCGCACCCCGGTCGGCCCGACGTGCTCACCGCATGGATGGACGCATCGGTCGTCGACGAAAACGACGCTGTAGCCAACGATCCCGATCTCGACCTGTTCAGTTCGGAGAACGGACCACCGTTCTCCGCCGAGTTCGTCGAGCGCTACCGAGCAGCGCAGGTCGAACGCAACGACGCCATCACCAACTGGGCCGAGGCCGAACTCAAGCGCATCCACGCGGCCGGATTCTCCGACCGCCCGTTCACGGTGCTGCGGACATGGGCCGACCCCCGCATGGTCGACCCGGCACTGGAACCGACCAAACGTCCGCCCAACATGTGTTACGCCGGTGTCCCCGTGAATGCCAATCGATCGGCACACGGCATCGCCGCAGCCTGCACGGTCCGCAGCTGGATCGGCATGTGGAGCCTGCGGCACGCTCAGACCCGCGCCGAACCGCACCTGGCGCGCGTGGACTGTCCCGCTCTTGTCATCAACGCAGAACAGGACACCGGCGTGTACCCGTCCGACGCGCAACGCATCTACGACGCACTGGCCAGTAAGGACAAAGCGCAGTGCTCGATCGACACCGACCACTACTTCCTCAGCCCAGGAGCGCGCAGCGAGAAGGCCGACACCATCGCCAAGTGGATCGCGAAGCGGTGGCGCTAAGAGTCCTTGCCCACTACGTTCCCGGCGACAAGGTCTCGCAGTTCGTTGCGCCAGAAGCGGATTGGCTCGACATTCGCTATTGCGCCGAGGATGACGACGACACGTTCTACCGCGAGCTGGCCGAGGCCGAGGTCATCTGGCACGTACTGCGACCGATCTCGGCGCAAGACCTCCACATGGCACCGCGCTGCCGACTCGTGCACAAGCTGGGTGCGGGCGTGAACACCATCGCCGTCGATGCGGCGACCCGGCTGGGAATCGCCGTCGCGAACATGCCCGGAGCCAACGCGCCATCGGTCGCCGAGGGGGCGGTGTTACTGATACTTGCGGCGCTGAGGCGACTCACCGAGCTCGACCGCGCCACCCGCGACGGTTCGGGCTGGCCGTCGGATCCGAGCCTCGGCGAGACCGTGCGCGAGATCGGCGGCTGCACCGTCGGACTGGTCGGCTACGGAAACGTCGCCAAACGAGTGGAGACCATCGTGGCGGCCATGGGCGCCCAGGTGCTGCACACCAGCACACACGACGACGGCCTCGAAAGTTGGCGGCCGCTGCCAGAGCTGCTGAGCGCCAGCAACATCGTCTCCTTGCACATACCGCTGACAACGCAGACCGCAGGCCTGCTGGACGCAGCTGCGCTCGGCTCGATGCGCGCCGACGCGGTGCTGGTGAACACCTCCCGCGGCGGAGTCGTCGACGAGGGTGCGCTGGTGGCCGCTCTGCGCTCAGGTCGCTTGGCGGCGGCAGGTCTGGACGTCTTCGCCACCGAGCCGATTCCGGCGGGCAATCCGCTGCTCACCCTGCAAAACGTGGTGCTCACGCCGCACGTCACCTGGTACACGCTCGACACGATGCGGCGGTATCTGGCCGAAGCGGTCGACAACTGCCGGCGCATGCGGGATGGCCGGGACCTCGCGAATGTGGTGAACGGTATCGTGGTTCCCAACCGACCGGTTAATCGGGAATGACCGCCGCAACGCCGCGACAATGAGGGGCAACAGCTATGCCTATCGCAATCAACACCGAGCACAACGACCTGGCTGATTCGGTCCGGTCCCTGGTGGCGCGGGTAGCGCCCTCGGAGGTGCTGCACGAGGCACTGGAGACCCCGATCCCCAACCCGCCGCCATACTGGAAGGCCGCTGCCGAGCAGGGTCTGCAGGGCGTGCACCTGTCGGAATCCGTTGGTGGACAAGGGTTCGGCATCATCGAGCTGGCGATCGTGCTGGCGGAGTTCGGCTACGGCGCGGTACCCGGCCCGTTCGTCCCTTCAGCGATCGCCAGTGCGCTGATCGCCGCCAACGACCCCGACGCCAAGGTGCTGGGCGACCTGGCCTCCGGTGACGTGATCGCGACCTACGCGATCGACTCCGGGCTGACGGCCACCAAGCACGGCAACGATCTCGTCATTCGCGGCGAGGTTCGCGCCGTCCCCGCAGCCGCACAGGCGGCAGTGCTGGTGCTGCCGGTCGCGATCGACAGCGGAGAGGAGTGGGTGGTCCTCGACGCCGAGGCACTGGAGATCGAGCCCGTCGCAAGCGTTGATCCGCTTCGCCCGGTCGCACATGTCCGCGCCAACGCCGTCGAGGTCGGCGACGACCGGGTGCTGAACAATCTCAGCCGTGGCCACGCGCGGGCCGTCATCTCGACACTGCTGGCCGCAGAGTGCATCGGCGTCGCCCGATGGGCGACGGACACCGCGACCGCCTACGCGAAGATCCGCGAGCAGTTCGGACGTCCGATCGGTCAGTTCCAGGCCATCAAGCACAAGTGCGCCCAGATGATCGCCGACACCGAGCGTGCGACCGCGGCGGTGTGGGATGCAGCGCGCGCCATTGACGAGCACAGCCAGAATCCAACGGACGCCAACGCTTTCGAGTTTGCGGCCGCAGTCGCGGCGACATTGGCTCCCGACGCCGTGCTGCACACCACCCAGGACTGCATCCAGGTGCACGGTGGCATCGGCTTCACCTGGGAGCACGACACCAACGTGTACTACCGACGAGCGCTGCTGCTCGCCGCATGTTTCGGCCGCACCAGCGACTACCCGCAACAGGTCGTCGACATCGCGACGAGCACCGGCGCGCGCAAGCTCGACATCGACCTGGACCCGGAAACGGAGAAACTGCGCGACGAGATCCGCGCGGAAGTGGCAGCGCTCAAAGCGATTCCGAGCGAGGAGCGCACCACCGCAATCGCCGAGGGCGGCTGGGTCGTCCCCCACCTGCCCAAGCCTTGGGGCCGGGCGGCGAGCCCCATCGAGCAGATCATCATCGCCCAGGAGTTCAGCGCGGGCCGGGTCCGCCGTCCGGCGATGGGCATCGCAGCCTGGCTGATCCCGTCGGTCGTGGCGTTCGGGACCGAGGAGCAGCAACAACGCTTCCTGCCACCGACGCTGCGTGGCGAAATGATCTGGTGCCAGTTGTTTTCCGAACCGGGCGCCGGATCCGATCTCGCCAGTCTGACCACCAAGGCCACCAAGGTCGACGGCGGCTGGCGCATCACCGGTCAGAAGATCTGGACCACCGGTGCGCAGTACTCGCAGTGGGGCATGCTGCTGGCGAGAACGGACACCTCCGCACCCAAACACAATGGCATCACCTACTTCCTGCTCGACATGAGCAGTGACGGTGTCGAGGTGAAGCCGCTACGCGAACTGACCGGCAACGCGATGTTCAACACCGTGTTCATCGACGATGTCTTCGTACCCGACGACATGGTGCTCGGCGACGTGAACCGCGGCTGGGAAGTCAGCCGCACCACCCTGACCGCCGAGCGGGTGTCGATCGGCAGCACCGAGCCACCGTTCCTGCCCACCCTCGACGGCTTCGTCGAGTTCATCCGCGACGGCCAGTTCGACCAAGTCGGACAGAATCGCGCCGGCCACCTCATCGCCGAGGGGCATGCCGCGAAGATCCTGAACATGCGCTCGACCCTGCTGACACTGGCAGGCGGCGATCCTATGCCCGCGGCGGCCATCTCCAAGCTGCTGTCGATGCGCACCGGTCAGAAGTACGCAGAGTTCGCGGTGTCGTCGTTCGGCACCGACGGCGCGGTGGGCGACCCGGCGACACCGCAGGGCAAATGGGCCGAGTTCCTGTTGGCCAGCCGCGCAACGACCATCTACGGCGGAACGTCGGAGGTCCAGCTCAACATCATCGCCGAACGCCTCCTCGGACTGCCTCGCGATCCGTAGGAAACCGCGGAATTCGGGTCTACCATCGGAATAGGTGTTTGCCTCTTTCGATTGGTGATACATATGCGCGTTCCCAAGATTCGAGTAGTCCCGCTGGTGTTTTCCGGCGCGGCCGCGGCCGCATTGCTCATCGCGCCCTCATTGCTGACGGCAGAGGACGGGGACGGCTCGCAGTCTGTCGCGGTGCCGTGCTACATGGGTACGACGTTCCCTAACCCGTGGGGCCGTAGCTGCACGATTCCCGGGCCGCTCCACAAGATCCGCGGATCCGCGCCCGATGCCAACGCGATCATCGCGTGCAAGGACATTCCCGGCTGCCTGTCCTGGTACGTCAACAGTCCCTGAGCGCTGCGGGTCCGGCGTTTCTTCGCGCCGGACGTGGGAAACCGACTGATATGACCCATGACGTGGAGAAGCGCTACGACCGACCGGCCACGTTCCGGGCGGCGGCCATCTACGCCGGTACCGTCGTCGCGGTTGCGGGACTTGTCTTCGCCGTCTACGCGCTGACCGCCCGTGAATCGGTGATCGCGGCGTCGCTGGTGCCCGCCATCCTGTTCGCCGGCGGCGTCGGCGCGTTCGTCAGGACCTACCGGGAATGGAAGGTTGAAGGAGCGTGGGTGGCCTGGCAGGGCGCGGGCTGGTTGCTGCTCGTCCTGATGCTGGTGTGCCTGTCGATTCCCGGCGCCGCGATCATGGCGGCCTAAGGGAGGATCGAGTCGACATAGCCACCGTCGACACGAAGCGCGCCACCCGTCGTCGCCGACGCCTGCCGGGATGCGAGGTAGGTGACCATGTTGGCGATCTCGTCGGGCTCGATGAGGCGCTCCAGCAGCGACTGCGGCCGATGCTTGCGCATGAACTCGCGCTGCGCTTCCTCCCAGGGCAACGACTTGTCGACGAGTTGGTACACGAAGTCCTCCACGCCCGCGGTGTGTGTCGGCCCCGCGATGACGGAATTCACGGTGACCCCGCTGCCCGACGCATCCTTCGCGAAGCCGCGCGACAACGCCAACAGGGCGGTCTTGGAGACCCCGTAGTGGATCATCTCCTCGGGTATCACGATGGCCGAATCGCTCGCGATCTGGATCACCCGACCCCAGCGGCGCCCGATCATCGCCGGAAGATAACTGCGGATAAGTCGTGCTGCGGCAAGGACATTCACTTCGAAATAGGTGCGCCACTGGTCGTCGGTGATCTCGCGGGCGGGAACGGCCTCGAAGATGCCCAGATTGTTCACCAGGATGTCGACATCGGGCAGCTGCCGCAGCAGCTCGGCGACGCCGTCGTCAGTCGCCACGTCCGCGGCCACCCCGATGGCGTCACCGCCCAGCGTCTCGACGGCTTGATCGACGCGGTCAGGGGAGCGCCCGTTGACGACGACACGGGCACCGCTTTCGGCAAGCCCCTTGGCGATCGCCAGTCCGATGCCCTGGGTCGAGCCGGTGACGAGCGCGGTCTTTCCAGCCAGATCGATCTTCACGCTGTCGTACTACCACCGCTGTCGCGGAACTATTCCGAGACGTTGGCTCAGGCCTTTTCGTCGTCTCCGCCGACGGCGGCCTATTCGTCGTCTCCGCCGACGGCCATTTCCCGGAGTTCGCGCTTGAGGATCTTGCCGGTCGGGTTGCGGGGCAGCTCGTCGAGGAAGATGACCTCGCGGGGCACCTTGTAGCGGGCCAGGTTCTCCCGCACATATGTCTTGATGGCGTCCTCGTCGACGGAGGCGCCCTCGGCCTTGACGACAAAGCAGCGCAGCCGGTGTCCCCATTCCTTGTCTTCCACACCGAGCGCGGTGGCTTCGACGACCTCGGGGTGGCCACTCACGAGATCCTCGATCTCGGCGGGAAATACGTTCTCACCACCGGACACGATCATCTCGTCGTCACGGCCGCTGACGTACAGCAGGTCGTGCTCGTCGAAGTAGCCGACATCGCCGGACGACATCAGCCCGTCGATGATCTGCTTGTGGCCGCCGCCGGTGTAACCCTCGAAGGGAAAAGTGTTGCCGACGAAGATGCGGCCGACTTCGCCCTTGGGTAGCTCGTTGCCGTCGTCGTCGAGGATCTTGACCTTGACGCCTTTGACGACGGGTCCGACCGTTCCGGGGTTGATCGACAGGTCCCTTGGCCGCGCGATCGTCGCGAACGCGATCTCGGTGGATCCATAGAGGTTGTAGACGACCGGGCCGAGATCCTTGAGCGCTCGGGTGGCCAGTTCCGCGCCCAGCTGTGACCCGGACACGAACACGATCTTCAGTGACGACAGATCGGGTTTGGGCTGGGTCTTCTCGAGCTCGTCGAGCAACCGCGACAGCATCACCGGCACGACGACGATCGCGGTGGCCTTGTTCCTCTCGATGTCCGCGAGCACGGTCGCCGGCTTGAATCGCCTGCGCAGCACGAGCGTGGAGCCGAGCATCATCGCGATCGTCGCGTGCAGAAAACCCAGGGCATGGAACATCGGCGCGGGAAGCGACGTCACCTCGCCCGCCTTGAACGGGACATGCGACAGCACGCCGCCGATCGGCGCGAGCGACGGCGGGGTGCTCCGGTTGGCGCCCTTCGGAGTGCCGGTGGTGCCGCTGGTCAGGATGATGATCGACGAGTGCTTTGTGGCCTTGGGCGCTTGCGCCGAACTGCTCCGCGCGATCAGATCGGCGATGCTCTCGTCGGTGCTGCCCGAGGGCTCGTCCTTATCGGGGTTGGTCGCCAGCGCGCGCAGCTTGCCGAAATCTGGCTCAGCCTGCGAAACCGCAGAGGTGTACTCGTCGTCGTAGATGATGACCTTCGCGCCCTCGCGCTCGGACACCTCCTTTATCTGGGGCCCGGAGAACTCGCTGTTGAGCAGGATGATGCGGGCACCGGCACGGGCCGCGCCGTACACCGAAACCAGGAACCACCGGTGGTTGCGCGCCAGGATCGCGACGCCGTCACCACCCTTGACGCCCATTGCCAGCAGGCCGTTGGCAAGGGCGTGCGCCGCATCGTCGAGTTCTTTGAACGTGAATTCGCCCTCGTCGTCGATGACGGCGACCCGATGCGGGGTGCGGCGCGCGTTGAGCGCGGGGATCATGCCGAACTCACCCCAGCGTCTGATGTCGGCGAGGAACGCGGCGATGTTCTGCGGTGCCTCCAGCTTCAGCGCACCGGCTTCGAACATCTTGCGGGCGTAGTGCAGTTCGGCCGATCCGCGCTCGGCATACTGCTGGATTTTGGCCGCTGCCTGCAACGGAAGGTCAGTGAGCTTGGGCATGAAACCACAATATGTGACCGCCGTCGCACGTCGGTCCGGAACCTAACATGGACGTATGCCCGCTTCGCTCCATCTGGAGGTCGATGGTCAGCGGGTGCCCATCACCAATCCCGACAAGGTCATCTTCCCGGCACTTCAGCTGACGAAGGGCGATCTGATGCAGTACTACCTGCGAGTCGCCGACGGGGCGCTGCGCGGCGTGGCCGACCGGCCGATGATCCTGAAACGGTTCGTCAAGGGGATCACCGAAGAGGCCATCTTCCAGAAGCGCGCTCCGGCGAAACGGCCCGACTTCGTCGACGTCGCCGAGCTGAAGTACGCGTCGGGAACCTCTGCCGCCGAAGCGGTGATCCGCGATGCCGGTGGGCTGGTTTGGGCGGTCAACCTCGGTTGCATCGACCTCAACCCCCACCCGGTACGTGCGGACGACCTGGCCCATCCCGACGAGCTGCGGGTCGACCTGGACCCGATGCCCGGGGTGGACTGGCGCCAGATCGTGGACGTGGCCCTGGTCGCGCGAGAAGTGCTCGAGGATCACGGGCTCACGGCATGGCCCAAGACCTCCGGTTCGCGGGGTTTCCATATTTATGCGCGTATCGAACGGCGATGGCCGTTCAAGCAGGTCCGGCTGGCTGCGCAGACGATCGCGCGCGAGGTGGAGCGGCGCGCTCCGGAGCTGGCCACCAGCCGGTGGTGGAAGGAAGAACGCGAGGGCGTGTTCGTCGACTTCAACCAGAACGCGTTCGACCGCACGGTGGCGTCGGCGTACTCCGTGCGGGCCACCCCGGATGCGCGGGTGTCGACCCCGCTGTTGTGGGACGAGGTCCGCGACTGCCGTCCCGAGAAATTCACCGTCGCGACCGTGCCGGCCCGGTTCGACGAGATCGGCGACCCATGGGAGGGGATCGACGACTCGGCCGGCGCACTCGACGCGCTGCTCGATCTCGCCGAGGAGCTCGGCCCGCCGGAGAAGGCGCCACGGGGCGCGAAGAGGGGCACAGGCCGACGCCAATCGTCGATGCCGTTGATCGAGATCGCCCGCACCAAGACCAAGGACGAAGCGATGGCCGCGCTCGACGAATGGCGGACACGTTACCCATCGGTAGCCGAAAAGCTCCAGGCCCCAGACGTTCTGGTGGACGGCATGCGGGGTCCCAGCTCGATCTGGTACCGCATCAGGATCAACTTGCAGCATGTCCCGGAGGAACAGCGCCCGCCGCAGGAACCGCTGCTCGCCGATTACAGCCCGTGGGAGAACTACTCGGGGCCGCAATGGATGCGCGGAAACTGACGAGTATGCCTTTCGGCGTCAAAATATGTTCTTACGAAAGTATTAGCGTTGGCACCCGGTTGCCTTACTTTGCCTGGATACCTTCAGAGACAGGTAATCGAGAGTAGGCACACATGTACGGGAATCCGGCGTTCGACTGCGGTGAGGCACAGGTTCGTACGGTGTGCCGGCAATTGGCCACAGTGGTGACAGTGCAGGGCGTGGTCGACGACACCAACGTCGAGCGGGTCACTGCGTTCGCACTGCGGTCCATCATCGCCGAGAAGCCCTTTGTACTGGATCTCAGCGGCGTGACTTCCTTTACCGCACACGGACTTCCGTTGTTGTCCGCAGTCGACGAGCGCTGCTTCTGCAGCGACGTGGAATGGTCGCTGATCCCCAGCGAACCCGTGCTGCACGAGACGTGCGGGCTGAACTTCCCGGTGGCCGACTCGGTTCCCGATGCGCTCCACCACTTCGCCGACAGCATCGACGAACGGCGGCACCTGTTTCCATTGATGACCCAGCAGATCGCCTAGCAGGAAGGACGTCACAAATGCTTCTCGACATTCGTTGGCTCGCATTCCTGCTCGGTCGCAGGCACCTGGCCGCCAAGCGCGGCACCCAACGCGCACTGGTCGCCGCCCAGTAGGGGTATGCGCTGGATCGTCGATGGCATGAACGTCATCGGGTCCCGCCCCGACGGTTGGTGGCGGAATCGCCGACTGGCGATATCGGAGTTGATCGAACGTCTGGAACTGTGGGCGTCCACCGAGCACGAGGACGTGACGGTGGTGTTCGAACATCCGTTGTCGCCGCCCGTCGAATCGTCGCTCATCACGATCACGCATGCGCCGAGGGCGGCCACGAACTCGGCCGACGATGAGATCGTCGCGATGGTGCGGGCCGCCGAGCGGTCGGCGGAGATCCGCGTGGCCACATCTGACCGCGCGCTCATCGAGCGGGTGAGTGAGCTCGGCGCGTCCGTCTACCCCGCGCAGCGCCTTCGCGATCTCATCGACCCCCGGTGACGCGATCACCCGTCCAATTGGCCAGCAACTGCAAGGCCGATTCCGACGGCGATCCCGCTTCGGCCGTGTAGATGCACAGCGTCTGGTCGGGATCGCCGAGCAGCGCGACGGACTCGTACTGGACGGTCAGCTCACCAACGAGCGGGTGGTGGTAGCGCTTGGTCCCATGAGTACGTTCGCGAACATTGTGGTCGGCCCACCACCGGCGAAACTCCGGGCTCCTGACCGACAGCTCGCCCACCAACTCCATCAACACCGGGTCGTCGGGATGGCGCCCGGCGTCGAGGCGGAGGGTCCCGACGTTGTCGCGCGCAACGTCGTCCCAGTCGACGAACAACTCTCGCGTGGTCTCGTCAAGGAAGGTGTAGCGCAACAGATTTCGCTCCCGTGGCGGCAGCGCACCGAAGTCGGTGAACAGTGCGCGGGCCAGCCTGTTCGCCGCAAGCACATCCATCCGGCGCCCGAAGACAAAAGCAGGTGTCACATCGTCGAGTGTCTCGAGGATGCGCAACACCCCCGGCCGGACCCGCTGCACGGGGGCCGGTGCACGGCGGCGCGGACGGCGCAGGTTGGTTCTGGCGATCCGGAAGAGGTAGGCGCGCTCGGTGTCGTCGAGGCGCAATGCACGAGCGACAGCGTCGAGTACCTCGTCGGACACATTGAGGTGGCGACCCTGTTCGAGGCGGCTGTAATAGTCCACGCTCACACCCGCGAGCTGTGCGACTTCTTCGCGCCGCAGCCCAGGCACCCGTCGCGCGCGTCCGGTGCCACCGATATCGACATCGTCGACGCTGAGGCGCGCGCGGCGGGTACGAAGGAAGTCCCTCAACTCCGCGTTGTGCTCCATGGGACCAGTCTGAGGCCGCTGCGGGCATCGCGCCCGGATAAACGTAGGTCTGCCAGACCTAGGCACAGCGGGGCTCGATGAGCCGGTAAGCATCACGCCGCCGCTTTGTTGGTGTGGGCATGACCACTTCAACTAGCAATTCAAGTAACACCACTCTCAGCGGCCGCGTTGCGGTCGTGACCGGCGCATCGAGCGGCATCGGTGCGGCGACCGCCAAGAGGCTCGCAGCGTCTGGCGCCAAGGTCGCCCTGCTCGCCAGGCGTGCGGACCGACTGCAGAAGCTCGTCAACGAGATCGAGCAGTCCGGCGGCACCGCGCTCGCTGTCGCGATCGACGTGTCCGACGCCGACGCCGTGCGCGCTGCCGCCGACCGGGTGGGCACGGAGCTGGGAAACGCCGACCTGCTGTTCAACAACGCGGGCGTCATGCTTCCGGCCCCGGTCGAGGAGCAGCGCTTCGATCAGTGGCAGCAGCAGATCGACCTCAACATCAGCGGACTGATGTACGTGATCGGCGCGTTTGTGCCACAACTGATCGCGTCGGCCGCCGAAAAGGGCGTCGCCGATTTGATCAACACGTCGTCGATCGGCGCGCAGAACATCTTTCCGAACTTCGCGGTCTACGCCGGGACGAAGGCTTACGTGACGCACATGTCCCGGACGCTGCGCGCTGAACTCGGACCCAAGGGTGTCCGGGTCTCGGCTATCGAGCCTGGGATCGTCGAGACGGAGTTGGCGGACCACGTGACCGATGCCGGGGCCACCGAATGGATCACCGACACCAAGGGCCAGATCGACGTGCTGGAGTCCGAGGATGTCGCCGAGGCGATCAACTTCCTGGCGAGCCAGCCCGCCCGGGTGAATTTTCAGCAGCTCACCATCATGCCGACGGCACAGATTTCGTAGCCGGAGTCCAGGCGGGCGAGCGACCGAGATGGCGAAGAACGCGATCGAGGTCGCTCGCTCCGTCTGCGGCGGGTAGCGCTCGTGCGAACGGGGACTCATCGGCAGCACGGAAATCGCCGTCAGGAACGCCGAGCGCAATCGGCAGCACGGCGCTCACCACGTCGTCGGCCAGCGTGAAGCCGACGTCGATGCTGCGTGCGACGTCCCAGCCGTGGACCACGTAGTCGACGAAGTGAAACCCGATCGCCGTCGCGCCGGGAACCACTGCGTCAGGACCGAATTCGGGCAGCGCGAACCCCGCGTCCAGTACCCCATCGGTGTCGAAGGCGTCGAGAAGATCTGCCGCGGCCGCAGAGTAGGTGCCGACGGGATCGGCGGCCACCGCATCGGCAACCCGGGCCGCTTGCCACAGCGCCAGATCCGCGCCGTGGCCACGTGCGCTCGCAGCGAATCCGTTGTGCTGCACGGTCATGTGAGTGAGTAGGTCGCGCAGGTTCCAGCCGGCGCACGGTGTGTCTCGTCCGAGGTCGTCGGCCGTCACCGACGAGACGACGTCAACTGAGGCGAGCACGGCGCGGCGGTGCAACGGACGAAGATCATCATTAATATGCATATACCTATGATATGCGTCTGTATACGATTGATCAATGTTTAGTATTCGTCCATGCCGACAGAGGCGAGACGTCCTGACCTCGCGGCGATGCTGGCCCCACTGCTTCGCGAGTTGATCGCCGCCGAGCTCCCGGTGCTGCGGGCGCATGACCTGTCGATGTGGGGGTACACCGTGCTGATCGCTCTCGACGAGTCGCCGGTACGCACGCAAGCCGCACTCGCCGAGTCCATTGGAGCCGACAAGACGCGCATCATCCCGACCCTCGACGAACTGCAGACCAAGGGATACATCGAGCGGCGCGCCGACCCCGACGACCGTCGCGTCCGTCTATTGGCCATCACCGAATCGGGCCGGAAGGTGAAGCGCAGCGTGCAGGTGGGCATACAGCGCGGCGAGGAACGTTGGCTGTCGGTGCTCTCGGCCGAGGAGCGCCGCGTGCTCCTGCGCGCCCTGCAGAAAATGACGCGCGTGCGCGATAGCCCTAGGGTCGAAGAGTGAACCGCCTCGATCGTTTCTTCGAGATCTCGGCGCGAGGGTCCAGCGTCCCCACCGAGATCCGCGGCGGCGTCGTCACATTCATCACGATGGCCTACATCATCGTGCTGAACCCGATCATTCTGTCGGGCATCGCGGACGTCACCGGTCGCGAGTTGCAGTTCGACCAGGTATCTTCCGTGACCGCGCTGGCAGCGGGCGTGATGACAATTCTGTTCGGCCTCATCTCGCGGCTGCCCTTCTCCTTCGCCGCCGGGCTGGGCCTCAATACGTTCGTCGCCACCACGCTGGTCGATTCGCTGACGTGGCCCGAGGCGATGGGGTTGGTCGTCATCAACGGGCTCATCATCGTCGCGCTGGCTGCGACCGGCCTGCGCAAGCTCGTATTCGACGCCGTGCCGATGCAGCTGAAGATCGCCATCACGTCGGGTATCGGATTGTTCATCCTGTTCATCGGGCTCGTCGACGCGGGTCTTGTCGGCTCGACGGGAGAGGTGTCGCCGCCGGTCGGTCTCGGCGTCGACGGCGGCGGAGACATCACGACGATCCCCACGGCCGTATTCGTGTTCACCCTGCTGTTGACGGCCGTCCTCATCGCGCGGCGAGTACGCGGCGCCATCCTCATCGGACTCATTGCGGGAACGCTCGTCGCCATCGTCGTCGAGGCGATCTGGCACCTCGGCTCGGCAGTCGACAACGCCGGCGGGTGGACCCTGTCGGTCCCCGCCTTGGAGGGGGCGCCGTTCGCGGTGCCCGACCTGTCACTGGTCGGCGAGTTCAGCCTGTTCGGCAGCCTTGGCCGCATCGGTGCGATCGCGGTCGTCATGTTCGTGTTCACTCTGGTCTTCGCGAACTTCTTCGATGCGATGGGGAGCTTCACCGGCCTGGCGCGTGAGGCCGGACTCGCCGACGATCAAGGAACTTTCCCGCGCATACGGTCGGCGCTGATCGTCGAGGGCGCGGGTGCGGTTGTCGGCGGGGCGACATCGGCGTCGTCCAATACCGTGTTTGTCGAATCGGGGGCGGGTATCGAGGAGGGCGCACGCACGGGTGTCGCGAATCTCGTTACGGGCCTGCTGTTTCTGGCGGCCATGTTCATCTCCCCGCTGGCATCGATTGTCCCCTCTGAGGTCGCTGCGGCGGCACTGGTGGTCGTCGGGGTGATGATGGCCTCGCACCTGCGACACATCGATATCTCCGAGTTCTCGGTCGCACTGCCGGTCGTACTCACCGCGGCGACCATGCCGTTCACCTACTCGATCGCCAACGGCATCGGGGTCGGCTTCATCGCGTGGGTGGTGACGCGATCGGCTGCCGGCAAGGCCCGCGAGATCAGCCCGTTGCTGTGGATCGTCGCCGTGGGCTTCCTGGTCTACTTCGTCCGCAGTGAGGTCGAGTCACTTCTCGGCATGTAGCCCGGAATTTCCTCCTGCCAGATCGTGCGGACCGGCGGCCGGATATCCGTGCGCTTCGCGCACGGCTGCGGAGAACCGTTGAAGGTGGGCGAGCGCGGTGTCGAATTCGTCGCCGAGGGCACGCAGGATCGGCGCGCACTGCTCGTCGGTGCGGACCTCGATCGCCTCGCGCTCCTGTCTGCCCCGCCGCGTCAGCGCGCCGTCTGCGATGAGGCCGCGGCTCTCGAGGTCGGCGATGCCGGCGTCCAGCTCCGCATCCGACCAGGCGCGGGTCCTGACGTACGTTTTCAGCGGCAAGCCCCAGAAGAGCTCGGTCAACAGTCCTATCTCGACGGCGCCCAAACCCGCCGTCGTCCACGCCGCGGTGTGCGCGTCCCCGCGGAACTCACGAAGCCGGTCGGCTGATCGCCACGCCACGCCCAGCGGATCGTCGGGAATGGGGGCGCTTCGCAGACCGGCGTACAGCGGGTGGCCCGCCACCGGAAGCGACTCGCTGACCGGTAGTAAAAGGCTCGCAAGCTCTTCGGCGCCGTCCGGATTGTCGCCGAGGATCCGGCGCAGCTGGCCGATTCCCGCCTCGTCGCGCGCGGTGAGGATCGCGCCGGCGGTGGTCAACGACCAACCGTGATCCACGGCCGGCGCCACGACCGCAGGGTTGAACACCGCGAAAGCCGACGCCACCACCTGGCCGGGCACCTGGCCGAGGATTGCGCCGCGGCTGCAGAAGTACGCGTGCATATCGGGCATCGCCACGGCGCCCACGAATCCAGGACTACCGGAAAAGCCGAGTTCGGAATATCGGGCATGCGCCTCGGGGGCGAAATACACCTGACCGGCGAATGCTTCGATGGCACCCGCCAGGATCCTCGTCGCGCGAAACGCGTCGTCGGCACCGGCCATTGGCTCACGGTAACCTCCACACCATGAGGGACACGCGATGAGCGCGGGCCTGTTCGGACTTCTCGACGACGTTGCCGCCCTTGCTCGACTGGCCGCAGCCTCGGTGGACGACGTCGGCGCTGCGGCAGGCCGGGCGACCGCCAAGGCGGCTGGGGTCGTCATCGATGACACCGCGGTGACGCCGCAGTACGTGCACGGCATCACCGCGGACCGCGAACTGCCGATGATCAGACGAATCGCCATCGGGTCGCTGAGAAACAAGCTGATTTTCATCCTGCCCGCGGCCTTGCTGCTCAGCGAGTTCGCGCCGTGGCTGGTGACACCGATCCTGATGTTGGGCGCCACCTACCTCTGCTACGAAGGCGCCGAGAAGGTGCTGGGATGGTTCACCGGACACGACTCCCACGCGGCACCGACCGCGACCTCGGGCCCGGACGCTGAAAAGCAGATGACGGCGGGCGCGATCCGCACCGACTTCATCCTGTCCGCCGAGATCATGGTGATCGCGTTGAACGAGGTGGCCACCGAGAGGTTCTGGTCACGCTTCGTGATCCTCGTTGTGGTCGCCATCGTCATCACCGCGGCGGTGTACGGGGTGGTCGCGCTGATCGTGAAGATGGACGACATCGGCCTGAACCTCGCGCAGCGCTCGTCGACGTTCGCGCAGAAGGTCGGTCGCGGCCTGGTCGCCGCGATGCCCAAACTTCTGTCGGCCCTTTCGACCATCGGCACGGTGGCGATGCTCTGGGTCGGCGGCCACATCCTGCTGCTGGGAACGGACACCGTCGGCTGGCATGCGCCCTACGGATTCGTGCACCACCTCGAGGACCTGATCAACAGCGCGGTCACCGACAGCGTCGACGGTGTGCTGGCCTGGCTGGCCAACACCGCGATCTCAGCGTTGGTCGGACTGGTCGTCGGCGGGGTCGTGCTGGCGATCGTGCACGTGCTGCCGTTCGGTAAGAAGCAGCACGACAAGCACTGACTATCTGCGGGTGGTAACAACGCGCCTGCACAGGTCGCGGTCGACGTCCGCCGCGATTCGCCGGTGGCTCGTCGACCGCAGAAGCACCGTAATCACCCAGGTGGCCAACGAGTCCGGGATTCTCGCGTATCTCAGGACCCGCTCGTTCTGGGACACCGGCCGCGATGCCGTCCACGACACGGCGGCCAGCCTGCGTCTCCTGGTCTTCTCGTACCACCGCAGCGCGCCGGGGAGATCGCCGTTGCCGTGCTCAGATCCCGCGTGCAAACCTGAGAGCGCCTGGCGCAACACCATCGTGTCCAGCAGTGCCTGATTGGTCCCCTGCGCGAGGACCGGGGGCATCGTGTGTGCGGCATCGCCGAGCAACGTCACCGCGGATGACCGCGACGCGCGGGGAATCGGATGCCGAAAGTGTGGGAAAGGCGAGGCCGCCAGATCGTCATCGGTCAATCTCGCGAGTACGTCATCGACCGCCTCGGACCACCCCGCGAAGTTGGACCGGATCACATCGATAGGACGTTCCGGCCGGACGAAATCTGGTGTCCATTTCAGGTCGAACCACCACTGGAGGTCACAGCCACCCGCGGGCCACAGGCCGAGGCTTCCCTGCGCGCCGATGATCTGCACTGCGGCAGCACTTTCCGCGATATGAGGCATGGTGATCAACCCCTGCCAGCTGCACCAACCGGTGGGCTCCGCGGGTTTCGCCCCGGCCAGATGTCGGACCGTCGAGTGCAGACCATCCGCACCGATCAGTACATCCCCTTCGGCATGACCGCCGTCTTCGAACTCGATCCGCACCCCCTCCGGGGTATCGACAACCGCGACTGCACGGGAATTGCACCGGATGCGATCTGCCGGAAAGTCGGCCAGCAGGCGATCGAGCAAGACGCGGCGGGGGACCATTCGGACGTATCCGCCCAGCCTGTCCGCGATCGCCCTCACGTCGATGTTGACCAACGAGCGACCGGCAGATGTGGCGATTCGCACGGTGGACAACACCTGCCCAGCTCCGTCCATGTCGACGCCGAGCTGTTGAAGCACCGTTGCTCCGTTGGGCCAGATGGTCACCGCACCACCGCCCGGTCGGGTGTCCGATCGCTGTTCGAAGACGCTCACATCGTGTCCATCTCGCAGTAATCCCCGAGCGGCCGAAATACCGCCGGCCCCGGCGCCGACAACGAGGATCTTCAAAGCGCTCATATCGGTGACACGACCCGCGGGGGGCGGGCGTTCATCGGAGTGGGCGGCGTCACAGACGCTGGAGTGAAATGGGCTTCACTCCATGACTTTTGCGGCAGCCGCAGCAACCGCGTCGGTGACGGCACCGACCAACGGGCTGTCCAGCTTCCAGCACTGCCAGAACAGCGGCACGTCCAGGTGGGCGTCGGTCACGCGAACGAACGAGCTGCCCGCCGGCGCAGGTGCGGCCAGGTTCGCCTCAGGGAACATACCCCATCCAAGTCCCGCACGGACGGCGCTTGCGAACCCCTCGGCCGTCGGTACGAAGTGTTGCGGCCGGGCGACGTCGCGACGAAACACCTTGCGCACCAACATGTCCTGCAGCGCATCGTCACGGTTCCACGACAACGACGGTGCAGTCGCCACCGCATGTGCGGTGAACCCATCGGGCAGGTACCGCGCAATGTACGACGCGGCGGCCACCGGCGCGTACCTCATCACTCCCAGTGCCCGCACCCGGCAACCAGGTACGGGCGTGCGTTCGGTCGTCACCGCTCCCATTACAACTCCCTCCCGGAGCAGCCGCGCCGAATGGTCCTGGTCCTCGATACGAATGTCGAACAGCACCGAATCCAACGTGGCGAACACACCGGTGAACCACGTCGCCATCGAATCCGCGTTGACCGCCAACGCAATACGCGGCAAAGAGCCGTCGCCGCCGCCCATCTCGGCAAGGGCTTCGGCCTGCAACAGTGCGGTCTGCGCCGCCAACCGCAACAGCGGAATGCCCGCCGCCGTGGCGTAACACGGTTTCTCCCGGACGACTACCACCTGCCCGACCCGCTGCTCCAGCGCCTTGATGCGCTGGCTGATCGCCGACGGAGTGACGTGCAGCTGTGCTGCCGCGGCGTCGAACGAACCGTGTTCGATCACCGCCGCGAAGGCCGCCAGCTGCTGGCCGTCGATCTGCACTAGGCGGGGGCTTCCGTTTCCGATCGGGGTTTGACTCCCAGGTAGACCACCACTGCCGCGGCGGCCAGCGACAGCACTCCCACCACCCACAACGCGAGCTTGGCGTTGCCGGTCAGCCCGGTGAGCCATCCGGTGATGTAGGGACCGCTGAAACCGCTGAGGTTTCCGATCGAATTGATGAGGGCGATGCCGCCGGCGGCGGCCAGTCCGGTGAGGAATTTCGAGGGTAGCGACCAGAACACGGGCAGGGCGCACATGACCGAACAGGTGGACAGGGTCACGGCGACCATGGCCAGGTAGGGGTTCGTCATGTAGAGCGCGATCGGAATGGACACACCTCCGACGATCGCGGGGATCGCAACGTGCCAGACGCGTTCACCGGTTCGGTCGGAATGGCGCGCCCACGGCACCATCACGATGGCCGCGACGACGTAGGGCACCGACGTGACGAGGCCTCGTTCGATGACGCTCAGATGCGTGCCGTACTGCTCCTGGAACCCAGCGATGATGGTCGGAAGAAAGAACCCGACGGCGTACAGACCATAGGTGATTCCGAAGTAGACGAACGCCAGTAACAGGATCCTCGGGTGGCTCAGCGCTTTTCTCAGCGGCCAGCTCTGGCCGGTCTCGGCGACCGACCGCTCATAGCCGAGTATTGTTTCCAGCCAGTTCTTTTCGTCATCGTCGAGCCAGGTCGCTTCGGCCGGGCGGTCGGTCAGGTAGAACCAGCAGAAGAACGCCAAGAAGACGGCGGGCACGCCCTCGATGAGAAACATGACACGCCAGCCGTCGAGTCCGAAAAGCCCGTGGCCCCAATCGATGATCAGCGAAGACAGGGTGGAACCGATGGCAGTGGAGACGGGCACGGCCACCATGAACAGCGAAATCGCCTTCGAGCGTTGCTTTTCGGGGAACCAGAAGGTGAGGTAGAGAATCACTCCAGGAAAGAACCCCGCCTCGGCGACGCCGAGCAGGAACCGAAGGACGATCAGGGTCTCTGCATTGGGCACGAATGCAATTGCCGTACTGATGATTCCCCATGTCAGCATGATCCGTGCGAGCCAGCGCCGGCCGCCGAACTTATGGAGTGCGATGTTGCTCGGCACCTCCAGCAGGAAGTACCCGATGAAGAAGATGCCAGAGGCGAATCCGAACATCTTCGCGCTCATCGCAAGGTCTTCGTTCATGCCGTTGGGACCCGCGAAGCTGATGTTCACCCGGTCCAGGTAATTGACGAAGTAGAGAAGGACGAGGAACGGGATCAGACGGCGGGTGACCCTCGTCATCGTCTGCTGCCCCACGGGCGAATCAGGTAGGTGCGTGGTCATCGATGCCCCCTGCGCTGTCCGCCACGATCGAATCAGATTCTCACGTCGGTCGGCTAGCCGGATGCCGATTCACCCGTCGCGATTGTCATTAGAGATGCTAATGCATATGAAGAAACATTAGCTGTACTGATGCTTTCCGACCTCCTACCGTCATACCGGTGACCTCCGCCCTGGCCGTCGGCTTCCTTGCCTCGCTGACGCTGATCGTCGCGATCGGCGCGCAGAACGCGTTCGTACTGCGCCAGGGCATCCGCGGTGAACATGTCATGGCGGTCGTCGCGGTGTGCGCGATATCCGACGTCGTGCTCATCGCAGCGGGCATCGCAGGTGTCGGAACACTGATCGCCGCGCACCCCGGAGCCCTCGATATCGCGCGGTTCGGCGGCGCGGCGTTCCTGATCGGTTACGGCCTGCTGGCCGCGCGACGCGCATGGCGGCCGTCCGCGCTCATGGCGTCGGACAAGGGGCCCGGGCGCTTTCTCGAAGTGATGGTCACGTGCCTTGCGCTGACGTGGCTCAATCCGCATGTCTACCTCGACACCGTGGTCCTGCTGGGCACACTGGCCAACGAGCACAGCAACGAACGCTGGCTGTTCGGCGTCGGGGCGGTCACCGCCAGCGTGGTGTGGTTCGTCAGCCTCGGGCTCGGAGCGCGTCGACTCTCCGGACTGTTCGCCGCCCCGCGCACCTGGCGGATCCTCGACGGACTGATTGCGATCACGATGACCGGCCTCGGCGTATCGCTTGCGCTGTCCTGACACAATCCGCCCATGGGGGAAGGGGAACAAACACTCGGTCTGCGGGACCGCAAGAAGATCCGCACCCGCGACACGATCCGGCGGGAGGCGTTGCGCCTCATCGAGGAAAACGGCTATGCGAACACCACGATCGAACAGATCGCGCTGGCCGCCGAGATCGCGCCGAGCACGTTCTTTCGCTACTTTCCGAGCAAAGAGTCAGCCCTGATCGCGAACGGCCTCGACAAGGTGGCCATCGACGCGTTGGCCGCCCAGCCCGCAGACATGGCGCCGCTCAAGGCCTTTCGGCGTTCGTTGGAGATCACGCTGGCGACCGTCTCGGCTGCCGAATGGCACTTCGAGCGGGCCCGGCTCCGGCTGGTCCTGTCGGAGCCGGCACTCAAGACCGCACAGTTGGACGAATACCACCGCACGGCCGACAGGCTCGCCGAAGCGGAAGCCCGGCGTACCGGGCGCGATGCCAGGGACCTCGAAGTCCGCGTCTTCGTGGGAGCACTGGCCGGCGGCATGATGACGGCGCTGGACGGAAACCCGTCTGAGCTCGCCGATCGGCTGTACCGGACACTGGAGTTCATGGAAGCTGGTATGCCGTTCATATGACCGGAACACAGAAGTCTGTATTCATCACCGGCGCCGCCGCAGGGATCGGCAGGGCGACTGCCCTGACATTCGCTCGAAGAGGGTTCACCGTCGGCGGCTTCGACATCGACGAGGTCGGCCTCAAGTCGCTCGCCGACGATATCGAACAGCTCGGCGCCAAGGCGATCGTCGGCCATCTCGACGTCACCGACCCGGACGAGATGGCGCAACGGGTCGGCGAGTTCGCAAGCGCGGCCGGCGGTCGGCTCGACGTGATGATCAACAACGCGGGCATCCTGCGCGCCGGCCGGTTCGAGGAAATGGACATCGGCGGCCACCTCAAGGAAATCGACATCAACACCAAGGGTGTGGTGAACGGGCTGTACGCCGCGTTTCCCTACCTTCGGTCCACGCCGGACGCCATTGTGATCAACCTGGCATCGGCGTCGGCGATCTACGGTCAGGCCGAACTCGCCAACTACAGCGCGACCAAGTTCTTCGTCCGCGGCATCACCGAAGCGCTGGACCTCGAGTGGGAGCGATACGGGATTCGGGTGATCGCGATGTGGCCGCTGTACGTGAAGACCGCGATGACCGACAACATCAAAACCGGCACCACCGAGTCGCTCGGCATCCGGTTGACCGCGCAGGACATCGCGGACGCGATCGTGGCGGCGACCGAACCCTCGAAACTGCGCCGCGCCATCCACCAGGTGCACTTCCCCGTCGGCTCTCAGACCAAGGCTCTGGCGGCCGGTTCCCGCTTCTCGCCGGGCTGGCTCACCCGGCTGGTCAACAAGAGACTGGCGCATTCCTGATGTTCAAGATGACGGTCGAAGACGTGTTCGCGATCCGCAATCGGGGGGTGGTCGCCACCGGCCGGGTCGAGAGCGGAACGCTGCGCGTCGGCGACACCGTCCAGGTCAACGGCGGCCCGGGCGTCACGGTCTCCGCCATCGAGAAGTTTCGCAAGCAGCAGGACGAAGCGACGACCGGCGAGAACGTCGGCGTTCTGATCAAGGACATCGAACGGGCTCAGCTCAATCGCGGCGACGTCCTGACGTCATCCTCGTCGTCCGTGTCGTACGGCGAGGCACCCGGCATCTAATCGCGCTGAGCGCAACGAGTGACCTCGCGCGCCGCCCCGGAATACGGTGCCGCGCATGAACGAGGATTGGCTCGCCGTCATCGTCGGCCTTGCCCTGCTGACCCTGGTACTCATCGGGGCGATCCCGGGCAGCGTGATCCCGTGACCGAACAGACCACCACCGAAGAACGCACCGGGGACCGCGATCACGGTATCGGCTACGCGATCGCCGGCGTCCTCCTCGTCGTCGCGCTGGGCGCCGCAACCCGATTTCTCGAGCAGGAGGTCCCGCATTGGGCGGCGGGCACCCCGTTCGCGAAGGTCGCGAAGTCCATCGAATTCCCCATCTATGCAATCGCTTTGGGGTTGATCGGCAACTTCATCCTGTCGAAGCTCGCGCTGCGTGACGCGTTGGCCAGCGGGTTTCGGACGGAGTTCTTCATCAAGACCGGGCTCGTTCTGCTCGGTGCGTCCATCAACCTGAAGGTTCTCGTCAGCGCGGCGGGCCCATCGATCATCCAGGCGCTACTCCTGATCTCCGTCGTGTTCGGATTCACCTGGTGGCTGGGCGGAGTACTCAAGCTGGAGGACAAACTGCGAGCCCTACTGGCATCAGCGGTGTCGATATGCGGTGTCAGCGCCGCCATCGCGGCGGCAGGCGCGGTACAGGCCAAGAAGGAACAACTGGCCTACGCCGCGTCCCTGGTGATCGCCTTCGCGCTGCCGTCGATCTTCCTACTTCCTTGGCTCGCAGATGTTCTCAACCTCTCCGACGCCGTCGCCGGGGCGTGGATCGGCGGCAACATCGACACCACCGCGGCCGTTGCAGCCGCGGGAGCACTCGCGGGCGAGGACGCGCTGCAGATCGCCACGATCGTGAAGACCACCCAGAATGCCTTGATCGGGGTCGTCGCAATCGCGTTGACCGCATACTTCGCCTTCAAGGTCGAACGCAAGTCCTCCGAGGAGGCGCGGCCGTCGGCACGCCAGTTCTGGGATCGTTTCCCGAAGTTCGTCCTGGGCTTCATCGCCGCATCGATCATCGGCACGCTGTTCCTCCAGTGGGGCGGGGACAAGTCGGCTATCACGACCGTCAACGACCTCCGCACCTGGTTCCTGATCTTCGCATTCGTCGCGATCGGTCTCGAGTTCTCGCTGAAGGGGCTCAGGGAGGCGGGCTGGCGACCCATCGCGCTGTTCGCCTCGGCGACGGTCGTCAACATCGTCGTCGCGCTGGGCCTGGCCGTCGTATTGTTCGGCGGTTTCGAAGTGAGTTAGCTACTCTCGCCGAGTGCCTGCTTCGTTGTCCCGGCGGGGATTCCTGGCGTTGACGGCCGGGGCGGCCGCGCTGGTGGCCGCCTGCGAGTCGAAACCCGGTGAGGTCGCCAGCGACGGCTCCGTCACCGTCAAGCACGTCTTCGGCGAGACCAAGATCGGAGCGCCCCCGAAGCGGGTGGTCAGCGCGGGGCTCACCGAAGCCGACGACCTGCTCGCCGTCGGCGTCGTACCGATCGCGGTGACGGACTGGTTCGGCGGCCAGCCGTTCGGCGTATGGCCATGGGCGCAACCGAAACTCGGCGGCGCACAGCCCGTGGTGCTGAACCTCGCGGAGGGCATTCCAGTGGAGCAGATCGCATCGCTTCGACCCGATCTGATCGTCGCCACCAATGCCGGACTCGACAAGGACACCTACAACAAACTGACGGCTATCGCCCCGACGATCGCGCAGTCCGGTCAGGATGCGTTCTTCGAACCGTGGAAGGACCAGGCGAGCGTCATCGGCCAGGCGGTGTTCAAGCACGACGAGATGCAATCGCTCATCGCCGCGGTCGACGAGAAGTTCGCCGCGGCGGGCATGAACAACCCGCAGTTCGCGGGCAAGACGGTACTGCTGGCCGAAGGGCGCCTCACCGAGGGCCGGATCGAAGCGCAGACCCCGGCATGGCGTAGCGATTTCCTCACGGCGATGGGCCTCACCATCGCAACAGACGCCGACGGCGCCGACGTTCTGATCTGGACCACCGAGAGCGACGAGGAACAGGCCGCGATACTCGGGGATCCGGCAGTGGCGAAGCGAGATCCGAGACGAAACGTGTTCACCGGCAAGGAACTGGCGGGGGCCGTCGCCTACGCCTCGCCGCTGTCATATCCGGTGGTGGCAGACCGGCTGCCGGGACTCATCGCCACCGCGCTCGCCTGACAAGATGTCCCGGTGACCGCCACCGACACCAAGTCAGAACACCGAGGTTTCGCGACCACGGGTTCGGCCTACTATCCGACGTTGGTCGCGATCTTCACCGGACTGGTCCTGATCTCCAATGTCTCGGCCACCAAAGGCATCGCGTTCGGACCGATCATCGGCGACTGGTCACTGATCACCGACGGCGGCTTCGTCGTGTTCCCGATGACCTATGTGATCGGCGACGTGCTCTCCGAGGTCTACGGTTTCAAGGCCACCCGGCGTGCCATCTACATCGCCTTCGTCATGGAGGTCATCGCCGCGTTCACGTTCTGGCTGACCGCCTACCTCCCCGCGGCGGACTTCTACACCAATCAGGCGGCGTTCGAAGCCGTCGTCAAACCGTTCACGCAGTTGATCATCGCGGGGCTCGCCGGCTTCATCGTCGGGCAGACACTCAATGCGTGGGTGGTGGTGCAGATCAAGGCGCGCACCAAGGAGAAGCACCTCTGGGCTCGGTTGATCGGCTCGACGATCGTCGGCGAGTTCGCCGACACCCTGGTCTTCTGCTCCATCGCCGCGGGTGCGATCGGTATCAGCACGTGGCGCGACTTCGTCACATACGTGGCGTTGGGCTGGATCTACAAGACCCTCGTCGAGATCGTCGTGCTGCCGGTGACGTATCGGGTGATCGCCTTCATCAAGCGTCGCGAGCCGACGTATCAGCCCGCGGTGTGAGGCTTCGTTAAGGCCGCTCTGGCAAGGTTCAGAGAGATCCGAAGAGCAAGAGTAACGCTCCCTACTCACGGGTAATTTTGTGCCATGAGCGTGACAGTTGACCTGAGGGACGCCAACGCGAAGGACGCGGATCCCGTCATGATTCGCGACTACGGAAATCATGCCCTGCTGCTGGAACTGCGTGACACCGAAGAGGTGCTGGCGTGGTCGGCGGCGATCCGAGAAGCCGAACTGCCCGGCGTGCTCGACATTGTTCCGGCCTCGCGCACGGTCCTGGTCAAGGTGGCGGGTGCGGGGTATCAGGCGCCCACACGGCAGCGGTTGGCCAAGCTGGCCGTCGCGTCCGGGACCGCGGCGGCCACGTCGCCGGCGGACGCGCGAGCCGATGTCGAGATCGAGGTGGTCTACGACGGCCCCGATCTCGACGAGGTGGCCCGCCTCACCGGGATGACCGCTGAGGAAGTGGTCGCCACCCACACCGGAACGTTGTGGCGAGTCGGATTCGGCGGGTTCGCGCCGGGCTTCGCGTATCTCGTCGGCGGTGACAGCCGCCTCGAGGTGCCGCGGCGGGCCGAACCCCGGACCAAGGTGCCCGCCGGTTCGGTGGGGCTCGCAGGTGAATTCAGCGGGGTGTACCCCCGCGAGTCGCCCGGGGGCTGGCAACTGATCGGCCGCATCTCCGCGGATCAGGCGGCGCTGTGGGATGTCAGCCGCGACCCGCCCGCATTATTGGTGCCGGGCATGTGGGTGCAGTTCCGAGGGGTGCAGTCGTGAGCGCGACACTGGAGATCCTGCGTACCGGTCCGATGTCACTGATCGAGGACCTCGGCCGACCGGGTCTCGCCCACATGGGTGTCAGCCGCTCCGGTGCAGCCGATCGCCGCGCACACACACTGGCCAACCGCCTGGTGGCCAACCCCGGCGAGTGCGCGACGATCGAGGTGACCTTCGGCGGGCTCACGGCACGGGTGCGCGGGGGCAACAGGGAGGGCGTCGCGATCGCCGTCACCGGCGCGGACACCGATCCGGCGATCAACGGGGTTCCGTTCGGCACGAACAGCATTCACCACGTTCGCGACGGTGAAGTGATCACGCTCGGCGCGCCGCACTCGGGGTTGCGGACCTATCTGGCGGTGCGTGGCGGCATCGACGTCGAGCCGGTGCTCGGGTCACGTTCATACGACGTCATGTCGGCGATCGGACCGCTGCCGCTGGCGCCGGGGGACGTACTGCCGATCGGCGAACACAGCGGCGAATTGCCCGAGCTCGATCAGGCGCCGGTGGCGGCGATCGGGGACGACGTGCTCGAGCTGATGGTGGTGCCGGGGCCTCGCGACGACTGGTTCATCGACCCGGACGTGTTGGTCCGCACCAACTGGCAGGCCACCAACAAGAGCGACCGCGTCGGGATGCGTCTGGTCGGCATGCCCCTCGAATATCGGTGGCCGGACCGTCAGTTGCCCAGCGAAGGCGCGACCCGTGGGGCAATTCAGGTGCCGCCGAACGGTTTTCCGGTGATCCTCGGTCCGGACCACCCGGTGACCGGCGGTTATCCGGTGATCGGCGTAGTGGCCGATGACGACATCGACCGGGTCGCGCAGATCCGGCCGGGCCAGACGGTGCGCATGCATTGGTCACGGCCGCGCCGCCCGTTCGAAGGCACCGCATAGCGCGCGATCTGGTAGAACGTCAGTGTGCACGCGCGCAGCTTCAGTGCGTCTCACGTGCGCGAGGACCCGCCACCCCGCGTCCACAGCGCCCGCCTGATTCACACGTCCGATCTCGATAAAGAGACCCGTGAGGACGCACGCCGAATGGTGATCGACGCATTCGGCGGCGAGTTCACCGATGCCGACTGGGAGCATTCACTCGGCGGGATGCACGCGATGATCTTCGACCACGGCGCACTGATCGCGCATGCGGCGGTCGTGCAGCGCCGGCTGCTGTACTCCGACACCGCGTTGCGATGCGGCTACGTCGAGGGTGTCGCGGTGCGCGAAGACCGGCGCGGTCAGGGCCTTGCCACGGCCGTGATGGACGCCGCCGAGCAGGTGCTGCGAGGCGCGTACCAACTGGGCGCGCTCAGCGCGTCCGAGGCGGGCCGCCCCATCTACGCCGCCCGCGGTTGGCAATTGTGGCAGGGTCCGACATCGGTGCTCGCGCCCGCCGGGGTGTCACGCACACCCAACGACGACAACGATCTGTTCGTCCTGCCGGTCGGTCTTCCCGACGGCCTCGACCTCGACACCACCGCCGAGATCACCTGCGACTGGCGCGACGGCGACGTCTGGTAGCGGGTCGCAGCGAGGCTCACACCCGCTGCGTTCGGCGGGTGAGCGGAAGTTCACGGCAGAGTCACCGTCGTGCAATTGGGGGCAATAAAGCATTCTTAACCTGGTGTTATGGGTTGCCGACCGGGGCCGACACGTCGAGGCAATAACCGAGTAATCACTTGGAAACATGAACTGAATACACAGGTGCAATGAGTGAGCCTGACTGGGCACCGCTCACCGGCTTCCGGGTGGCGGTGACTTCCGCTCGCCGTGCCGAGGAACTGGGCGCGCTGCTTGAACGCCGCGGCGCCACGGTGACGAGCGCGGCCGCGATCACCATGGTGCCGCTTCCGGATGACGATGCGTTGCGCGCGCACACGGAGGCGCTGATCGACGTACCGCCCGACATCGTGATCGCGACCACTGGCATCGGATTCCGCGGCTGGGTCGCGGCGGCCGACGGCTGGGGGTTGGCCGCCGACCTGATCGCCGCGCTGAGCCAGGCGCGCATCGTGTCGCGCGGTCCGAAAGCCACCGGCGCGCTGCGCGCCGCGGGGTTGCCCGAAGAATGGTCGCCCGAATCGGAGTCGTCGCGCGAGTTGTTGCACTACCTCGTGGATGGCGGCATCGACGGAGCGCGGATCGCGGTGCAGCTGCACGGCGCGACCGAGGACTGGGACCCGTACCCGGAGTTCCTCGATGAGTTGCGTGCCGCGGGCGCCGACGTGGTACCGATCCGGGTCTACCGCTGGCGTCCACCGCCGCACGGCGGAGACTTCGACCAACTCGTGGCCGGGATCGCGGAGGAGAAGTTCGACGCGGTGAGTTTCACCTCCGCGCCGGCCGTCGCCTCGGTGTTGATGCGGGCGATGGAGATGGGAATCGAGGACCGGGTCCTCACCGCGCTGCGCACCAATGTGCACGCCATGTGCGTCGGGCCGGTCACGGCGCGGCCGCTGGTCCGGCTCGGCGTGCCGACGTCCGCACCGGAACGCATGCGGCTGGGTGCCCTGGCCCGGCACATCACCGATGAGCTGCCGCTGTTGTGCGCGCGCACGATGCAGGTGGCCGGTCATCTCTTGGAGATCCGCGGGACCTGCGTGCTGGTCGACGGCACGGTCAAGACGGTGTCGCCGGCGGGAATGGCCACCATCCGGGCGCTCGCGCATCATCCCGGCGCGGTGGTGTCACGCAACGCGCTGCTGACGGCGCTGCCCGGTAGCGGCACCGACACGCACGCCGTCGAGACCGCGGTGTTACGGCTCCGAACCGCGTTGGGCGACAAGAACATCGTGTCAACGGTCGTCAAGCGCGGCTATCGGCTGGCAGTCGATGAAGACTTGGTGCACGCTCTATGAGCTTTTCGCCTTCGCACGTGCTGGTGGCGCACGGTACCCGTAAGCAATCCGGTATCGCGCTGATCGGCGACCTGGCGCATGGCGTCTCGGTGCTGCTGGGCACGGATGTTCATGTCGCGTTCGTCGACGTGCTCGGCCCGACACCGTGTGAGGTCCTGCGCGATCTCGACGGTCCCGCAGTGGTGGTGCCCGCGTTTCTCTCGCGCGGCTACCACGTCACCACCGATATTCCCGCGTACGTCGCAGCGAGCGGACATCGGAATGTCGTGATCACCGACGCTCTCGGCCCCAGCCCGCAGCTCACCAGGATCCTGGCCGACCGCCTCGTCGAATGTGGTTGGCGGCCAGGTGACTCCGTGGTTCTCGGGGCGGCCGGAACCTCGAACCCCCATGCACAGTCCGACCTGAGGCGGAAGTCTGCGCTGCTGTCCGCCGTCCTTGGCGATCGAGTGGAGTTGGCGTTCGCCGCGACCGGCGACCCCACTGTCGCCGACGCGGTAGCCCAGTTGCACACCCGGGGGGCACGTCGGGTCATCGTGTCCTCATATCTGCTGTCGGACGGCCTTTTTCAAGATCGACTGCGTTGCAGTGGGGCCGACGCCGTCGCCGAGCCGCTGGGCACACATCCCGCGATGGTGCGGCTGATTGCGAGCAGATTCCGGCGCGCCCGGCTGCCCATCGCGGCGTAGCTGGATCTTTGCCTTCGTAAGCACCGGCCGCGTACCGCGTTTGTCGCAACCGCGGCCCGGGTACGTCCGCCATCATGATCAAGGATGTCACCGTCGCCATCGCTCTAATTGCCGTGCCCGTAACCGCTTTGAGCGGCTGTTCGAACCAGGCCGCCGACAACTCGTCGACGTCGACCACATCGGGCTCCGCGTCGAGCGCACAGACAATGAAAACCCAGCTGAAGACGTCGGACGGCCAAGCTGTCGCCGACGCGACGATCGACTTCAGCAGCGGATACGCCACGGTGACCGTCGAAACCGTCGGGACGGGGATTCTCTCGCCCGGCCTACACGGTCTACACATCCATGCCGTCGGCACCTGCGAAGGTGATTTCACGTCGGCCGGCGCACACTTCCAGGCACCCGGGCACACCGGCGAGCCGGCGAGCGGCGATCTTCCGTCTCTGCTGGTGCGGTCGGACGGCGCCGGCAAACTCGTCGCCACCAGCGACGGTTTCACCGAGGATCAACTCAAAGGCCCTGACGGCTCAGCGATTCTGCTCCACGCCGACGCCACGTCCGACCAGCGCCTGGCGTGTGGCGTCCTCAGCCCGGCGAGCGCCACCAGTACCTCCGTCTCGACCTCGACCTCGACCTCGACCGTCACCACGACCGCCACCACGGCTCCGCCCGCCACCGTCACCGAAACGACATCGTCGGCGCCTGTCGAGACCACTTCCAGTGTCGCGCCCACCACGAGCACCAGCACCGTCACCGTGATTCAGCCGCCGTCGATCCCGCCGATCACCGTGCCGGATATCCCCGGCGGTAACGGTTAGAGGCGCTGCTTGCGCGGGAAGTTCGCCACCAGCGAGGTGTCGACACCGATGCGCCCCACGACAGCAGCACCGCCTGGCGAACCCAACGGATCATCATGTCCGGCGAGCGCATCGGTGAAGAAGGCTACGTTGTCGGCGCGGAACTCCTGTTGATCGTCGGGTAGATCGGCGCGCTACCGATCACGTAGGTGATGATCGAAAGACTATGAGCGTGTTTGCATCTCCGGTGTAGCGTCCCCGATCTGCACGGTGCCGTCGGCAGTGACGCGCGTCGGGTAGACCACGAGCGCGACATCGGCATCGTCCAGACACACGCCGTCATCGAGCCCGAATGCTTGCTTCTTGATCGGTGACTGCACGGTGGCACGGCCGCCGCGGTCGCCGACGATGCCGCGCGAGATCACCGCGGCACCCGAAAACGGGTCGATGTTACCCACCGCGCGCAGACTACCGTCGTCCAGCCGAAACAACGCCACCTGTGTTCCGTCGGCCAGCAGCACGCCGACGCCACGGTTGGGCATCAGACGGTCATAGGTGCACGCTGTCGTCCATACCTGAACATCGTTGAGGAGCGTCATTTTTGGGGCACCTTCGGTAGTCCAATGGGGACAATTCGGCCCGAGCGTTCTGTGAACTCGATGGTGGGATCGGCGACGTCCGGCGCGTTCACGAACGATACGAACCGCGACAGCTTGTCCGGGTCGTCGAGCACGCCCTTCCATTCGCAGGCATAGCCGGCGACGTGGCGTTCCATGGCTTCTTCGAAATCTGCTGCCAGACCGAGCGAGTCGTTGCAAACAACCTCGCGCAGATAGTCCAGACCGCCATCCATCGCCTCCAGCCAGGGCGCCGTGCGCTGCAGCCGGTCGGCGGTGCGGATGTAGAACATCAGGAACCGGTCGATGTAGCGGACCAATGTCTCATCGTCGAGATCGCCGGCCAGCAGTTGCGCATGCCGCGGTGACATGCCGCCATTGCCGCACACGTACAGGTTCCAACCCTGTTCGGTGGCAATGACTCCGACGTCCTTGCTCTGCGCTTCGGCGCATTCGCGTGCACACCCCGAAACGGCCATCTTGATCTTGTGAGGAGCCCGCAATCCGCGGTAACGCTTCTCGATCTCGACGGCCATGTTCACCGAATCCTGCTGGCCGTAACGGCACCACGTGCTGCCGACGCAGCTCTTCACCGTGCGGAGCGCCTTGCCGTACGCGTGGCCGGACTCCATACCGCCGTCGACGAGTCGGCGCCAGATCTCGGGCAGCTGGTCCACCCGTGCGCCGAACATGTCGATGCGCTGCCCGCCGGTGATCTTCGTGTACAGGTTGAAATCCCTCGCGATCTCGCCGATGAGGATCAGCTGATCCGGGGTGATCTCACCTCCCGGTGACCGCGGCACCACCGAGTAGCTGCCGTTCTTCTGGATGTTGGCGAGGAAGTGATCGTTGGAATCCTGCAGCGACGCCTGTTCCCCGTCGAGTATGTGCTCTGAACTGGTCGACGCGAGAATCGATGCGACGACGGGTTTGCAGATGTCGCAACCCTTTCCGGTGCCGAACCGCTCGATCAGTGCGGAGAAGGTGCGAATGGAGGTCGCCGCGACGATGTCGTAGAGCTCTGCGCGCGACTGGCTGAAGTGTTCGCAGAGCGCCTTGGACTGCTCGACGCCCTCGGCCTCCAGCAGCTGCTTCAGCAGCGGTACGCAGGAACCACAGGAGGTGCCGGCCAGCGTGCACTTCTTCAGATCGGCGACGTCACAGCAGCCGCCGGCGATCGCACCGGTGAGATCACCCTTGGTGACGTTGTTGCACGAGCAGATCTGCGCGGCGTCGGGCAGCGCACCGACGCCGAGACCGCTTCCGCCCTCGGAGCCTGCCGGCGCGATGAGCGCCAGAGCATCGCCTGGCAACTCTTCACCGACCATCGGCCGTAGCACGCCGTAGGCCGACGCGTCACCCACCAGGATTCCGCCGAGCAGTGTCTTCGCATCGTCGGAAAGCACCAGCTTGGCGTAGGTCTGGTTGACGGCGTCGTTGATCGCCACCTCCAGACAATCCGGGGTGACGCCCATCGCATCACCAAAGCTGGCCACGTCGACCCCGAGCAGTTTGAGCTTCGTCGACATGTCGGCTTCACCGAATTCCGCTTCGCCGCCCAACAGGCGGTCCGCGACCACCTCGGCGCTTGTGTAGCCGGGTCCGACCAGCCCGTAGCAGCGGCCGCCGATCGCCGCGACCTCACCGATCGCATAGATGTTGGGATCGATTGTGGCGCAGGACAGATCGGTCAACACACCGCCGCGCTCGGCGACCGACAGGTCCGACTCGCGGGCCAGTTCGTCACGTGGGCGTACGCCCGCCGCGAAAACCACGACACCGGTGTCGATGAAAGACCCGTCGCTCAGCGTCAGGCGCATCGAATCGTTGTCGGCCGACCGACGGACAGGCCGATTCCGTTGTGCCGGTGCGATACTGTCGGTTCCCACACCGGTGTGCACGGTGATTCCGAGATCGCCGATCATCCTGCCGAGGAGCGCGCCGCCCGCTTCGTCGAGCTGTTGAGCCATCAGCCGCGGCGCCATTTCGACGACGTGCGCGTGGAGGCCGAACGAGCGCAGGGCGTTCGCCGCCTCCAGCCCCAGCAGCCCGCCACCGATGACGACTCCGACCGGCAGTCCGGCTGCGACCGTGCGCTGGGCGCTGGAGCGGATCGCGTCGAGGTCGTCGAGCGTGCGATACACATGGCACGACGGCAGGTCTCGTCCGGGGACAGGTGGCACGAATGCGTAGGAACCGGTGGCCAGCACCAAAGCGTCGTAGTCGACCCGGTCGCCATCGGCCGTCAGCACCGCCTTGGCGTCACGGTCGATACCGGTCACCCGGCTGCCCAGGCGGACCTCCACGAGATCGTCGCCGGGATAGGCATTGCCCGGCAGAGCCAACCGCCCGCGGTCCCAGTGCTCGGTGTATCCGGTGAGCCCGACTCGGTCATACGCCGCGTCGGCCTCCTCGGCGAGGATGGTCACCCGCCACCTGCCCGCATCGTCTCGCGAACGCAACGCCTCGACGAACCGGTGACCGACCATGCCGTGGCCGACGACCACGACGTTTGTTGAAGACTGCATGCCGCAGAGGTTAAGCAGCCGATATTGCCGCAATGTCGCCTCGTGTGAAGCGCCCATCACGGTGTGCTCACCGCCGCCGGCCGACGGCTGTGAGCCCCTTCGCTGACGGCGAACGCCAGCGTGGAACTTGAGTGAGAGCGACTCAAGTTATACGTAGAGCGAACCGGTGTGGTGCCGGTCACGACAACCGAGGAGAAAGAGACGATGAGCAAAGTGACGTTGTGGTCCCGGCCCACCTGGGAGGTTGAGCGGTGGCTGAAGGAAGGTGTGTTCGAGGGCTTCACCCCGGCCGCGGAGATCATCAAGGACGGCGAGGACGCCGTGGTACGCCTCGAACTCCCTGGAGTGGATGTCGCCAAGGACGTCACCGTCGAGGTGGATCGCGGCCATCTGGTCATTCACGGTGAGCGTCGCGACGAGCACGTCGGCGATGATCCGCAGAAGGACGGACGCACGCTGCGCGAGGTTCGCTATGGCTCGTTCCGTCGGTCGTTCAAGCTGCCCGCCAACGCCGCCACCGACGCGATCACCGCGTCCTACGACGCAGGCGTGCTGACGGTACGCGTAGCCGGTGCCCACAAAGGTGCGCAGGCCCAGCGCATCGCAATCGAGACCAAGTAGTTCTCTGCGACCAGAGCCGGTGGGACCCTAGGGGTTCCACCGGCTCTGTCGTGTCATGCCCAGCGCTGCAGCATCTCTGAGGCGCTGGCCGACAACGCACGCTGCAGGAAAGGGCCGAAGCTGATTCGGCCGACGCCGAGCGGACCGAACGACGCCGGGTCGTCCTGATCCGGCAGCGCGATTGCGTTGACCGGCAGCGGAAGCTCGGACGTCAAGCGCCGCATGGTCTCCGGCTCGTGGCGGCCGACCGGATAGAGCGAGTCCGCACCGGCGGCAGCGGCCTCCTTCAGACGAGCGATCGCGCGGTCCACGCGGTCGGCCTCGTCACCGTCAGCCCGGATGAACAGGTCCGTCCTGGCGTTGACGACCACGTGCACGCCCGACGCGTCAGCCGCAGCGCGTAGCGCGCCGACGAGTTCGGCGTGCTCGGTGGCCGAGCGCAACCGTCCGCCCTCGCTGTGAACGGTGTCCTCGATGTTCAAACCGACAGCGCCTGCGTCCAACAGACCCTCGATCAGCCGCGACGGCGCCTGGCCGTAGCCCGACTCGATGTCGACGGAAATCGGTACGTCAACGGCTGCGGTGATCTGAGCGATGCGAGCCAGGACATCTTCGAACGTCATCCCCTCCTGATCGGGTTTGCCGACCGAATCCGCCAGCGGATGGCTGCCCACGGTGAGCGCGGCAAACCCGGCATCCACCGCCAGGCGGGCCGACCACGCATCCCATACCGTCGGCAGCACCACCGGGTTGCCGGGTTGATGCAGGGCCAAGAGGGTTTCGGCGCGCTTTTTCAGGACCGGATCGGACATCGGGTAAACCTCCGCTTCAGACGTGATCTGTCTCACTACGTACTGGATGATGTGACTAGCCGCAGGTGTCGTAACGTGATGCCTGACACCCTTCAGCCCAAGGAGGTCACTTGTCCAGCACAACCGAACTTGCCGAACTGCACGAGCTAATCGGAAGTCTGCGGCGGTGTGTCACGTCGTTGGCTTCGCGGTACGGCGACAGCCCCGCGACGCGCCGGATCGTCAACGACGCCGAGCGGATCCTCAACGACATCGACCGCCTGGACATCGACGCCGAAGAGTTGGAGCTCGCCCGTGGTGTGGTCCACCATCAACCCGTGGGCGAGAGAATTCCGATCCCCGACACCGCCTACGACACCGACTTCTGGCGTGACGTCGATGACGAGGGACTCGGCGGAACGCGATAGCACGTGACGTCGCCCGTAACGGGAGACGGCAACATCGAAAGGGAACAGTGAGCGCACCCACGGCCGACCGCAACGCGACCGGCGTCTTCTCGCCGGGCCGTGCCCAGATTTCTCAGCGCACCCTGCGCACCGACCGATGGTGGCAGTCACCGTTGGTGGTGGACCTGGGCTTTGCCGCCTTCGTCATCTACGCGACGGTGCGGGCCTTCCTGCAGAACAACTATTACGTCGCGGAATATCACTATCTGACGCCGTTCTATTCACCGTGCGTGGTGAAGTGGAACGAGGCGACGCAGTCGGGGTGCATCCCCGAGGCCAGTCACTTCGGCCAGTTCCTTCCAGACGTGTGGTGGCTGCCGTATGCGGCGGTGACGCTGCCGTTCCTGCTGTTGTTCCGGCTGACGTGCTACTACTACCGCGGGGCCTACTACCGGTCGGTGTGGCAGTCCCCGACGGCATGCGCCGTGGCGGAGCCGCATGCGAAATACACCGGTGAGACCCGTTTCCCGTTGATCATCCAGAACACCCACCGTTACTTCTTCTACATCGCGGCGATCATCTCGGTGATCAACACCTACGATGCGATCATCGCCTTCCAGTCGCCGTCCGGCTTCGGATTCGGTTTGGGCAACATCATTCTCGTCGTCAACGTGGTGATGCTGTGGGTGTACACGCTGTCGTGCCACTCATGCCGCCACGTCGTCGGGGGCCGCCTCAAGCACTTCTCCAAACACCCCGTGCGGTACTGGTTCTGGACACAGGTCAGTGCGCTGAACACCCGGCACAAGCTGTACGCGTGGATCACGCTGGGGACGCTGATGCTGACCGACTTCTACATCATGCTGGTTGCCAGCGGCACGATCTCTGACCTGAGATTTGTTGGCTGACAAAAGCTTCAAGAGTTTTTCCAAGTTAGACGAGTGAGGATATATGGCTGAGCCTGAGGCTCTTCGCGCAAGCGGCTCATCACAGGTCGAACGGCACGAATACGACGTGGTCGTCATCGGTGCCGGCGGCGCGGGTTTGCGTGCGGTCATCGAGGCGCGTGAACGTGGTCTTCGGGTCGCGGTCATCACGAAGTCGTTGTTCGGCAAGGCGCACACCGTGATGGCCGAGGGTGGCTGCGCCGCCGCGATGGGCAACGCGAACCCCAAGGACAACTGGCAGGTCCACTTCCGCGACACCATGCGCGGCGGGAAGTTCCTGAACAATTGGCGCATGGCCGAGCTGCACGCCAAGGAGGCCCCGGACCGCGTCTGGGAGCTGGAGACCTACGGTGCGCTGTTCGACCGCACCAAGGACGGACGGATCAGCCAGCGCAACTTCGGCGGTCACACCTACCCGCGGCTCGCCCACGTCGGCGACCGCACCGGTCTGGAGATCATCCGCACGCTGCAGCAGAAGATCGTCTCTCTGCAGCAGGAGGACAAGGCCGAGTTCGGCGACTACGAGGCGCGCATCCGCGTGTTCCACGAATGCACGATCACCGACCTGGTGAAGGACGGTGACCGGATCGCGGGCGCGTTCGGCTACTGGCGTGAGAGCGGCAATTTCATCCTCTTCGAGACGCCCGCGGTGGTCCTGGCCACCGGCGGTATCGGCAAGTCCTACAAGGTGACGTCGAACTCGTGGGAGTACACAGGTGACGGGCACGCGCTGGCGCTGCGCGCCGGCGCGACCCTGATCAACATGGAGTTCGTCCAGTTCCACCCGACGGGCATGGTCTGGCCGCCCAGCGTCAAGGGCATCCTCGTGACCGAGGGTGTGCGCGGCGATGGCGGAGTGCTGAAGAACTCCGACGGCAAGCGGTTCATGTTCGACTACATCCCGCCGGTGTTCAAGGGGCAGTACGCCGAGTCCATCGAGGAAGCCGACCAGTGGCTCAAGGACAACGACTCCGCGCGCCGCACCCCCGACCTGTTGCCCCGCGACGAGGTGGCCCGAGCCATCAACTCCGAGGTGAAGGCCGACCGCGGAACCCCGCACGGTGGCGTCTATCTGGACATCGCGTCGCGGCTGCCCGCCGAGGAGATCAAGCGCCGGCTGCCGTCGATGTACCACCAGTTCATGGAGCTCGCCGAGGTGGACATCACCAAGGAGCCCATGGAGGTCGGACCGACCTGCCACTACGTCATGGGCGGCGTCGAGGTGGATCCCGACACCGGGGCGGCCAAGACTCCCGGACTGTTCGCCGCGGGTGAGTGCTCCGGCGGTATGCACGGGTCCAACCGACTCGGGGGTAACTCGCTGTCGGACCTGCTGGTGTTCGGCAGGCGAGCCGGGATGGGCGCCGCCGACTACGTGCGTGCACTGAGCGAACGACCGAAGGTGTCCGAGCAGGCCGTCGACGATGCGACCAAGCTGGCGTTAGCTCCGTTCGAGGGTCCGTCCAACGGCGATGCGGCCGAGAACCCGTACACCCTGCAACTCGACCTGCAGGACTCGATGAACACCCTGGTAGGCATCATCCGCAAGGCTGATGAAGTCACCGAGGCGATCGAGAAGCTGAAGGAGCTGCGAGAGCGCTACAAGCGCGTCCGCGTCGAAGGCGGCAGGCACTTCAACCCCGGCTGGCACCTGGCCATCGACCTGCGCAACATGCTCATCGTCAGCGAATGCATCGCGATGGCCGCGCTGGAGCGCACGGAGAGCCGGGGCGGGCACACCCGCGACGACCACCCGTCGATGGACTCCACATGGCGCAAGACGCTGCTGGTGTGTCGGGCCGAAGGCGACGTCGTCGTTCCGGACATCACCATCACCCGCGAGGACCAGATTCCGATGCGCGAAGACCTGCTGGAGCTCATCGAGGTCGAAGAGCTCGAGAAGTACTTCACGCCCGAGGAACTCGCCAACCATTCGGCAAGGAGAGCCTGATGAGCTACCAAGCGAAGATGCGGGTGTGGCGCGGCGACGAGAGCGGCGGCGACCTGCAGGACTACTCGGTTGAGGTCAACGAGGGTGAGGTGGTGCTCGACATCATCCACCGGTTGCAGCAGACGCAGACCGGCGACCTGGCCGTGCGATGGAACTGCAAGGCAGGTAAGTGCGGGTCCTGCTCGGCTGAGATCAACGGCCGACCCCGGTTGATGTGCATGACGCGGATGTCGACGTTCGATGAGGCCGAGACCATCACCGTCACACCTCTTCGTACCTTCCCGGTGATCCGGGACCTCGTCACCGATGTGTCCTTCAACTACGAGAAGGCCAGGGAGATCCCGTCGTTCACGCCGCCGAAGGATCTGCAGCCCGGCGAGTACCGGATGATGCAGGAGGACGTGAACCGGAGCCAGGAGTTCCGCAAGTGCATCGAGTGCTTCCTGTGCCAGAACGTCTGCCACGTCAACCGTGACCACGAAGAGAACAAAAAGGCCTTCTCGGGTCCGCGCTACCTGATGCGACAGACCGAACTCGACATGCATCCGCTGGACACCAGGGCGAACCGTTCGGTCCAGGCGCAGGAAGAGAACGGTCTCGGCTTCTGCAACATCACCAAGTGCTGCACCGAGGTGTGTCCCGAGCACATCAAGATCACTGACAATGCCTTGATCCCCTTGAAGGAACGCGCTGCCGATCGCAAGTACGACCCTGTGGTGTGGCTGGGGAACAAGCTCTTCAGGCGATAGTTCGGCGCTTCGCGGGTAGCCTTTCTGTCAGCGGCCAATCAACGACGAAAGGCAGCATCGATATGTCTCAGGCTCACAGCGTCAACGACATTCGCACTGCGATCCGCGAACTCTCGGCGCGCGCCGACCTGGCCCGCAAAGAGGGTAGACCCGGCGACGCGGCCGAACTCGAGAAGCGTGTCGACGGCTACCGCGAGGAACTTGCCGCGCGGCCCTGATCGCGCTGCGCGTCTATACGCCTAGACGACGGAACGTGCTGCGGTGGAACACAATCGGTGGCACATCGTCGTGCACGGTGATGTCACTGACACGCAGGATGACGATCGTGTGATCCCCCGCGGGGATCAACTGTTCGATCGCGCTCTCCAACCACACACTGGTGCCCCCGACGAACACGGCACCGGATTCACGCGAATGCGTGTCCAGGCCGGCGAACCGATCGCCGGTCTTGGCGGCAAGGGCGCGCGCCGCGGCGTCGTGCGATTCACCGAGCAGACTGATACCCAGGTTGGGCCGGTCACGCAGCTTCGGCCACGTCTCCGAGGTGTTCTGCACGCAGAACGACACCAGGGGCGGATCGAGCGACACGGGTACGAAAGTGCTCGCCGCCAGACCCACCAGGACACCGTCGACCTCGGCCGCTATCGCGATGACACCGGACGGGAAATGGCCGAATGCCTCCCGCAGCGACGTGGGGCTCAGATCGTTTTCGCTCATCGCTCCCATTTTCGCACGGGTCAGTGCGCCCAGCGTTGGGCTTCCACCTCAGCGGGACGCCCGGTCTGCAGCGGCACGTCGAGACCGTCGTAGATACCCGGCTTCTGAGTCGACAGCCAGTCGAGTGCACCGAGCAGGCGGTTGGCGGCCGTGGTGTTGCCGCCGTCGGCGCGCGTGCCACCAGGCACGTCGGCGCGGCTGGTGATGGTGAGCTCGGGGTCACCGTGCACGATCACCCGGTGATCGCCGACACCCTGATCGGGATACGGCCAGTCGGGCGCGCAGGACTCGTGGATGCGGGTGATGTGGTCGATGACGATTCGCTCGCGGCCGCCCGACTTTCCGATCACCTTGAGCCAGAAGGCGCCCTGGGTGCCCTTCTGGAAGCGACCCATGACGGTGTCGACCGATTCTTCGAGCGGCAGGCGCTCGATCTCCTCGGTGATCTCGTCGAGCTCCAACCCGAGGCCGCGCGCAATGAGTCGGAGGTTTCCACCCCACACCATGGTCGGGATGGACGGCAGGAGCATCATCGGCATCTCGTCCATCGAACCGCCGAACCCGCACAACACCTTCACCGCATGCGGCTGGTTGTACGTGGAGTAGTCGAAGATCTCCTGACAGTGGATCGACTCGATCCGCGTGCACAGCCCGGCGGCGATGACGGCGAGTGCATCGTTACCCCAGCCCGGGTCCACACCGCTGACGAGCAGGGTCGAGCGACCTTCCTCGGCAGCAGCGGTCAACCGGTCGACCCATTCCTGCGGCGCAGAACGCGGGTCATAGAGCGAATAGAGCGACGGCGTGACGACGTGCGAACCGGCGCGCAGGCACCGTTCGATGTCATTGACAGCGTCGTCCGGACGGATGTCGCCGGACGCCATGTAGGCGACTGCATCGCAGTCCGACAGGACCGCGTCGACATCGGTGGTCGCCGTGACCCCGGTCGGTCGATCCAGCTTGGCGAAGGTGGACGCATCCTTACCTGCCTTGTCCGGCGACGACGTGATGACGCCCGACAACTGCAACCCGGGAAACGCCACCGCGCTCCGGATCGCTGTAGCCCCCATATTCCCTGTTCCCCACACCGCGACTCGAAGCACGCGAACACCCTAACCGGCGGCCCCGTGACGAGATTCACAATGCTGTCAAACGGTCGAAAAAGCGCGCGCCAACTGCACTTATGTTTTCCCGACCAACCAGGTGGTTACTTAGGGAGTGGAAATTGCTCGCGAGTGCTTTGTGTTGAAGTTACTGAGCGGTATAGTTCGGGCCAGTTACTGGTGGGTAACTTAGTCAAAAGTACCCAACCGCAAGTGGCATTCTCGACGAGGAGGAACAGTGAGCCACTATAAGAGCAACGTACGTGACCAGGAATTCAACCTGTTCGAGGTCTTCGGCCTGGACAAGGTCCTCGGTGACGGCGCCTACGCCGACATCGACGCCGAGACGGCGCGCGACATGCTCGGCGAGATGGCGAAACTGGCCGCTGGGCCGGTCGCCGAATCGTTCGCCGACGCGGATCGCAATCCCCCGGTGTTCGATCCCAAGACCCACACCGTGGCACTGCCCGAGTCGTTCAAGAAGTCGATGCGCGTTCTGCTCGACGGCGGCTGGGACAAGGTCGGCGTGCTCGAGGAGCTCGGCGGTATGCCGATGCCCCGCGCGCTGCAGTGGGCTCTGATCGAGCACATCCTCGGCGCCAACCCGGCCGCGTACATGTACGCGATGGGTTCGGGCATGGCCGAGATCTTCTACAAGAACGGCACCGACGAGCAGAAGAAGTGGGCCGTGCTGGCCGCCGAGCGCGGTTGGGGCGCCACCATGGTGCTGACCGAGCCCGACGCGGGCTCCGATGTCGGCGCCGGCCGCACCAAGGCCGTGCAGCAGGCCGACGGCACTTGGCACATCGACGGCGTCAAGCGCTTCATCACCTCGGGCGACTCCGACGACTTGTTCGAGAACATCATGCACCTGGTGCTGGCCCGCCCCGAGGGCGCAGGCCCGGGCACCAAGGGGCTGTCGCTGTTCTTCGTGCCGAAGTACCACTTCGACACCGAGACCGGCGAGCCCGGCGAGCGCAACGGCGTGTACGTCACCAATGTCGAGCACAAGATGGGCCTCAAGGTCTCCGCCACCTGTGAGCTGTCACTCGGCCAGCACGACAAGCCGGCCGTCGGCTGGCTCGTCGGCGAGGTGCACGACGGCATCGCGCAGATGTTCGACGTCATCGAGCAGGCGCGAATGATGGTGGGCACGAAGGCCATTGCGACGCTTTCGACGGGCTACCTCAACGCGCTCGAGTACGCCAAGGAACGCGTGCAGGGTGCGGACATGACCCAGATGACCGACAAGACGGCTCCGCGCGTCACCATCACGCACCATCCGGATGTGCGCCGCTCGCTGATGACCCAGAAGGCGTACGCCGAGGGCCTGCGCGCGCTGTACCTCTTCACGGCGACCTATCAGGACGCCGCTGTGGCCAAGGCCGTCCACGACATCGAGCCCGAGCTGGCGGTCAAGGTGAACGACCTGCTGCTGCCGATCGTCAAGGGTGTCGGCTCCGAGCAGGCCTACGCCAAGCTGACCGAGAGTCTGCAGACCTTCGGTGGGTCGGGCTTCCTGCAGGACTACCCCGTCGAGCAGTACATCCGCGACGCCAAGATCGACTCGCTGTACGAGGGCACCACGGCCATTCAGGCGCAGGACTTCTTCTTCCGCAAGATCGTCCGCGACAAGGGTGTGGCACTGGCTCACGTTGCCGGACAGATCGAGCAGTTCGTCAAGAACGAGTCCGGCAACGGCAGGCTCAAGGCCGAGCGCGCACTCCTGGCCACTGCGCTGGAGGACGTGCAGGCGATGGCGGCCACGCTGACCGGCTACCTGATGGGTGCGCAGGAGAACCCGGCCGAGCTCTACAAGGTCGGTCTCGGTTCGGTGCGCTTCCTGATGAGCGTCGGCGATCTGATGATCGGCTGGCTGCTCGCCAAGCAGGCCGCGGTGGCGATCGAGGCGCTCGACAAGGGCGCCGCCGATGCCGATCGCGCGTTCTACGAAGGCAAGGTCGGCGTGGCGTCGTTCTTCGCGAAGAACTTCCTCCCGCTGCTGACCAGCACCCGCACGGTCATCGAGAACCTGGACAACGACGTGATGGAGCTGGACGAGGCTTCGTTCTAGGTTCTAGGCGTTCACATCGAACCAAAACGCCCCCGGACTCTTCCCGGGGGCGTTTTGCATGTCGGATCAGAGGCGATCAACGCCGGGTCCGACACAGACAAAAAGGGCGGGTTCGGGAGGACATCTAGGTGCGTCTCATTGGTCTCGCGCGTCCGGCTTTCAACCCTTATGCCGGCTCTTCGGAATTGTCACTCCCGAACCCGTCGTGCGATCGACCGTACGCCTGTGACAGCCGTCACACAAGGGGCGCGAACGCGTCGGAGCGTGACATACCACCCGTGAGGGCGGGCAGTCGCACCGTGAACCGGGTGAAGCCCGCACGTGATTCGACGCCGATACACCCGCCGTGTGCTTCGGCGATCGCCTCGGCGATGGCCAGGCCCAGCCCGGAGCTCTCCATCTCACGCGACCGCGCCGTGTTCGCGCGCACGAATCTTCCGAATATGTCTGCCAGCACACTCGGGTCGACACCCGGCCCGTTGTCGGTGACGGAGAGTTCGACAGCGCCACCGAGCGACCTCAGTTCGGTGTTGACGGTGACCCCCGCAGGGGTGTGGATGCGCGCATTGTTGAGCAGGTTGACGACGATCTGGTGCAGGCTGGCGCGGTCGGCCCTGACCAGCAGCTCATCATCGGGCAGGTCGGCGACGAAGCGGTGGTCGGACGCGGTGACGGCGACGTCGTTGACGGCGTCCCGGACGACCGTGGTGATATCGACGTCTTCGAAGTCGAGGCCGTGTCCCTCGTCGAGACGCGAGAGCAGAAGCATGTCGGCCACCAGCGCGCTCATCCGGCGCGACTCGGACTCGATGCGCCCGAGTGCGTACTCGGTGGTGGGCGGCAAGGATGCGCCGTCCTGCCGGGTGAGTTGCGCGTAGCCGAGGATGGTCGCCAGCGGGGTGCGCAACTCATGGCTCGCATCACTGATGAAACGGCGCATGCGGCGGTCCGACTCGGCCCGGGACGCCAGTGCCGAATCGACATTGGCAAGCAGCCGGTTCAACTGTTCGCCCACGATGCCGACCTCGTTGTCGGGGTTCGTCGCAGCCCGCGGCACCCGCGCCCTCATCGGTTGATGATCTGCGGCTAGCGAGATGTTGGCCGCCCTGGCGGCTGTGGCCGCAACCCGCCGTAACGGACGCAGAGCCTGACGAACGAGGACGACGGTGCCCACGGCCGCGACCAGGGCGGCCACCGCGGTGATGGCGCCAACGGCAAGAGTCTTCTTCGTGAGGACCTGGGTCGCGCCGCGCATCGACACCGCCGAGATCAGTCGTTGCCCGTCGGCTGTCTCGATGCTGCCGACGCGATACTTGCCCATCGCACCGAAGTCGACGGTCTGCGGTTCCGGTGTCCACCGCATGGCCTCGAGAGTGCGCAATGCGGCAGCGGACGCCGTAGCGGGACCGTCGTTGTCGAAGCGGGCGGACTGCACCACACGACCGTCGCGCATGATCGCGATCATGGTGTCGGATCCCTGCCCGGTGAAGCGCAACAGCCCTGCGCTGCTCACCGACTCATCGTGTTTGATCAAGTCGGCGATGGAATGCTCGAATGTGCTCAGGGACCGTGCGATGTCGTCGTCGGCGGCAGCCACGACGAAGGTCTGCAGACTGTAGACGGACAGTGCACCGACACCCAGCACACATACTGTGACCAGCACGCAAACCCCCACCATGAGTTGCCGGCTCATCGTTCGGGGCCGGAGCCTCGATGCTCGCCGTGACAACGCGGCTACCTCGGCCGCAGCTGGTAACCGACCCCTCGGACCGTGTTGATCATCGGGTCGCGGTCGACGTCGATCTTCTTGCGCAGATAGGAAATGTAGAGGTCGACGATGCTGGTCTTACCGCCGAATGAGTAGTTCCATACCCCCTGCAGAATTTCTTCGCGACTCAGCACGCGGCGCGGATTGCGCATCATGAAGTTGAGCAGATCGAACTCGGTCGCGGTCAACTCGATGATGTCCCCGTCTCGGATGACCTCGCGAGTCGACGCCTGCAGGGTCAAGTCACCAACCTGAAGTTTCTCGTCATCGGGGCGCATGCCGTCGGCGACTCGGCGAATCAAGCCACGCAGCCGCGCGACCAGTTCGTCGAGACTGAACGGCTTGGTCATATAGTCGTCGGCGCCGGACGTCAGGCCGGTGACGCGATCGCGAACCGCATCGCGCGCGGTGAGGAAGAGAACCGGTGTGCGCGTGCACTGTTCGCGCAACCGCTGCAGCACGTGCAGGCCATCGATGTCGGGCATCATGATGTCCAGCACCACCGCGTCGGGACGATCTTCGCCGAACTTCGCGACGGCCTGTCGGCCATCATGAGCGACGTCGACCTCCCACTCCTCGTACCGGAGCGCCATCGTGACGAGATTGGTCAGCGCACGCTCGTCGTCGACGACGAGCACCCGAATCGGTGACCCATCCGCTCGGCGAAGTTTGGGCAGCGTGCCAAGTAGGGCGGGTCTCGGTTCATGGGAGCCGGGATCCACCGACAACGCTGTCATGACTTCGATGCTAGGTGAAACATCCAGCGGCGTCACGTAATTCATATGCTGCTCTCAGCTTCGCATCGAGAACGGTTCAGTCTCCGGTCTATTCGTGACCTCTATCACCCGCTGCGTACAGCGAAGAGCCCCCGACCGGAACTCCATCGGGGACTCCTCTGGATTCAAGATCGGTTGTCTAACACTCCAGTGACACGTGGATGGTTGTTCTGGGCTGCTGGGCGGGCACTCCGAGCAGCGGGTGGCTGGGCGGCAGCGGACGCTGGGTGACCGGACGGACCGACACCACCATGCACGATTCGCCCGACCCACTGCCGACTTTGTTGACGACGACGTTGTTGCCCGCGGCTTGCAAGTCGTCAATGACATCGTTCGCGGACATGCCTCCAGACGGAGCAGCTGCGGCGACCACTGCACCGGGTAGCAGGATTGCGGCGGCCATACCGCCGGCGATGGCCAGGGTCACACTCATACGCTTCATGCTCACGTCCTCTGTCAATGGGATGTAGCTGAATAGTATTGATAGACAACGTTATTACGCCATCAACTCATATGCGGCGCATAGAAACACGTGCAAATATGCGTTCCATATGAATAGCCGGACGGGAGTTTTCCTGCGGCAACCCCGCGGGTAGATCTGGAGTGGCTACCGCAGCGGAACAAGACACCGATCGGCTCGCAAAGTGTTGAGTGACAACTGTTGTAGATCAACGCCAAAGATCGAATAAGTGAGAAAGGTTGACCGCCATGAAGTTCAAAATCACCACCATTCCGATGATCGCTGCCGGTGGACTTGCTGCCGGATTACTCTTGGCGCCAGTCGCTTCCGCGAACATCGACCCTTGCGCCAGTGCTGTCTCATCGTCGCGCTGCCTTGGCCCGTCCGGTATCGACGGATTCGCCGTGCCGGGTTCCAGCCCCGGTGCCGGATTCGGGAACGGACCCTACGGCCCGTGGGGCGGCGTTCCGACCATAGGCCGATGAGTAGCTGATCATCCTGCGGAGACCGGCTGAGGTGTGAGCATCTCAGCCAGGTCTCCGTGTTCTCACATACCGCCAACCGGCCAAAAGAGGGAGTCTGAGTTGCAAAAGAGTGCGAAACCGATTGCGCCGGAGGAATTCTCGCCCGGACTGTCCGAAAGGTTGGCGCCGGTGCTGCGCTATGACGTGCCGGCATCCCTGGTCGTTTTCCTGGTAGCGCTGCCCTTGTCCCTCGGCATTGCCATCGCATCGGGTGCGCCCGCGCTTGCCGGACTGATCGCTGCAATCGTCGGCGGCATCGTCGCAGGTGCGCTCGGCGGATCTGTGCTGCAGGTCAGCGGGCCCGCAGCCGGGCTCACCGTGGTCGTTGCCAGCCTGGTCGCCGAGTTCGGATGGAAGGTGACGTGCGCGATCACCGTGGCCTCCGGCGTCCTGCAGGTACTTTTCGGCATGAGCCGGGTGGCCCGCGCCGCGCTTGCCATCTCTCCGGTGGTCGTGCACGCCATGCTCGCGGGCATCGGCATCACCATCGCGCTACAGCAGACGCATGTGCTGCTGGGCGGCGAGTCCAAGAGTTCGGCGTGGCAGAACGTGACGGAACTGCCCGGTCAGCTCGCGAATATGCACGGGCCTGGGTTGATGCTCGGCCTGTTGGTGATCACGATCATGGCCACCTGGCGATGGCTGCCCAAGCCCGTCGCGAAAGTGCCGGGTCCCCTCGTCGCCATCTTGCTGACGACCGTTCTGGCCGCCGTGCTGAGTCTGGACGTCACCCGGGTCAGGCTGGACGGATCGCTGGTCGACGCGGTCGCATTGCCCAGTCTTCCCGAGGGCAATTGGGGCGCCTTTGCAGTCGGTGTCTTGACCGTCGCGTTGATCGCCAGCGTCGAAAGTCTCCTGTCGGCGGTGTCGGTGGACCGCATGCACAACGGTCCGCGGACCAACTTCGATCGGGAGATGATCGGTCAAGGGGCGGCCAACATCACCTCCGGCGCCATCGGTGGTCTGCCGGTGACCGGCGTCATCGTCCGCAGCTCGACCAACGTCGCCGCCGGTGCGCGCACCCGCGCATCGGCCATCCTGCACGGCATCTGGATCCTCGTCTTCGCGCTGCCGTTCGCCGGCCTGGCTGAACAGATTCCGATGGCTGCGCTGGCCGGCCTGTTGATTGTGATCGGCATCCAGCTCGTCAAGCGTGCACACATCGAAACCGCCCGTCGTACAGGCGATATCGCGGTGTATGCCGTCACAATTGTCGGCGTTGTGTTTCTGAATCTGCTGGAAGGTGTCCTGATCGGACTGGGTTTGGCCATTGCGCTGATCGTCTGGCGTGTCGTGCGCGCACAGATCAAGACGGAGCAGACCGGGGACGGCACATGGCGGGTTCTGGTCGAGGGCTCGGCCAGCTTTCTCTCGCTCCCCCGCCTGACCAAGGCGCTCAATGCCGTACCCGAAGAGACTGCGGTATCCATCGAACTGTCAGTGGATTTCATCGATCATGCCGCGCACGAGGCGATCGAGGACTGGTGCCGTAACCATCGCGACACCGGCGGCACCGTACACATCTACGAGGTCGGCTCGGTGGAGATGCACAGCGCGGTCGAGGGTCCGCCGGTGCGGGAGATCGCGTCGTTGGACGTACGCTCCGGAGTCGCACCGTGGAGCTCATGGCAGAACGGTGCCGCTGACAACGGAAAGCGTTCGCACACAGACTTTTTCGACCTAAGGAACGGCTCCGAGCCGGCGGCCGCGGTGTTCAACGGGCTCGACGTGTACCGACGGCGAACGGCACCGTACCTCAAGCCACACATGGAGAAGCTCGCGAACGCTCAGCGGCCCGAGACGCTGTTCATCACCTGCACCGACTCGCGCGTGGTGCCCAACATCATCACCAGTAGCGGGCCGGGAGACCTCTTCACCGTGCGCAACGTGGGCAACCTGGTCGCCCCGGGGCAACAGGACACCTCGATCGAAGCCGCCATCGTGTTCGCCGTCGACAAACTCGCGGTGTCGTCGATCGTCGTCTGCGGACATTCCAGCTGCGGGGCGATGCACGCGATACTTCATGGCGATGCCCCGCGCACCGACGCCGATGAGCAACTGTCGAAATGGCTAACGCACGGCATCACGTCGGTATCGGCCTTCGATGACGGTAACCATCCGGTGGCCCGCTCGGCGGCGCAGCAGGACTTCGGCCGAGTGGACCAGTTGAGCATGGTGAACGTCGCTGTCCAGGTCGAAGAGCTGCGCTCCCATCCACTCGTCGCGGGCCGGCCACACGTGGAGGTGGTGGGCCTGTTCTACGACATCCAGAGCGCCGCCGTCATCCGCGTCATGCCCGACCATGTCGACGCGGCGGTGAACGCGGGACGCGGATAGGGCCTCAGGACTGTCGGGAGATCAACAGGGCCCTGGTGCGCGCGCGCCCTTCGGACGAGGCGTCGAAGACCGAGCCGGTGAACTCGTCGACACCCGCGGCGCTGAGTTCGTCGAGGCGCTGCGAGACCATCTGCTCGTCGCCGATGATCGCGGCGTCCTCGGGTCCGGCGTAGCCCTCGCGGTCGAGCATCGCGCGGTACGACGGCAGCGTCCCGTAGACCGCGAACTCCTTCGCCGCCTGCTTGCGAGCACCGTCGACGTCATCGGTCACGCTGATCGGCAGCGACGCGGCCACCCACACGTCACTTTCTGCTCGACCCGCCTCGACCGCAGCCCCCCGCAGCGTCGGCACGATGTGCTCGGCCAATGTCTTGGGGCCTGTCATCCAGGTCAGCGTTCCCTTGGTGCGCCGGCCGGCCAGCGTCAACATCTGAGGACCCAGTGCGGCGATGTAGACCTCGGGCGCGGGCGCGGGAATCTGCAATGATCCGCGCGCGGTCCAGAAGTCGCCCGCGGCGTCGGCGGGCTGACCCTCGAGCACAGGTTGCAGGCCGTCGAGGTACTCACGCATCTGGCGCACCGGCCTGTCCCACGGAACACCCCACATGCCCTCGACGACCATGCGATGGCTCATGCCGATTCCCAGTTTGAACCGGCCGCCGCTTATCAGGTTGAGCGTCAGGGCGCGCTGAGCCAACTGCAGCGGGTGCTGAACCTGGATCGGGATGACGCCCGACCCGATCTCGATGTCGTCGACCTCCCTGAAGACGATGCCGAGCACCGTCGGCAGATCTGCGTCGTACGGCAACTGGGCCATCCAGACGCGGCGAAATCCTTCGTCCCTTAGCTCGGCAACGGTGCCGACCAATGCGTCGACCGGCGAAGGTCTGGTGGGAGACAGTCCGACGATGCTGAGGCTGATTTGCATACCTCTCATCGAAACAGGAGTGCGAACATACTTCACGATGACGACGGAACTGGCTCGACTCAAACACTTCGGCCCGAATTGGTTCGCCTCGGTGATGGGCACCGGCATTGTCGCCACCGCCGGCGCTACGCTGCCGGTCCACGTTCCCGGCCTGCATGTGTTCGCACGCGGGGTGTGGGTCGTCGCCGCACTGCTGCTGGTCGTGCTCGTCGTTGCGGTGACGGTGCAACGCATTCGGCATCCGTCGGCGTCCAGCGGCCACGTTCGCAACCCCCAGATGGCGCACTTCTACGGGGCGGCGCCCATGGCCCTGCTGACCGTTGGATCTGGCGCGTTGTTGGTCGGCAGGGATTTGATCGGCGAGCGGATCGCCGTCGATCTGGCATGGGTGTTGTGGACGACAGGGACGATCGGTGGTTTGTTCACTGCGGCGACCATCCCATTTCTGATGTTCACGCAGCTCAACGTCGAACCGGACGCGGCCTTCGGCGGCTGGTTGATGCCGGTGGTGCCGCCGATGGTATCGGCGGCGTCGGGCGCGCTGCTGATCCCCCACATGGCGCCGGGTACCGGCCGCACCACGATGCTCTACGGCTGTTATGCGATGTTCGGCCTGTCTCTTGTCGCGGCGCTGATCATCATCTCGATGATCTGGAGCAGGCTCGCGCTGTACGGCACATCGGGGACCACCAGGGTGCCGACGCTGTGGATCGTGCTCGGCCCCCTCGGTCAGGGCATCACGGCAGCGGGGTTGCTCGGGGCGAATGCGGCGCTGGCCGTCTCACCGGAACTGGCCAGCGGCATGAACGTGTTCGCGGTGTTGTTCGGCGTACCCGTGTGGGGTTTCGCCATGTTGTGGATCGTGCTTGCGACCGAACTGACGGTTCGCACATTGCGGCGCGGGATGCCGTTCGCGCTGACGTGGTGGAGCCTGACCTTCCCGGTCGGCACGTTCGTCACAGGCACCACGCAATTGGCGAACCACACCGGGCTGCCCGCGTTCCGGGTCGCCGCCGTTGTCGCCTACGCGGCGCTGTTGGGGACGTGGGGCCTGGTCGCCGTCCAAACCGCCCGGGGCAGCCTCGGCGGGGGCCTGTTCACCCCGCCTCCGCCCGCCGGGCCGATCAAGGCCAAGAAGGATCCGCCGCCTGACCCATGATGGGTGGCAAAAGTTAGAGCCCCGTGCTGACGTCGGGTCGGGGGGTCAGACGCCAACACGGAGCTATCCGGTGTATCGGCGCCTTCGGCGGTGCCGTTACACCCGGGGGCATATCTTTTCTCGGGGGTTTGAGGCTAGGCCTCCCCGGCTCGATGTCGGCTCACGCCTCCAGGATCGCCGCGACGCCCTGGCCTCCCGCGGCACACACCGAGATGAGACCACGCACGGGGCCACCGGTCTCCTTCTTCTTGACCGCCAGTTGCTTGGCCAACTGCGCGACGATCCGTCCGCCGGTCGCCGCAAACGGGTGGCCGGCCGCCAGTGAGGAGCCGTTGACGTTCAGCTTGGACCTGTCGATGCTGCCCAGCGCCTTGTCCAGGCCGAGCCGCTCCTTGCAGTACTCCTCGGATTCCCACGCGGCAAGCGTGGCGAGGACGACTGATGCGAAGGCCTCGTGTATCTCGTAGTAGTCGAAGTCGCCGAGACTCAGACCGTTTCTGGCGAGCAGCCGCGGCACCGCGTAGGTAGGCGCCATCAACAAACCGTCGTCACCGTTGACGTAATCCACGGCGGCGGTTTCACCGTCGATGAAATACGCCAGCGGCTCGATCGAGTGCGCGGCCGCCCACTCATCGGAGCCGAACAGCGCCACCGACGCACCGTCGGTGAGCGGCGTCGAGTTGCCCGCGGTCATCGTCGCGTCGCCTGCCTTCACACCGAACACCGGCTTGAGTTTGGCCAGCTTCTCCGCCGACGAATCGGCCCGCAGATTGTTGTCCCGGTAGACGCCGAGGAATCCGGTGACAAGGTCGTCGAAGAATCCGCGGTCGTACGCGGCGGACATGTTGCGGTGGCTGGCGGCGGCGAGCTCATCCTGGTCGACCCGCTTGATGCCCATCTTCTTCGCGGTGACCGCGGCGTGTTCGCCCATCGACATCCCGGTGCGCGGCTCGCTGTTGACCGGGATCTCCACACCCAGCGCTGCGGGCAGCTTGCCGACCAGCTTCAGCCGGTCCACGTTGGACTTCGAGCGGCGCAACCCGAGCAGCACACGCCGCAGATCGTCGCCGAACGCGATGGGTGCGTCCGAGGCGGTATCGACCCCGCCGGCTGCGGCCACCTCATAGCGGCCCGCCGCGACTCCGTCGGCCGCGGCGATGGCGGCCTGCAACCCTGTGCCGCAGGCCTGCTGGATGTCGAAAGCCGGCGTGTACGGCGACAGCGAGCTGCCCAGCACACATTCGCGCATCAGGTTGAAGTCGCGGCTGTGCTTGAGGACCGCGCCACCGATGACGGCGCCCAGCGTCTCCCCTGCCAGGCTGTACCGCTCGATCAGCCCGTCCAAAGCGGCGGTGAACATGTCCTGGTTGGAGGCGTTGGCGTAGGCGCCATCGGAGCGTGCGAAGGGAATTCTGTTGCCGCCGAGAATAGCGACCGGTCGGCGGGTATCACTAGCCATGAACCCCATAGTACCCACCCTTCTTACTCAGGAGTAAGTTCGTCCCCATGGCTACCGATCTGTACTCGCAAATCGTCCACTCGACGCCCGGATCGTTCCTCGCCAAGCAGCTCGGCGTCCCGCAGCCGGAGACGCTGCGGCGCTACCGGGCCGGCGATCCACCGCTGGCAGGCACCCTGCTGATCGGCGGCGAGGGCCGCGTCGTGGAACCGCTGCGCGCCGCGCTGGCCGAGGACTACGACGTGGTGTCCAACAACCTCGGCGGCCGCTGGGCCGACTCGTTCGGCGGGCTGGTATACGACGCCACGGGCATCACCGAACCCGTAGCGCTCAAGGGTCTGTACAAGTTCTTCACTCCGCTGCTGCGCAACCTCGGGCCGTCGGGACGGATCGTCGTCATCGGCACCACCCCCGAGGACACCGGCAGCGCGTCCGAACGCATTGCGCAGCGCGCGCTCGAGGGGTTCACGCGCTCGCTCGCCAAGGAGATGCGCCGCGGCGCCACCGTGAACCTGGTGTACCTGGCTGCCGACGCGAAGCCGGCGGCGACAGGGCTCGAGTCGACTCTGCGGTTCCTGCTCTCGGGCAAGTCTGCGTATGTCGACGGGCAGGTGTTCCGTGTCGGCGCCGACGACGCGGCGCCGCCCGCGGACTGGGACCGGCCACTGGACGGCAAGATCGCGTTGGTCACCGGTGCCGCGCGCGGCATCGGTGCGACGATCGCCGAGGTGTTCGCGCGGGACGGCGCCAGCGTGGTCGTCGTCGACGTGGAGGGTTCCCATGAGGACCTTGGCAACGTCGCCGCGAAAGTCGGCGCGACCGCGCTCACGCTCGACGTCACGGCCGACGACGCGGTGGACCGGATCGCCGAACACATGCGCGAGCATTACCACGGATCATCGCTCGACATCCTTGTCAACAATGCGGGCATCACCCGGGACAAGTTGCTCGCCAACATGGACGAAGCGCGTTGGGACTCCGTGGTGGCAGTCAATCTCCTTGCCCCGCTTGCCCTTACCGAAGGTCTGGTGAACAACGGCACCATCGGCGAGGGCGGCAGGGTGATCGGGTTGTCGTCGATGGCAGGCATCGCGGGCAACCGCGGCCAGACGAATTACGCAGCCACCAAGGCAGGCATGATCGGGCTGACCGATGCACTGTCGGCGGCATACGTCGACAAGGGCATCACCGTCAACGCCGTCGCGCCCGGCTTCATCGAGACGAAGATGACCGATGCCATCCCGCTGGCGACCCGTGAGGTGGGCCGCCGGCTCAACTCGCTGTATCAAGGTGGTCAGCCGGTCGACGTCGCCGAGACCATCGCCTACTTCGCCAGCCCCGCATCCAATGCCGTCAGCGGCAACACCATCCGGGTGTGCGGCCAGGCCATGCTGGGGGCCTAGCATGACCCAGCCATCGGGGGTGAGGAATCTGCTGCGCGCCGCGGCGGGTGCACTGCCGTTCGTGCCGCGGGGCGAGTCGCTTCCCGATCGCACCCTGACGGTCGAGGATCTACCGGTCGACGGTGCGAACGTCGCGGCGTACGCGGCGGTGACCGGACTGCGATTCGGTGACGCGGTGCCGCTGACCTATCCTTTCGCGCTGACGTTCCCCACGGTGATGGCGCTGGTCACCGGATTCGATTTCCCGTTCGCCGCAATGGGATCGGTGCACATCGAAAACCACATCACCCAATACCGCCCGATCCTGGTGTCGGACACCATCTCGGCCAAGGTCCACGCGGAGAACCTTCGCGAGCACCGACGCGGTCTGCTCGTCGACATCGTCACCGACATCAATATCGGTAATGACAAGGCGTGGCACCAGGTCACGACGTTCCTGCACCAGCAGCGAACCAGTCTGTCCGACGAGCCGAAGCCACCGCCGCAGAAGACTCCGAAGCTCCCGCCGCCCAACGCGGTGCTGCACATCACGCCCGGCCAGATCCGCCATTACGCGTCGGTGGGTGGTGACCACAATCCGATCCACACCAACGCGATCGCGGCAAAGCTGTTCGGCTTTCCTTCGGTGATCGCGCACGGAATGTTCAGCGCTGCAGCCGTTCTGGCGAACATCGAGGGCCAGCTCCCCGATGCCGTCAAATACTCGGTGCGTTTCGCCAAGCCGGTGGTGCTACCCGCACGGGCCGCCCTCTACGTCGATCGCGTCACCGACGGGTGGGAACTCACGCTGCGTCATGCGAGCAAGGGCGACCCGCATCTGAAGGGTACGGTCACCGCCATCTAGCTGTTGGACAGGTCGTATCCGTAAGTCGATGCGACCATCTGCAGATCCTCGTCATCGACGAGGGAACGCAGCGAGGTCGGCAGTTCGGACCACTCACGAAGTCGCCGATCGGCGCGTCCGCGCGCACCTGCGGTGTGCACGCGCTGCTCGAAGACTCCTCCATCGAGCAGACCGGCATCGAGCCGGCAGTGGTCGGCGATCGCCACGAGCCACGCCTGGCTGAAGCGGATCAGGTCCTCATAACGCACGCGCAGGATGAAACTGCGTAGGTGCTCGTCGGTATCGGAGCCGACGAAGCTGCCCGCCACCCTGTGCCAATTGCGCAGAGACTCGTCGGTGCGGGCCCGATTCCAGCCACCGAGGTTCTCCCACTCGTCAAGGCTTCGCAGCACGTCGCGCGGGTCGCGCACCACCAGCACCACTCGCAGCGCGGGGAAGAGTTCTCTCAGCAGCAGCACGTCGGGCAGGCCATAGCGAACCTCCTTGAAACCCCACACCGGGCGGCCTTCGTCGCGGGCCGGGACGGCGAACAGGGCCTCGACGAAGGAGAGCACGGCCTCGTCGATGTGATTGCGCTCGGGCATCACGTTGGCGATGAAGCCTTGGTGTCCATGGGATTTCAGTTCGCTGCGACCCGCCATGCCGCCGGTCTCCGACCACCGCAGCAGCCGTTGCCGGGCGGTCAGCACCTGCCGTAGCTGTCCCGCGTGTTCACCCCAGATCCGCACGCGGGGATGCGAGCTCAACAGTCGCTGAACCAGGGTGCTGCCGCAGCGCTGCCCCGCTGCCAGCACGAGCAGCGGCGCGGTGTCAGCGGTCAGGTCTGTCATCGGCACAGAAATGCTACCTTCACGTGGGATGCGAGTTCTGCTGTCGACGGTCGGCTCACGCGGTGACGTGCAGCCGATGATCGCCCTCGCATCGCATCTGCGCGCCACCGGACACGACGCCTGCATCTGCGCGCCACCGGGGTTCGAGGACCTCACCGCCGACCTCGGGGTGGAATACTTCCGCATTGGCCACGACCTGCGGCTGGGACCCCGCAAGGTCGAGGGCGGGCCCGCGGCGACAGTCGCCGGGCAGTTCGCCGTAATGCGTGAGGCCGCCGCCGGCTGCGATGTGATCGTCGGCTGCGCCGCCATGCAGATAGCGACCCGGTCGATCGCCGAAATAGCAGGTGTTCCTTACTTTTATGCGGCCTATGCGCCGGTCGCGATTCCGTCGGAACATCATTCACCGCCACCGGTGCACGGCCCGCCACGGCCACCGGGGACCAGTGCCCGTGTCCAATGGGACATCGACGCCCAGTGGTGGAACGACGTGTGGGGCGAGGGCCTCAACGCTGCACGCGCCGCGGCCGGCCTCGACCCGGTCGCCGATGTACGCAGTCATGTGATCACCGATCGCCCGCTGCTCGCCGCTGACCCCACCCTGGCGCCGTGGCCCGGCGGAGCGAACCTGTCGGTGACACAGACCGGCTCGTGGCTACGACCCGACCCGCGACCGCTCGCCGACACCGTGACCCGCTTTCTCGACGCCGGTGAACCGCCGATTCTGTTCGGTTTCGGCAGCATGCCCGTTTCGCCAGGAGCGGGAGCGAAGATGCTGGCCGCAGCCAGGATGCTCGGGCGTCGCGCGATCATCTTGCGTGGCTGGGCTCCTATTACCGCACCTGACGAATCACCTGACTGCCTCGTGATTTCCGAGACGAACCTGCAGGCCGTCTTTCAACGAACCGCAGCCGTCGTCCATCACGGCGGGGCGGGCACGACCACCCAGGCGATGCAGGCGGGGATCCCGCAGGTCGTGGTGCCACACAATTTCGACCAGCCCTACCACGCGGGACGGGTCGAGGCGCTCGGCATCGGCGTGGCGCATTCGGCATCCACACTCACACCTGAGTCCGTCGCCGGTTCTTTGGCCAATGTCCTTGCCCCCCAGATGAAGTCGAGAGCGCTAGCCGCCGCCGACACGGTCCGCACCGATGGAGCCGCCGTCGCCACCGATGTCATCCTCAGCCGCTGAGCCGGGGTTCGCAGGCTTGCGGACGAACCCCGGGTCGACGTTTTGGGCCTCGTAGAGCTTGCGGTACACCCCGTTGCGAGCCAGTAGCGTCTCATGAGTGCCCTGCTCTGCGGCGCGACCGCCGTCGAGCACGATGATCCGGTCGGAAACGCTGGCGATGAAGTCCATGTCGTGGCTGATGACGATGCAGGTGCGCTCGCAGGCGTACTCCCGGATGACCCGCGTCAGCCGCACCCGCTGATCGGCGTCCAGGTTCTCCGTCGGCTCGTCGAGCAGCAGGACTTCAGGCTTACGTAGCAGGCAGCGGGCCAGGGCTATCAGACGCTTCTGCCCGCCGGAGGGCACCTGCACATCCATCACGGTGTCGTACCCGCGGTGCACCCGGGCCGGGTCGACGATCACCGAGTGCACCTGGGCCAGCCGGCACGCCTCCTCCACATCGGCGTCGCAGGCATCCGTCCGCGCCATCCGGACGTTCTCCCGAATGGTGTCCTTGGCGAAGAACGGGAATTGCGCGAGCTTCGAGACCTGTTCGCGCAGCGAGGATATCGTGACCGCACCGATGTCGTGGCCGTCGAGCACAATGCGGCCCCGCTGCGGCTCGAGAAAGCGCAGCATGAGATTGAAGACAGTCGACTTGCCGCAACCGATCGGCCCGACGAGTGCCACCGTCTCGCCCTCTCGGATCGTGAACGACAGTCCGTCCAGCACCTTGTGCTCGGGTGTGTAGCTGTACACGACGTCCTCGAAGCTGATGTTGCCGTGGACATCACCGAGCGCCAGCGCGTCCGGGCGTTCACGCACCGCGGGTTCGGTGTCCAGCAGCTCATAGGTGGAGACCACGTTCGGCAGGATCGATCGGGACGCCGAATACGCTCCTGCGATGCGCTGTACTGCCGCGAACATCGCCGGGATGAAGCCGACGAACACCACAAGACCCGCGAACGTCAGCCCGAAGCTCGCCCCGAAGACGACACCCACGATCAACACCAATACGGTTGCGATCGCGATCAGCACCTGAGCACTGGTCGTCGCGGCGCTGGTCCAGATAGTCATCGCGGCAATGCTTTTAGCGGCCGCCAGCGATGCTTCGTGGAACCGCTCGCTGCGCCGGCCCTGGGCGTTGAAGACCTGGACCTCGGAGATGCCGCTGACGGTCTCCTCCAGTTCGCCGCCGAGCCAGCGGTGAGCGACCATCATCCGCTGGGTGGCCGCCTGCAGTTTACGACCGGTGAACCGCAGCGCCGCGAAAACAAGCGGTGCGAGCACGAGAGAGACGACGGTCATCTGCCATGACAGCGCGATCAGATATGCCAGCGCTGCGAGCAGCACCACTGCATCGACCAGGGGCGGGATGACGCACATCGTCAGCAGCCGCTGAACACCTGCGGCCTCCAACTGCACTCGCTGCATGAGCGCGCCGACGCGCGCCCCGGAGAAGAAGTCCAGCGACAGCGACTGGATGTGATCGTGGACGCGGCGGCGGATGACGGTCAGCAGGCGCCATTCGACTTGGGCATCGATCCAGGATTTCGCGAACCCTAGTACCTGTGCCGCCAATAGCGCGGCCGCCCAGATACCCAGCAGCACCGCGAATGGCTGTGGCGTCGTCAGCCAATTCAGCGGCCCCGCACCGTCGGTGCGACTCAGCAGCGCGCCGCTCTCCTTCCATACACCGGCCAGATTCCCTGCCATGCCTGCATCCGCGATCGCCTGCATCACCGGGCCGAACGCCGCGTTCGCCACGAAGGGCAGTGCCGACACCACGAGCCCGAGCACGATCGACAGCGCGACCTGTCCGCGAACCTTGCCGAGCATCGGCAGGCTGCGTCGGATGTACGCGCGGGTGCTGATCCGGTCCTGCGTCACCTCTACTCCCAGATCAGCACGTTGGGCAGGGTCGGGTGTACGCCCCGCAGCATCGTGTATCCGATTCCGGCGAGTCCGCGAAAGAGGCCGAGATTGAATTTGCCGGTTCCGCTGCTGAATCGATAGTCGCCGGCGACATGGGCGGCGCCGACGACCGAGAGGAGTCGGCGGGTCGCAAGCCGGCGCAGGTCCTCGCGCCCGAGCATGCCCGCTGCCTCCCACAGGAACTCGACGCTGCCGAGGGTTCCGCAGCAGAGGGTGTCGGTCGATACCGGCCAGTGGTGTTCGACACAGTCCGCTGCGCGCTCGATGTCAGCCGTGCGCGGGGGCTGACCCGCAAGTCTGGTCATGGCGATGCGGGCCAACCCGATGCCGGGCGCCCCATAGCACCACTTGCACGGAGATGTCGCGTCGGCGCCATCGCGGAGGTCGGCCCACCCGCGCTGTCCGGAATCGTAGGTCGAATCTTCGTATGCGAGACATTCCGTTGTCGGGCTACAGAATTCGTCGCTTCCAGTGGCTGCTGACAACGCCGACATGCTGTAGGCGTAGCCCGCCGCTCCGTGCGATATGCCGTTGAGCGGCCTGCCGAATGCTGGGCTGACCCAGGTGCGAGCTCCCGGTTGCCCCACCCTCGGGCGCGCCAACAGCGCCTGACCGCATTTCTCTGCAATGCGCAGAGCGTCGCCGTCGCCCGTCTGGCGGTGCAATCGGAGCAGTCCGAGGATCGCACCTGCGCTGCCACCGAGGATGTCGAGTTGATTGTCCGCCGCGATGACGTCGTCGGTCATCAACGCCGCACAGATATGGGCGTCGCCGAGGATCGCGTCGTCCCGCAGAAGCTCGGCGATCACCGCAAGCCCGTAGACGATCGATCCGAGACCGAGACCGCCGCCGACGCCGAGCGATCGAGCGAGCCGGGCCGGGTTGCGGCTCACCAGGTTCTTCCGCAGTCCAGCCACAGCCGCACGCGCCAGCGCCTCCGACGACGCGTCGCCAGTCATCGCCGAATGCGCGGCGAGGAACAGGGCGATACCGCAGTTGCCGTTGTAGAGATCGGGTCCGAGCACCACCAGTTGTGACACCTCGGACTCACCGAGCCAGTCGAGGCCGATCCACGCCGCATCGGTAGACCCGCGTACCGCGAGACGGCCTAGCTCTACGGCCAACGCATCCGCCTCCGCGCGAAACTCGGCCTCGCCGTGGTGATCGAGGTCTGGCGGGGGCACGATTTCGCCGACAGCGGGTCGATGCCGCAGCAGGTCGGTGTTCTGCCGGATCACCTCTATCTGCCATGCGATTTCCTCGTCGGTGAGGCCGCGCAAGCGGTTACCCGCCCGCTCGAGTCCCGGTGAGGTATCGATCCGAATCGAGGTGCCTGCCGCGTCACCAAGCGTGTGCCCCTCGCCGGTCGTGGTGAAATGCGGCACATTGAGATCAACGAGTGCGGCCCGCTCGGCGCGCTGCAGTGGCCACAGCGGATCGACTTCGGTGTCCCAATCCGCCAACCGCGCAGCGAAATCGGCCTGCGCGGACCATGTCACCCCGTCGTCCATGCTGCGATGGTCCCGCAGCCTGGCGAGAAGTCCGGTGTAGAACCGGGTCGGCCGGATGACGGTGCGGATCGGCAGTGCGCCGAAATCCGCCAAGAGATCCTGTGGCGACTGCGCGTGCAGGAACGCCGCGTAATCACCGAACCCGGATATCAGATCGTCGAGGTGGTCGGCCAGGCTCGCGCGTCCGGCCTCGCTGAACGGAAGGTTGGCCATCGAGCTCACAATGTCAGTCACCTTCACCGGCCGCATCGCGTCGGTGTTGGCGTCCATCCACCGCAGTGCGACCCGCGGCGACGAGTCCGAGTGCACCCCGCCGATCACGAACACCCTGCTGGTGGAATGCCTTCCGTACGCGGGAAGCAAGCCGACCGTGACGACCGAGTCGAGCACCTTCCGCATCGCCGTGGCCAACGCCGTGTCCTCGGAGTCGGCGATCCGGGCATCGGCCGATTGGAGGATCATCTCGAGGTCAATCGGCACGGGATGCGATCCCGTCGCCACGATGTTCTCCTGGTGCATGTCAACACCGACGAAGGCGTGGAACAGCGCCAGCCATGCGCCTGCACGGCGGAAGAAGTATGAAAAGTCCTCGGGTCCATCGCAACTCGTGTGCTCGATGAACTCGGTCCAGCCGTAGCCCGCGCGGGTGAGCACGCGCATCGCGCGCAGGTCGGCTGGAGGCTCGCGACTGTTCAACCGCTCGACCAGTGCGGCCCACGCCGCGTCCACATCGAGGTGCTTGGGCTTGTACACGACGCGCGCGCCGTCGCCGAAGCCGACGATCCGGACCGTGCGACCGAAGTTGTGCGGATCGGACAGCCCGCCAACGATCCTGGTGACCCGACATTGCGGATTCGCTGCGGCGAACGTACGGCGAATCACGGGCAGGTCGTCGGTCAGCCGGTCGATCAATTCACGCGAGGAGTCGATCCACTGCCGGGTGACGGAAGCCAGCAGTCGCAGCAGAACGGGTTTGTCCTCGAACAGGCGGCGAAAGCCGCCGCCCGCCATGTCACCGACAAAATCCCGGAATCCGGTCGCAGCGGTGAAGCGTTCGAACAGTGCGGGCGACGCGAGGTCCGACAGTTCGCACATCAGCGCAGTGCTCAGATCGGCGCGGGCACCTTCGGTCAGGATGCCGCGTGCTTTCGGGTCGACGACCGACCACAGCCGCATCTGAGCCGCACTGACGAGTGGCGCGAACAGCGGCGCGAACGGCACCGCACCGACCTCAACTGGGGCATCGCCCTCCGCGGGCTGAAGTGCGGCACAAACCCATTCCCCGTCGGCCATCCAGGCGGGCACCGGCCTTCGGGGATCACGCCGCACGTTGGCAAACCTGGTCAGAATCTCTTCGACGGACCACCCGTCGCGGTCGAGTCGTCGAGCGAACAACCGCCAGTCGCCACTGGCGGCTGCCCGGCACCACGCCGCCAACCGGTGCGCTGCGATGTCGGCATCGGCCTTCTGCCCAGGTAGCGGTTGGTAAGCATCGGAGAGCACCTCGTCGATGGTCGCGGCGCGAGACAGCATGCGCTCGAAGCCAGACTCCATCCGAACTCCTGTGTCGATCCAGCGGTGCTGTCCGAATTGGCTTAACTGCCCCTCTTTACGGCGAATTCACAGAGGACCCTCAGAATTTTCGACCACCGGAGGCGCTGGCGCTGCCATACTTCTAGAAATTGTCAATTCCGTCAGCGCAACGCGACAGCAGCCGTTGGCGGCGCAAACGGAGGTTTCTTAGCTATGAGTGCTAGCCCTGCCACCGTGTCGTACGACGATCTGTTCACCAGCCACATGTCCGATGAAGCGCTCGAAAGCATGGGCGGAATATCGGCAACAGCGCAGGCAGGCGCTTCGTTGTACAGCAGCTACGACGCGTCGGGCTGTACCTGCTGACAGCCCTCTAGCGAGCGGAGACGGGCGCGTCCTTGTCGGACTGCTTACCCTTCAACCCTCGCCAGAACAGGTTGATCATCAGTTCAGCGGCCTCGTTGACGCCGGCGTCGCCGGTACTCACTCGCGCCGCTATCGCCTCTCCGGCACCCACCAACGCGACTGCCATCATGTCGAAATCGGTATCCGGCTCGGGATTGCGTGTACCCGCCTGAAGAAGCCTGCCGACGAGTTCGATGATCCGCTCGCGGCCCTCGCGCACGGTGTGCGCGAACGCCTGTGAACTGGTGGCCTGGTTGTAGAGCACCATCCACGACGCCCGGTTGGCGTCGATGTACTCCAGAAATGCCAGAACCGCGTTGCGTAGCAGTTCTCTCGGGCTCTGCGAGAAGTCGATCTTGCCGCGCACGTCTTCGACGAAACGGGACAACTCACGGTCCAGGCAGGCACCGAACAGCTCCTCCTTGGAGCCGTAATACAGGTACAGCATCGGCTTGGAGATCTGAGCTTCTGCCGCGATGGCGTCCATCGACGTCTCGTGATAGCCGTTGACCGAGAAAATCTGCACGGCGGCGTCGAGCATCTGCTGCTCGCGCACCGCGCGCGGCAACCGCTTCGTCCCACCTGCCATTACTCAAGGGTAAGCAATAGGCGAACGGTGGGCGTCAGCACCGCTGCCCCAGCCCAATATCAGCACCGCTGATGTGGCCCCTTGACCGTAGCCATCCGCAACACCGACGCATCGACCGCAGCCATGGACAACTCGCCGGCAGCGACCGCCTTCTCCAACCGGTCCAGTACCGCGGGCACCTCGCCGGTGGTCACCCACAATGCGGTGTCGGCACCGGCCTGCAATCCGCGCAGGGCGGCCTCGGCGACACCGAGCCGATCGGAGATCGCCTGCATCGACGACAGGTCATCGGTGAACACGGGCCCGTTGAACGGGGGGCCGCCATAGCCGCCGGAGCGCAGCAGCCCGTATGCACTGGGGCTCAGGCTGGCCGGGTCGTTGCCCGTGAGGCCAGGCACCTGCATGTGACCGACCATCACCCCGACCGGCAGCTGTGCGTTCAGCGTGCGGTACGGGATCAGGTCCGAGTTCTGCAGGTCGGCGATCGGCGGTGCGGTGACGCTGCCGGTGTGCGAGTCACCGGAGCCGTTCCCGTGCCCCGGGAAGTGCTTGAGCACCGGCAGCAGCCCGGCGTCGCGCAGTCCGCGGGCGTAGGCGCCGGCGAAGTCGGTGACCACAGCGGGATCCGAGCCGAAGGACCGGTCGCCGATCACGGTGTCATCGGGCGCGTCGGAGACGTCGACCACGGGTGCGAAGTCGATCGTGATGCCGAGGCCTCGCATCGCCTGACCGCGCTGCAGCGCGATCGCGTACACCTGTTCGGGAGTCTGGGTCCGCGCCAACACCCGCGCAGGTGGCTGGGTGCCGATCACCGAGGACAGCCGCGACACCCGGCCACCCTCCTCGTCGACGCTGACCGCCAGCGGCAGCGGGGCCGCCGACCCCACGATGTCCTTGAGCGAGCCGTCGGACAGCATCGACAGATCGGTCCAGCTCCCGATCATGATCCCGCCGACGTGCTGCGAGGCGACGACGTTCCGGGCGTCCTCCGCGTTGTTGACGCCCACCATCAGCAGCTGAGCCAGTTTGTCGCGCGTGGACAGTTGTGACAGCAGCGCCGGACCCTCACCGCATGCGGGTGGCGGGACGATCAAGGGTGCCTGCGGCACGGCGGTCGCCGCCATCGTCGGGGCCGGGGCCTCCTGCTCCGCGGCGGTCGAACAGCCGGACACGAGCGCGGGCAGTGCCATGGCAGCGCATAGCGCGCGCAACCCCGAACCAATTGAAACCATGGGCTCCGACCCTAGTAGGAAATGAATCCGCATTCGATCCCACGGTCTTCCAGCCAGCTGCGCTCGCCGCGAGACATGATGGCCGCCGCGTGGGCGCACACGAGCTCGACGAGGTCAGCGGCCGATTCTGCGCCGAGCGCCGCACGCAGTTTCTCGAACTGATCCGGTGCGACGGTGATCTGATATTCGTAGCCGTCCAGATACACCCGGTCGGATCCGTTGAACACCAGCACACCGTCGCCGGCAGAGCCCACCCAGACAGTGCTGGTTCCACCGCTTGCGAGGGGAGAGTCGGTGCGCCAGAAGACGCGCTCGTCGTCAGGGCACGGCCATTCCACGACGGATATTGTCTGCTACTTTGGCCGGATGGATCGGTTTCTCGTGCCCGCCGCGGCCAGCATCGTTGTCGGCCTGCTGCTGGGTGCGGCCGCCGTGTTCGGGGTGACGCTGATGGTCCAGCAAGACAACAAGCCACCGCTGCAGGCTGGCGACCCGGCGTCATCGGTGCTCAACCGGGTTGAGTACGGCGACAGAAGTTAGATCCACGCCGCTTGCGCGGCGTTGGCTGTGGGCGGTTGCCGCCGCGGCGCTGGTCCTGACGTTCGCCCAGTCCCCCGGACGGATCTCCCCCGATACCAAGCTCGACCTGACCGCCAATCCCGCGCGGTTCCTTTCCCGCGCCTTCAACCTGTGGAACAGCGAGTTGCCGTTCGGGCAGGCGCAGAACCAGGCCTACGGCTACCTGTTTCCCCACGGCACGTTCTTCCTCGCCGGGGATGTGCTCGGAGTGCCCGGCTGGGTGACCCAGCGGTTGTGGTGGGCGCTGCTACTGGTGCTCGGGTTCTGGGGATTTCTGCGGGTCGCGGAAGCTCTGGGGATCGGCACGTCCACGTCGCGTGTCATCGGCGCCGTCGCGTTCACGTTGTCGCCTCGGGTCCTGACCACCATCGGCGCCATCTCCTCGGAGACGTTGCCGATGATGCTGGCGCCCTGGGTGCTGCTGCCAGTGATCGTCGCGCTGCGTGGGACGGGCGGGCCCGGAGCGGGTGGAAGCAAAGGCTCGGTCCGTGCGCTGGCCGCGCGTTCTGCGCTCGCGATCGCGCTGATGGGTGCCGTCAACGCCGTCGCGACGCTGACGGCCTGCCTGGTCGCGGCGATCTGGCTGGTGTGTCACAAGCCGAACAAATTGTGGTGGCGTTTCACCGGATGGTGGGCGATCTGCATCGCACTGGCGGTGGCGTGGTGGGTGACCGCACTCGTCATGCTCGGCCGGGTCAGCCCTCCGTTCCTCGACTTCATCGAATCCTCCGGCGTGACGACGCGGTGGATGTCGTTGACCGAGATGCTGCGTGGCACCGACGTGTGGACCCCCTTCGTCGCGCCGAACGCCACGGCGGGCGCCTCATTGGTGACGGGGTCGGTCGCGGTGTTGGCGACGACACTGGTGGCCGCCGTCGGTCTGGCGGGACTGGCGCTGCGCTCGATGCCAGCGCGCGGACGGCTGGTCACCGTCCTGCTCGTCGGCGTCGCCGTACTCGCGGCCGGATATTCGGGTGGCCTGGGATCGCCTGTGGCTCTTGCGGTTCAAGCATTTCTGGACGCGGACGGCACTCCGCTGCGCAATATTCACAAACTCGAGCCGCTGTTACGGTTGCCGATCGTGCTGGGCCTGGCTCACCTACTGGGCCGCATCCCGCTGCCGGGAAGCGCGCCGCGCGCTGTATGGCGGGACGCATTCGCACATCCCGAACGCGACAAGCGGGTGGCCGTCGGCATCGTCGCCCTGGTCGCGTTGACCGCAGGCACATCCCTGGCGTGGACGGGGCGTCTCACTCCCCCCGGCACATTCGAGGCCATCCCGCCGTACTGGCACGAGACCGCCGACTGGCTCGACGCGCACAACGACTCCGGACGTGTGCTGGTGGCCCCGGGCGCCCCCTTCGCCACCCAGGTGTGGGGCAGCAGTCACGACGAGCCGCTGCAGGTTCTCGGTGACAGCGCATGGGGTGTGCGCGACTCGATTCCGTTGACTCCGCCGGAGACCATCCGGGCGCTGGACTCCGTGCAACGCCTGTTCGCGGCGGGCAGACCGTCTGCTGGACTCGCAGATACCCTTGCCCGGCAAGGCATCTCGTACGTCGTGGTACGTAACGACCTGGATCCGGAGTCGTCGAGGTCGGCGCGGCCGGTGCTGGTGCACCGCACGATCGAGGGCTCCCCCGGCCTGGAGCGGGTCGCGGAGTTCGGCGATCCGGTCGGGCCGGGGACGCTGCCCGGATTCGTCACCGACAGCGGGCTGCGCCCGCGTTACCCCGCCGTGGAGATCTACCGGGTGAACGCGGCCTTGCCTGCGGTACCGGTGAC